>CAMAYO010000075.1 GCA_945862465.1 Pseudorhodobacter antarcticus | reverse complement strand
CCAACCTCAAACGCTGGGCCGACGCGATCGAGGCGCGGCCCGCCGCCAAACGTGGTCGCATTGTGAACAAGGTCTCGGGCGATCCGTCCGAGCAGATGGCCGAACGCCATTCTGCCGCCGATTTTGCGGGGCGGGTTTAGGGTGAACCCGCGTTAGACGCGCGCGTTTTATAGGACAAAACTATCCGCTGTCAGATCGTAAAGCCCATTCAGAACGATCTGACAGTCGCCATTTGCGCTGCCCGCCATATGCACCTCGATGAGGGTCGTGCCATTGGCGGTGTTAAGCTGAAAGCGCACCTCTGGGTCCGTGTATGAAAAAGCCTGCGTGCCGATGAAATGAAAGGCATCATCCGCGCCCCCCAAAACGGCATCGATTGCAAACAGGGTGATCAGATCAGACCCTTTTTCAAAGTCTTGGATCGTATCAAACTCTGCCCCCATGCTGTCAGAAAGGGCTGAAAAGACGAAGTGATCCGCCCCTTTGCCGCCAAACAAAGTATCGCCTTGGCCGCCGCCCGTCAGCACATCAGCCCCATCCCCGCCCATCAACGTATTGGCCATATCGGTACCGATCAGCGTGTCGCTATAGGCAGTGCCGACCACATCCTCAAAGCCTGTGAAGCGAAAGCGGTCGCTTTGATCTTCAAAGCTGGCTGTGTTGGTGGCGAGGTTGGCTGTCACGCCTGATGGACTGACCAAGTCATCAAACCGCAGCACATCCCGCCCTGAACCGCCAAAAAGCTTGTCTTTGCCATAACCCACATAAACCGTATCTGCCCCCGGCCCCCCTTCCATGCGGTCCTTGCCCTCACCGCCGCGCAGGGTATCAGCCCCTGCCCCGCCCATTATGCGGTTATTTCCTTCGCTTCCGTGCAGCACGTCATTGCCGCCAAGGCCGCGCAAAACATCATCCCCACCCGCGCCACGGATCACATTTGCGCCGGAATTGCCGATGCCCGTCAGGTTTAGCGCGCCGCTGAGGGTCAAGTTTTCTATCCCCTCAGCCAAGCGAAAACTGATGGCGGCAAAGACCGTATCCACGCCACCAGTCATGTCGCTGATCACAGTGTCAGGTCGGTCGATGTGATACTGATCGTCACCCGCGCCACCATAAACGCATCCCATAACGCGCCCACCCGTCTGGAAAAACGCGCCGCGCCCGTCGCCCATGAAGATGTCGCCCAAAACCACCCCACTGACCCTCACCGTGTCATTTGCGTTGCCCAACTTTATGTCGCCCTGAACCGTGCCAGCGTTATAGATATTGGCCGATAGGGTGGCGCTGACATCTCCCTCGATCCGGCCAGAGTTGCGCAGCGTCAGCGCGCCCTCTACCGCAATCGCAACGCCAAGCGTCGCGGCGTTGACGATATTGCCTGTGTTGCTAAGGGTCAGACTGCCACCGCCCCAGACCTGGATAGCGGGGCCAACCCCAGCGGTGCTGATCAGTCCGGCATTGGCGATGGCCGCTGTCGAGGTTGCATTCAAAGTCAACGAAAGGGCTTGGCCCGCAGAAAATCCCAAGCCCTGCAAGGTGCCGCCATTGCTGATATTGATGGAGGAAGTGGGTGTTGTGGCTGCAAGGCTAACGCCCTGTCCTCCACTGACCAAACCCGACAAATGCAGTGCAAATTGATCCGCAAAGCTGCCAGAAATTGCCGCAAGGGTGGTTGCCCCCGTCACAACGGAGCCGGTTGCGCCGATAGTCACCGATGTTGACCGCGCTTCTTTCAGCACCACGGCATGGGTGTTCAAGGAGCCCAAGGCCCCGTAAGACATCAGCGCAGCCGTGCCGTTGAGGTCTACTGCCGCCCCTGAAGCGGCTAAGATCGACCCATTGGCCGCCACAAGCCCCCATTCTCCCGCTGACAGAGTTTGACCCGCTTGCGTATCTGTCGTCACCAAAAAAGACGTCATGGAACACCCCATTCTCTAGCACCGCCGCCGGTGCTGACCCAAAATGAATTTTGATTAGGCCGCCTAGCAAAGCGTCAATCGAACCGCGCTCGTCACAGCACGAAACTGGCGGCGGTCAGATCGTGAAGGCCGCCCAGTACAATCTGCATATCCGGACTGCTTGATCCAGCCAGACACAGTTCGATCAGGGTTGTGCCCCCTGCGTCGTTGCGTTGATAGCGCACACAAGCCCCACCCGCTCCGAAGGCTTGAGAGCCTATAAACCCAAAGGCATCGTCCGCCCCACCCAGCACGGCATCTAGGGCCGAGAGGTCGATCTTGTCCTGCCCTTTTTCAAACCACCAGATCGTATCAAACCCGCCCATCGGGCTATCGGTTTTGCTGGTGTAAACAAAAGTATCCGCGCCCAGCCCGCCATCCATCACATCGCCCTGCGCGCCGCCAATCAAGACATCGTCACCCGCCCCGCCGGACAGCGTGTCAGCCCCGTCGCCGCCCGCCAAACTATTGGCAACATCGCTGCCCGTCAGCGTGTCGGCATAGGCAGTGCCGACCAGATCTTCAAAGCGGATGAACCGAAAGCCGTCGCTTTTATCTTCAAAGCTGGCTTTATGGGTGGCAAGATTGGCTGTGACACCTGACACAGTGGTCAATTCATCAAATCGCAGCACATCGCGCCCTGCGCCGCCGAAGAGCTTGTCTTTGCCAAGGCTCACATAAGCCGTATCGTCACCGGGGCCACCTGCGATGCGGTCGCTTCCCTCACCGCCACGCAGGGTATCGGCACCTGTGCCCCCTATTAGGCGGTTGTTCCCTTCCCCACCGATCAGGATGTCATTGCCGGCCGAGCCCCAAATGACATCATCGCCCGTGTCGCCTTGGATCATATTCGCCCCAGCGTTCCCCATGCCTGTCAGCGGTTGGGGGCCCAGCAGCAGCAGATTTTCCAACCCCGCGGCCAAACGAAAACTGGCCGAGGCATAGACCACATCTATCCCCCCCTTCGTATCGCTGATGACAGTGTCAGACCGGTCGACGTGATAGGTATCATCGCCAAACCCACCACAAACAGTGTCCATCACACGCCCGCCGGTTTGCCAAAAGACATTGGCCCCATCGCCCAAGGTCACATTGCCCATCACCACGCCGCTGATCCGCACGATGTCCGCACAACCGCTCAGCTTGATGTCTCCGTGCACGCTGCCCGAGGAGGTGATGTCGGCCACGCCGTCTTTAACCGTCACGCCCCCTTCGATCCGGCCAGAGTTGCGCAGCGTCAGATCGCCAACCACATCGATGGCACATTGTGTGGCCGAAGCGTTGAGGATGTCGCCCGTATTGGTCAGGGTCGTGCCCCCCCATTGACCAGCCACCTTGATCGTGGCCCCAGTGCCTGCGGTGCTGATCGTGCCTGTGTTGCTGATGGTCGCGGTAGAGCCTTGGTTCAGCGTCAGCGCGATTGCGTGGCCTGCGGCGAAACCCAAGCCCCGCAAAACACCGTCATTGCCGATGTTCAGGGTTGAGAAGGTCTTGGAAGCCGTAAGGTTAAGCCCCATGCCCCCACTGACCATGCCCGAAAGGTGCAGCGCAACTTGGTCCGAAAAGCTGCCCGAAATGGCCGCAAGATTGATGGACCTCGTCACAACCGAGCCATCAGCATCGATGGTCACGCTGGTAAATCGCGCATCGTTCAACACAATGGCGCTGCCATTCAAGGCTGCTAAGACGCCGTAAGACAACAGCGTGGCCGTGGCGTTCACCTCAACCGCAGGCCCGGACGTGGCAACAATAGACCCCTGGGCCGCCACAAGCCCAAACTCACCCGCCGACAAGCTTTGACCCGACTGAATGTCGGTCGTCACCCCAAAAGATGCCATGGTCCACCCCATTTTTCAGCACCCCCCCGGGCGCTGACCCAAGGGCGACTTTGGCACCAAGGCCCTAGCAAATGGTTGACAGGCCACCGCTTGGCCCTGCGATCTTGGCGCAATTTGCCGTAACTTCGCGCAATCACGGGCGCCGCCTTGGATGGGCTCTGCCACAAGCGTCAGATCCGGCCAAATTGCGTCGGTTTATGACTTGTGCCGCCCCAGAACTCGGGCATGATTGGACCGAGCCGGAACGATGGCGTCGTTCCAAGGGGCAGCCCTTCTGCTTGCGCCAATGGCGCTTTCGTCCTGCACGCCGGGACCTTTCGGGGTCCGTATGGCATGACCCCTTGTCTGAGGTCTGTTATGACGAACCGTCCAGAACAATACCGTTTCCACCAAGGCGACCGGGTTCTGCCCTTTGCCGCGGAAGAATATGACGCCCGCTTGGCTGGCCTGCGCGAGTTGATGGAAATGCAGGGGATAGACGCCTGTGTTTTCACCTCGATGCATTCCATCGCCTACTACTCGGGCTTTCTTTACTGCTCTTTCGGGCGGCCCTATGGCTTGGTGGTCACCTCCACGCAGTCAGTCACGATCAGCGCGGGCATTGATGCGGGCCAACCGTGGCGGCGTTGCCATGGCGATAACATCACCTATACCGATTGGGCGCGCGACAATTACTGGCGCGCGGTGCTGTCAGTCACGGGCGAAGGCAAAGTGATTGGCTGCGAGGCAGATCATTTGACGCTCGTGCAATCTGAAAAGCTCAACGCTTTCCTGAAGCCCTCGCGCGGGGTGGATATTTCCAAGGGCGCTATGGAACAGCGGATGATGAAATCCGCCGCCGAAATCGCCCTGATCCGGCATGGTGCGGGTGTGGCGGATGTGGGCGGCTTTGCAATCCGCGAAGCCGTAAAAGCGGGTTTGCGCGAAATTGACATCGCTATGGCTGGCCGCGACGCGATGGAGTTAGAGATTGCCAAGCGCTTCCCCGATGCCGAATACCGCGACACTTGGGTCTGGTTCCAATCAGGCATCAACACCGATGGGGCGCATAACCCCGTGACGGGGCGCAAACTGCAACGCGGCGATATTCTGTCGCTGAACACGTTCCCGATGATCTCGGGTTATTATACGGCGCTGGAACGCACGATGTTCGTGCAAGAGGTCGACCCCGCCTCACGCCGGATTTGGGATATCAACGTCGCAGCCCATGAATATGGGATGAGCTTGTTGGTGCCTGGGGCCAAATGTTCAGAAGTAACCGCCAAGCTGAACACCTTCTTTGAAGAGCATCAGGTGCTGCAATACCGCACCTTTGGCTATGGCCACTCTTTCGGGGTTCTGTCGCATTACTATGGCCGTGAGGCTGGCCTTGAACTGCGCGAAGACATCGACACGGTGCTGGAACCCGGCATGGTGATTTCGATGGAACCCATGCTGACCATTCCCGAAGGCCAACCGGGGGCGGGTGGTTACCGCGAGCATGATATCTTGATCATCACCGAAACCGGCAATGAGGATATCACCAAGTATCCTTATGGGCCGGAGTTCAACATCGTCGGCTGATCAAACAGCGCGACGCATGACAAAGTTGGGGTTCTGATGGCCGAAAGATCATCAGAACCCTTCTTCTTTTTGCAATACCCTCCCTGCCACCGGTTGCTACGCTTGCCGCCCCGCAGAACCTGTGTTTTCACAGCAATCGCTCTGTGATAAACTTCATCTAGACCAGTTGGCCCACTCACTGCAGGAGACCAAGATGAAGATCGCAAAGCTCACTTTATTGGCCGTTATGGCCTTGGCCGCCTGCAAGGCAGATGATGTCACAACCAAAATCACCAAAGACGACATTTTGGCCGCACAGTCTGGACAGACAGTGATGGTCGATTTCACCGCGACCTTTAGCATGGCAACAGAACTGGACGATCAGCAAAAGCAGGAAATCAAACAGATCCAAGCCATTGCGGAAAGCTATGTCGCGGTGGATGACTTTTCATTAGACAAATCTGACTTTGGGGCAACGATTACGATCGAAGGCACGCTGCCCTTCGTATCGGCCGATGTCGGGTCAAGCGCACCTTGGTATCTTGAAATTAGCCCCTATACCTCAGACCTGAGCATGATCGCTTTGCGCAACGGGTCTGATTATGACGCGTTGGAAAGCGCCATAAATGACGTCAGCTTTGCTTTGGCGCCGGATCGGGCGCAGCCGATCAAGTTTGATCTGAAACTGGATGGCATGACGATGGTTTTGGTGCCCGCAGGTCAAGTCGAAGGCACGCCCGCCGTGATGGAGGCTTTCACCGAGGTCGAGCGCCTTAAAGTGCTGGTGGGCGGGGGTATCTTCGATGACACGGGCGCAGTGATCATGGTGGGAAATTAACGCCAAAGATCAGGCAATGGCGGGCCTTTCACGGCTGGCAAAAGCGCGCAGGGATCAAGCCGCGCAGGGCATTGCCAAGCCAAAGGCGCGTTTTGGGCAAATCCTCCGCCCATAAGACCTCTTCGCCAACGGCCATCTCGGCCCGCAGCACCCCAGGCAACACCCCACAGGTCAAGGGCGGCGTGCGCATCCCCTGTCCTTTGTCAAAGAAGACCGTGGTGATCGTGCCCTCGCACACCTCGCCGCGCTCGTTCAGAAAGATCACTTCGTCCAGCCCCTCGGCCAAGGAAGCCCGCGCCGCATCATAAACCCCGCGCCGTGTGGTTTTGTGTTGCAGCCAAGGGTCCGTGCTGGTCAGTCTGTCGCGTGCCAGCCCTACAAGCCACTCGGTCTTTGCAGGCGGCAAAGGCGCGCGTTCCAATGCCAGAAGCCCCGCACCATCCAGCGTCATCCGCAACCGCAGCGCCTGAGCAGGCATCCCAACCAAAAGCTCACGCAGATCGGCAGGCGCAGCCCAGCCCAAAGCCGCAGCTGACCGCGCCAGCCGGGCCTGATGCAGCTTTATACGGGGGCAATCCGCCCCGTCCCACAGCAGCGTTTCGATAAGCTTTAACCCCGGCGCATTAGCCCCGTCACGTAGCGCGCTTTCCAATGCGCTTCCTCCCATTCGCCCTCACAGGTCGAATCCTGCACCACCCCGCCACCGACGTTTAGCACGATCCCCCCGTCTGCGCCCAAAGTCAGCGTGCGGATCGCCACAGAAAAGCAGCTTTCCCCGTCAGGGGCCATCCAGCCAATCGCGCCGCAATAGGCCCCGCGCGGCATGGGTTCCACCTGACGGATGATTTCCATCGCGCGGATCTTGGGCGCGCCGGTAATTGACCCGCAGGGAAACAGCGCCTCCATCAGGCCCGTCATGGACGGCGGCTCGACCAGATCGCCCACCACCCGACTGATCATCTGATGCAAGGTAGCATAACTTTCCACCGCAAAAAGCGCTGGCACCTTGACCGAGCCCACCTTTGCGATGCGCGAAATGTCATTGCGCAGCAGATCGACGATCATCAGGTTTTCGGCCCGCCCCTTTTCTGATCCACGCAGATCTTCGGCCAATTCGGCATCCCGCACGGGGTCTGGGTCGCGCGGGGCGGTGCCCTTCATCGGACGGCTTTCAATGCGCCCGGCAGCATCTGTGCGCACAAACAACTCGGGCGAGCGTGAAATCAGCACAGGCACATCCGCGCCCGCACCTTCACCCCCCAAATCAACAAAAGCCCCATAGCCCACCGATTGCCGCGCCCGCAGCGCGCCGTATAGGCCAAGGGCCGTGCCCGAGCACAAACGGCTTTGCATCGGGAAGGTCAGGTTGATTTGATAGCAATCGCCCGCCGCGATATAGGCTTTGACCTGATCAAACGCTTCAGCATAAGCCGCTTGCGAGATCATGGGGTCAGCCGGATCAAGGCTCACCCCCGCCCGCCCTTCAACCGCCGCCTGTGCCAGAACAAAGGCAGCATCTTGTGGCTGTTCATATATCCCAAAGCACACCAACGGCCCCGCCGCCTTGGGCATCAGCCCCGCTAGGCGCGGTTCCATGGCATAGCCCGCTTCATAGGCCATCCAGCCCGCCACCCAGTGCCCCCGCGCCCGCGCAGCATCCAGATCGGCAAGGGCTTGCGCCACATCAGCCGCGTCTCGGGCAATAACCGTGCCCAGCGCGCCCGCAAACAAAGCCGCCTGCCCCTTTGGACCATGTTCCACCAAGATCATGCAGGCCCCCTTTCCACATCCCAGACCTAGTGCCGCAAAGCGCCACCCGCCACCCGCCATCCGCCGCCTTTTGCTGCTAAAAGCGACATAAGCGGCCCGAAGAGCCACCAACTGCGCCGGAAAACCCGCGAACTTTGCCATTCAGCGCTGGACAGAGCGCAAAATCAGCGGTTCTCTGGCAGAAGCCACGCGTGACGCGTCGGTAAATCTAAAAAACGACCAACAGGGAACCAGGAGGGTAGTCATGGCTGATAAGTCCAATGACAAAGAACACAACGAGGATCTGAAGATCCTGCACGGCATGGGCTATGCCCAAGAGCTGTCGCGCTCGATGTCAAAATTTTCGAACTTTGCGATTTCATTCTCGATCATCTGCATTCTGTCCGGCGGCATCAACTCTTTCGCGCAGGCGATTGCATCGGTTGGCGGTGCTGGCGCAGGTATTGGCTGGATCGTGGGCTGCGTGTTGTCGGGGATGTTCGCCCTGTCGATGGCGCAGGTCGCTTCGGCTTTCCCGACAGCTGGGGGCCTGTATCACTGGGGCTCCATTCTGGGGAACCGGTTCTGGGGCTGGCTTACGGCTTGGCTGAACCTGTTGGGCCTGATCACCGTTCTGGGCGCCATCAACATCGGCACGGCCTATTTCTTTGCCGGCACCTTTGGCGGCATGTTTGGCTTTACCGGCACGGATATGCAGGTTGTGGTCTTTGTGGCTGCGATCACGATCGTGCAGGCCATTTTCAACCATGTGGGCATCAAGGCGACAACTTTCCTGACCGATATCTCAGGCTGGCTTATCTTTGCCACCACAGCGGTATTGGTTCTGGCCTGCCTATTCTATGCACCCGCCATCGACATCTCGCGTCTTTGGACCTTTACAAACTACTCGGGTGAGGCGGGCGGCAACGTGTTCCCGCAATCGGGCAACATGAGCTATCTGTTCCTGCTTTGCCTATTGCTGCCGGTCTATACAATCACGGGGTATGACGCTTCGGCGCATACATCCGAAGAAACCAAGAACGCAGCCCATTCGGTCCCAAGGGGCATCGTCAATGCGGTGATCTGGTCGTCGCTGGTCGGTTGGGTCATGATCTGCGCCATCACGCTGGCTATTCCCGATTTGGGCGTCGCTGCTGGTCAAGGCTGGGGAATGTTTTTCGCCACCATGGACGCAGTTTTGCCTGCGGGGCTGAAGAACGTGATCTATCTGGGCATCTTGATCGCCCAGTTGATTTGCGGTCTTGCCACGGTCACCTCGGCCTCGCGGATGCTGTTTGCCTTCGCGCGTGACGACGGGATGCCGGTGGGTTCCAAGGCGCTGGCGACCGTTTCTGCCAAATACCGCACGCCGGTCAATGCAATTTGGACAGCTACGGTGCTGTGCATCCTTTACGTGATCCTTGCGCTGAGCATCAAACTGGATGGCACGTCGATCTATGTGATCGTTGTGAACTCGACCTTGGTGTTCTTGTTCTTGTCCTTCACCGTGCCATTGGTGGCGGGCATGATAGCCTTTGGCGGGCCGAAATGGCCGCAGCCCGGTCCTTGGGCCATGTCTGCGGGCGTTTATAAACTGGTGACTGTTTTGTCGGTCATCGGGATGGCTGTGATCTTGTTCATCGCTATCGCCCCCCCGAACGAGCGTGTGCTTTACGTCGTGGCAGGGTTCATCGCCTTGGCGCTGATCCTGTGGCTTGTGGTTGAAAACCGCCGCTTTGAAGGCCCGCCGACAGGCGAGCGTATTGCCGCGCGCAAAGCAGCCATCGCTGCGGCTGAGCGCGCTGTGGGCGAAAAGGGCTAACAACTGCAATAATCCAAACGAAGGGCCGGGGAGAAACCCTCGGCCCTTTTCCATTTCGCCCCCCCCCGCACCCCCTTTCATATGTGCCCAAATATCCCGCGGGAGGTTCGGAGGGCTGCGCAAGCCCTCCGGTGGTCGTAAAGCGCCTCGCTTGGAATCCGCTTGCGCCCCACAAAGGTGTGGCTATAACCCGCAAAGTTTTGCCGTAAGGGGGCCGCCATGCCAAAAAGAACCGATATCAAATCCATCATGATCATCGGCGCGGGCCCCATCGTCATTGGCCAAGCCTGTGAGTTTGACTACTCTGGCGCGCAGGCCTGCAAAGCGCTGCGCGAAGAAGGGTATCGGGTGATCCTGGTCAACTCGAACCCCGCCACGATCATGACCGATCCGGGGCTGGCCGATGCCACCTATATCGAACCGATCACGCCCGAAGTTGTGGCCAAAATCATTGAAAAAGAGCGTCCCGATGCCCTGCTGCCCACGATGGGCGGGCAGACAGGCTTGAACACTGCGCTGGCTTTGGCTGATCTGGGCGTGCTGGCCAAGTTCAATGTCGAACTGATCGGGGCCAAGCGCGAAGCCATTGAGATGGCCGAAGACCGCAAGTTGTTTCGCGAAGCGATGGACCGGATCGGCCTTGAAAACCCCAAAGCCACGATCATCGCAGCCCCCAAACTCGCCTCGGGCAAATATGACATATCCGCCGGCGTGGCCGAGGCGATTGCAGCACTGGATTATGTTGGCCTTCCCGCCATCATCCGCCCCGCCTTTACCTTGGGCGGCACGGGCGGCGGTGTGGCTTACAACCGCGACGATTACGCCGCCATCGTGCGCTCTGGCCTAGAGGCCTCGCCCATGGCGCAGGTCTTGGTCGACGAATCCCTGCTGGGCTGGAAAGAGTTCGAGATGGAGGTGGTGCGCGACAAAGCCGACAACGCCATCATCGTTTGCGCCATCGAAAACATTGATCCGATGGGCGTGCACACCGGCGACAGCATCACAGTAGCCCCGGCCCTGACGCTGACCGACAAAGAATACCAGATTATGCGGAACGGCTCTATCGCCGTGCTGCGCGAAATTGGCGTGGAAACCGGCGGATCAAACGTGCAATGGGCGATCAACCCTGCCGATGGGCGCATGGTCGTGATCGAGATGAATCCGCGCGTGTCGCGCTCATCTGCGCTTGCCTCTAAAGCCACGGGCTTCCCGATTGCGAAGATCGCCGCCAAACTGGCCGTGGGATATACGCTGGATGAGTTGGACAACGACATCACCAAGGTCACACCCGCCTCGTTTGAGCCGTCGATCGACTATGTCGTCACCAAAATCCCGCGCTTTGCCTTTGAAAAATTCCCCGGCTCTGTCCCCAACCTGACAACCGCGATGAAATCGGTGGGCGAAGTGATGGCCATTGGCCGAACCATCCACGAATCCATGCAAAAGGCGCTCGCCAGCCTAGAGACGGGCCTGTCTGGCTTTGACGAAATAGCCATTCCGGGCGCACCGGACCGTGTGGCCATCACCAAGGCCCTGTCCGAAGCCACACCCGACCGTTTGCGCAACATCGCCCAAGCCATGCGCCACGGCCTGACGAATGACGAGATCAACGCCATCACCTCTTTCGATCTGTGGTTCCTTGCCCGGATCCGCGAGATTATCGACGTCGAGGCGGAAGTGACCAAATCTGGCCTGCCCGTCACCGCTGACGGCATTCGCAAGCTGAAGATGATGGGCTTTACCGATGCCCGCCTTGCCAAACTGACCGGCCGTGACGAAGCCCAAGTGCGCCGTGCCCGCCGCAATCTGGGCGTCAACGCCGTCTTCAAGCGGATCGACACCTGTGCCGCCGAGTTTGAAGCGCAAACGCCCTATATGTATTCCACCTACGAGTCCCCCGCGATGGGCGATGTGGAATGCGAAGCGCGTCCGTCCAACGCCAAGAAAGTCGTCATCCTTGGCGGTGGCCCGAACCGGATCGGACAAGGGATCGAGTTTGACTATTGCTGCTGCCACGCCTGCTATGCGCTGACGGCGGCGGGCTATGAAACCATCATGGTCAACTGCAACCCCGAAACCGTGTCGACCGATTATGACACCTCTGACCGGTTGTATTTCGAACCGCTGACGCTGGAACATGTTCTGGAAATTCTGCGCGTCGAACAGGAAAACGGCACGCTGCACGGGGTTATCGTGCAATTCGGCGGCCAAACGCCCTTGAAGCTGGCGCAAGCGCTGGCCAACGAAGGCATCCCGATCTTGGGCACCACGCCCGATGCGATTGACTTGGCCGAAGACCGCGAACGCTTTCAGCAACTGCTGCACAAACTGGGCCTGAAACAGCCGCACAACGGCACCGCCCGTTCGCGGGATGAGGCGTTTGCGGTGGCCAAAGATGTGGGCTACCCCCTTGTTATCCGCCCCTCGTTCGTTTTGGGCGGGCGCGCGATGGAAATCATCCGCGACGATGCGCAGTTGGAACGCTATATCGCGACCGCTGTGCAAGTTTCAGGCTCTAGCCCCGTGCTGCTGGACAGCTATCTGTCAGGCGCGATTGAGGTGGATGTGGATGCGCTGTGTGACGGGCAAGCCGTGCACGTTGCGGGCATTATGGAGCATATAGAAGAGGCTGGTGTGCATTCGGGCGACTCCGCCTGCTGCCTGCCGCCCCATTCGCTGTCAGCCGCAACCGTCGAAGAGCTGAAAAAGCAAACCGTGCAAATGGCCTTGGCCTTGAACGTCGTGGGCCTGATGAACGTGCAATTCGCCATCAAAGACGGCGTGATCTACGTGCTAGAGGTCAACCCCCGCGCCAGCCGCACCGTGCCTTTCGTCGCCAAAGCCACCGATTCGGCGATAGCCTCGATCGCAGCGCGCCTGATGGCGGGTGAAAAGCTGTCAGCCTTCCCGATGCGCGCGCCCTATCCCGAAGGTGTCGGCCCCGACAGCCCGCTGCCCTTGGCAGACCCGTTGACACTCGCCGACCCGAAAACCCCGTGGTTTAGCGTGAAAGAGGCGGTTCTGCCCTTTGCCCGCTTCCCCGGTGTTGACCCTGTTTTGGGGCCAGAGATGCGCTCGACCGGTGAAGTCATGGGCTGGGACCGGACCTTTGCGCTGGCCTTCCTGAAAGCGCAAATGGGTGCGGGTGTAATCTTGCCCGACACAGGCCGCGCCTTTGTGTCGATCAAAGACATGGACAAAACCCAAGCCTTCGCCGCCGCGATGCACGATCTCACCGCCCAAGGGTTCGAGATTGTGGCGACCAAAGGCACCGCCGCTTGGCTGACCACGCAAGGCGTGAAATCGACACCCGTGGCCAAAGTGTACGAAGGCCGCCCCAACATCGTCGACCGCCTGAAGAACGACGAGATCGCCTTGGTGATGAACACCACCGAAGGCACCCAAGCCGTCTCTGACAGCCGCGACATCCGCCGTGTGGCACTGATGGACAAGATCCCCTACTTCACCACAGCCGCCGCCAGCATCGCAGCCGTAGCCGCCATGCGCGCTCGGGGTGAGGGGTATGGGGTGCGGACGTTGCAGGGGTAGGGCATAGCGCCAAGATTGCCTTCCAAGGAATAAACGAGCCCTTCCTGTTTCAAAATGAAAGATCGATCGTCGAAATGCCCAAAGCGTTCCGGCTTGTGTCTCGTCGCACCCCCTACCCAAGCCCCCTCCCCCGCCCTATATTTCCTGAGAACCCATAGGAGGACGCGATGTTTTTGATTGATCGACGCAAAATGGAAATGGTCGCGCCTGATAAGGCCCTGCCGGGTCGCCCTACTCCGCTGCCTACGGCAGAGCGGCATTTTCTGTCGGGGATCGCTCTGAAATCCCCCGTTCCTGATGGCTTTGAGCAAGCCATGTTCGGCATG
>CAMAYO010000074.1 GCA_945862465.1 Pseudorhodobacter antarcticus | reverse complement strand
TTGCTATCCTTGGCGCTGCGCTGTTGGGAAAGAAGCGACAACTGGGTTGGCATCGGCGCGGCTTGCACGGCTACAGGCACTAGTCGACCGGCGCGCAAATGGTCAGCCACTTCGAACACGGGCTTCAGCACAATCCCGCGCCCATCCAGCGCCCAACCGGTCAGCACATCGCCGTCGTCTGACTCGAAGGGGCCGGTGATCTCAAAGCGGCGGGGGCCGTCAGGGGTTTGCAGCGTCCACTGAAACTCTTTCGCACCGGGGAAGCGCAGGTTCAGGCAATCGTGCTTGTCGCGCACAAGGGCTTCGGCATCGGCGGGCATGCCACGGCGGGCGATATAGGCGGGGGCGGCACATAAAAGGCGGGGGCAGTCGGCGATCAGGCGGACTTTGAGGGTGGAATCCTCAAGGATTCCAAGATGAAAGGCGACATCTAATCCTTCGGCGGTCAGATCAATCACTCGATCTGACAGGCGCAGGCGCACGTCGATCGAGGGGTATTGATCTTTGAACGCAGGCACATGGGGCGCAATGAACCGCCGCCCTATCCCCAAGGGTGCCGCCACAAACACCACGCCGCGCGGATTTTGGGCTGTTTCCATGACGGCAGCTTCGGCGGCGTCAATCGCCTCGAGCACCTTTTGCGCGCCCTCATAAAAATTCCGGCCCGCTTCGGTGGGTTGCAGACTGCGTGTGGTGCGGTTGAACAGACGCACGCCAAGGTGCTTTTCCAATTCCGAAATGCGCGCCGAAGCGACGGCGGGCGATGTGCGCTGATCACGCGCTGCCGCCGACATCGACGACAGATCGTAAACGCGCACAAACATACGTAGATTGTTCACATAAGACATGGGTCAGTCAGTTTCTTAAGCATCGCGCCAGCATTTTGCGAATATTGAAAGTGATCCGGCATTTGCAGGATTAACAGAAGAGTGCGCCTTGGGATAGGTTCTTCAAAACGCAAGGGGTTGGGCATGTATGACTGGGTTGTCTTATGGGACTGGGTGCAAATCGCCGCGCGCTGGGTTCATGTGGTCACGGCCATGGCTTGGATCGGATCAAGCTTTTATTTCATAGCGCTAGACCTTGGCCTGCGGCGCGATGTGCCGCTGCCCCCCGGCGCATCGGGGGAAGAGTGGCAGGTGCATGGCGGGGGGTTTTACCATATCCAGAAATATATGGTGGCCCCAGCGGCGCTGCCCGATCATCTGATCTGGTTCAAATGGGAAAGCTATTCGACGTGGCTGTCGGGCTTTGCCCTGCTGGTGCTGGTTTACTACATGGGCGCGCAGATTTATCTGATTGATCCAGAGGTGATGGACCTATCCGTGGGCCAAGCGGTGGCGATTTCCTTGGCATCATTGGCCTTTGGCTGGGTGGCCTATACCACGATCTGCCGTGTGTTCATGAATGCCAACCAGACGGCGGTGATGGTAGCTTTGTTTGTCGTGCTGGTGGGGATGAGCTGGTTTTACGCCCATGTCTTTTCCGGCCGCGCGGCGCTGTTACATCTGGGGGCTTTCACAGCCTCGATCATGTCGGGCAATGTGTTTTTCGTGATCATGCCCAACCAACGGGTTGTGGTGGCTGATCTGAAGGCGGGCCGCACGCCAGATGCAAAATATGGCAAAATCGCCAAGCAGCGCAGCACGCATAACAATTACCTGACGCTGCCGGTAATTTTCTTGATGCTGTCCAACCATTACCCGCTGGTCTTTGCCACGCCATATAACTGGATCATCGCCTCGCTGGTGTTCCTGATGGGCGTCACCGTGCGCCATTGGTTCAACACCCGCCACGCCAAAAAGGGCAGCCCGCATTGGACTTGGGCTGTCACGGGCGTGTTGTTCTTGGTTATCGCGTGGCTGTCGACAGCCCCGATGCAGCACCCCGCAGAGGAAAGTGCCTTGGAGGGCCCAGACCTGATTTATGCGAGTGCTTCAGGCTTTGAAGATGTGGTCAGCATCATTCAAGGACGCTGCGCCATGTGCCACGCCCGCGAACCCGCGTTTGAGGGGATCACTTGGGCGCCGAAGGGCGTTGTGTTGGAAACCGCCTCTGATGTCGCCCGCGAAGCGCGGCGGATTTACATGCAAGCGGGGCTTACCCACGCCATGCCCCCCGCCAACCTGTCTTATATGGAACCCGATGAACGGGCTGCGATTGTTGCATGGTTTCGGGCCGCTGGGGGCGGTGGCTTGGACAGCTAGAAAAGCGCCCTTTTCTACGTCTGCACGTTGATCGGTGCAGGTCTTTGTCATATGGCTGTCACGCAAATGCGGCATTCCCTTTAAAAAAGGGCATGTGCCCAGACCATGAGGCGATGATATGATCACTGACACTTCCGCGGACTTCATGGATCTGTTGCCCGAAGAGCCCCTAGCCCAAAAGGGCCCTGTCTTTACCTATTCCACCCCCGAAATGCCGTGGCTGCGGCGCACCTTGATTCGCACGGTTGAGCGGCTGAGCGGACGCGCGGGGTTTGAGCGGCTCTATCGCAACTGGCAGCAAAAGCCGCATAATCCCGAGGATTCGATTTTTACCCAAGCCATTGGCGAATTAGGCCTGACGGCTGACATATCCCCCGATGAAATGGCGCGGATCCCCGAAACAGGGCCGTTGCTGGTGGTGTCGAACCATCCTTATGGCATCATCGATGGGCTGTTTATCGGGCATCTGATGGCTTCGGTCCGCAAGGATGTGAAGCTGATCTGCCACTCGCTTCTGTGCCAACCGCAAGAGGCGCAAGATGCCTTGTTGCCCATCGACTTTGGCGCAGGCCCCGAAGCGCGCCGCACATCCGCCGAAACGCGCCGCAAGGCGGTGGAGTGGTTGGACGAAGGCCATGTTTTGATCATTTTCCCAGGTGGCGGGGTGGCAACTTCGGTCACACCGATGGCGCGCAATGCGTCAGATTTTGAATGGCATCCCTTCATCGCACGTCTGGCGCGGCGGCCGGGGGTGAAAACCTTGGCCATCTATGTCGCGGGCCGCAACTCGCGGATTTTTCAGGTGGCAAGCCATCTGTCTTACGCCCTGCGCGTGGCGCTGATTTTCTTTGAAACCAAGCGCAAGATGAACAAGCCTGTCACGGTGCGTGTGGCGGAACCGGTGGAATGTGCCACTATGGGCAAGGGCGATGTGGTGGCTTGGCTGCGCGCGCGCACCTATGCCATGGCTGAACCCGGCGGGCCAGAAGCGGATTACGTTTTCAACTTCCCACCCCGGATCAACGTCTAACGCCCAAAGGTTTGGGGTTGAGGTGGCGCTTCTGGGCGGTTAGGTCTGCCTATCCAAGCGGGGCGGCCCATGTTCTTATCAGTCATCCAAGGCTATATCACCAGCTTTAGCCTGATCCTTGCGATTGGCTCGCAGAATGCCTTTGTGCTGCGACAGGGCATCAGGCGCGAACATGTCGCGGCGGTGGTGGCGGTTTGCGCCATATCAGACGCCATTCTGATTGCTGTGGGTGTTGCAGGCTTTGGGGCTGTGGCCGCGGCCGTGCCATGGCTTGTGCCCGCCATGCGCTGGTTTGGCGCGGCATTTTTGCTATGGTATGGCTTCCAGCGCTTTCAAGCCGCCCGGAGGGGGGGCGAGGCTTTGATGCCGGCCGCCGACAAGCCCACACCGCTGTCCAAGGTGCTGCTGACCTGCGTCATTTTCACTTGGGCCAATCCACATGTCTATCTGGACACAATGGTGCTGATCGGCTCGATCTCAACCCACCATGCGCCGTTTGAGGTGGCATTTGGATGGGGGGCAGCGGCGGCGTCTTTGTCGTTCTTTGCGCTTTTGGGGTTTGGCGCGCGGCTTTTGGCGCCCCTATTTGCCACCCCACGCGCTTGGGTGGTGTTGGAATGTGTGGTGGGCCTGACCATGTGGGTGATTGCCGCAACCTTGGCCTTTGGCTAAGGCGCGCACGATCAAGTTACGAACAATTTAAGCATTCTATTTAGCCTTGCGGGTCAATTGATCCCCGCGGAGGTTATTCATGTCGACCACAACAGCCTTGCAATCGCTGCCCCTTATCGAGCCGTCTCAAGCCCAAAAACACGTGACACATAACGAGGCTTTGGCCGTCTTGGACGTTTTGGTCCAAACCACAGCCACCAGCCGCAGCCTCACGGCGCCGCCCACAGCAGTGGTCACGGGGGCCTGTTACATTGTGGCCGACGATGCCACAGGAGATTGGCAGGGCGAAGACGGCCACGTGGCTGTCTATTCTGGTCTGTATTGGGATTTCTATGTGCCCAAAACCGGTTGGCGCGTTTGGGTCGAGGGCGAATACAGCGAGGCCGTGTTTGATGGCGCGGCTTGGACAACCTCGGCCGAGCGGAGCGAAAGGGTTGCAGCGCTTGGCATTTCGGCAGAGGCGGATGACATCAACCGATTGACGGTATCCTCACCGGCCACGTTGCTCACTCATGCGGGGGCGGGGCATCAGGTCAAGGTCAACAAAGCCAAGCCGTCCGACACAGCAAGCCTGCTGTTTCAAAGCGGCTATTCAGGCCGTGCCGAAATGGGGATCGTGGGCAACGACAACTTTGTTCTGAAGGTCAGCACCGATGGCACAACCTTTCTGACGGGTTTGACGCTTGAAGCCAGCACGGGGCGGGTTTTGGCCTCACGCGGGCTGAACGTCGTGCTTGGGGCGGGCGATCCGGCCAGCCCGCAGAACGGTGACATCTGGTACAACGCCACCACCCACCGCCTGCGGGCCCAGCAAGGCGGGCAGACGGTTGATGTGTTGGATGCCTCGGCCAGCCTATTTGGGCGCACCTTGATGGATGATGCGGATGCCGCAGCCGCACGCACAACACTGGAACGGCAGGATTTTGCCACCCGTGCGGCCTTTGTTAATTGGGCCGCAGGGCGCAACCCAGCCGTGGGATTGGTGATGCGTGCCGCCATGGCCGTCTATCGCTATACCGGAACGGGAAACGCCATAGCCGACTTGCCAGGCTGGGTCCCCAATGGCACGGCCACGGCCTTGCATTGGGGGGCCGACACGACAGGCAGCATCAATGCCATCCCCGCCGTTTCGGCCATGATTGACTATGTCAACGCGCAGGGCGGCGGCGTGGCCTTTCTGCCGGCTGGAACCTATCTTTGGACGGGCGAGATGCAAAAGGCTGGCCTAGCCAATGTGGTGCTCGAGGGCGACGGCAATGCAACCAAATTGCTGCGCCGCACGAACCGCACGGCAGCGGCGATTAAGTTTTACTTTGGCGCCAACAACCGCATCCGCAACCTAAAGCTTGATTGCGCAGGCTATGCGGGCATTGGGGTGTTTCTATCCGACCAATACTCGGGCGTGGAAAATGTTGAAGTCGTCAATTGCCCTGACCGCCCCTTTGCGTTGCGCGGCGGCGGCAACGCGTCTTGGGGCATCGACGCCCAAGGCCGCACTTCGGACGACACGGGGTTCACAACGGCCTCGTTTTTCCCAGTCGGGTGCTATCTGGAAAACTGCCGCGTCATAAGGGCGGGGGCCACGGCCTTTAGCCAAAAGCAAATGCCCCATTCGCGCATTCAACGCTGCGTGGCGCGCATGGTTTATTCCGAAGGCATCACCATCGACAAATGCGATTACGCAGTTGTGTCGGGTAATACTTTGCTGGACTGCGCCCTCACCTCGGGCAACCAATGGCCCGATCTTGATGCGGGGTCAGGGTTTTTGGCGACGGGCGGCGGCGGGGTGGGTGCGGTGGGGATTGACGGGTCTACCGGCGCGCGCTTTGTGAAAAACACCCTTGTCGGGGTGAATACCAACATCTCGACCCTGAACAACCGAGTTCGAGCGGCGATCAATTTTGTGAACAACCTGCAAGCGGCGAATGGCTGCGAGGTTGAGGGTAATTATATCAGTGATGCCAAAACAGGCGTCTGGCTTAAGGGCACGGGGTCTGGGGCCAGCGGCAACAGCTACCGATGCATCATAACAAACAATGTCTTTGACACCATGGGCACGGGGGCGGGAACGGGGATGGCCCAATACGGCGCAATCTGGATTGACGCTGGCGCTACCAACAACGTGGTTACTGGCAACACCCAAGTGGGTGGCACGCCCCTGATCACAGGGGCCAGCAGCGCAAATGCTTTGGATCAGATGGCCGCCACAACCATCAAGGGCAACGCCACCGCAGGTTGGGCTCTTGGGCAAGATTTAACAGGCACACAAATCACGACGATGCTGGACACATTCACCTTCAATACCAAGGGTTTAACTCCCGCCTCAGGCGGGGGGCCAAACACCTATCTGCGCGCAGACGGCACTTGGGCCCCTGCCATTGCCCTTGGGGCCGAATGGGGCGGCATCACGGGCAAACCGATCACCCTGTCAGGCTATGGCATCACAGATGGGCAAAGCACAGCCGTCAAGGGGCTGGCCAATGGCTATGCTGGTCTGGATGCCACGGGCAAGGTGCCCACCGACCAACTGCCTGCGTCCACATCGTTCAGCGGGGCCTTTGCCGACCTGACGGGCAAGCCCACCACGCTGGCAGGTTACGGGATCACCGATGGGGGCGCGGGTGGCACTGCCAGTGGGGGGCAAGACCTTCCTTGGCTGACGCCACCCACAGGCGAAAGCATGATGACAACGATCTGCTCCTCTGGTGGGACAGCAACACTGGTTTGCATCGCAAAGGAGCTTCGGCTTTTTCCCTTTACGCCGCGCGTCGACACGCCGATTGCGGGCTTATCTTTCAACGTCCTGACCGGAATGGCTGCGGGCACGGGCAAGATGGCCATCTACAGGTCAGATGCCAATGGCCGCCCAGATACGCTGCTGCTGGAAACGGCATCGGTCGATATGCAAGCCGCTGGGATCAAGACGGTGGCAGTATCGCTGACCCTTCTGAAGGGGCAGACCTACTGGCTGGGCCTTCGCAGCAGCGCAAACCCCACGATTGCCGCTTGGGCCGCAGGTGCCACGCCCGATGTAAACGGCGGCGCGCCCAGCACGACAGCGCGCAAAACGGTAAGCAGGTCGATTACCTATTCAACACCCGCCCCGGCGAATTGGGTCTGGTCCTCGGCTGAAATCGGGGCTGGGCTGGCCCCTGCGATTTGGTTGGTGGTGTGATCTGATCCTGCGCCTTACCCTTGGCAAGGCCGCCCCACCTGTTGCATGGGCTACCTTTTCGCGTTTGACACAGAGGCCCCCACTTTCTAGACACAGCCCAAGTCACAAAAGGCAGGCATAGCCCTGAAACAGGCGTCACCATGAAGATTGCGATGATCGGGACGGGCTATGTAGGCCTTGTCTCTGGCGTGTGTTTTTCAGATTTCGGCCACGATGTGATCTGCGTCGACAAGAACGCCGAGAAGATTGCCCAACTTCAGGCCGGACAGGTGCCAATCTTTGAACCTGGCTTGGCCGATCTGATGGCCAAGAACGTGCAAGCGGGGCGGTTGTCCTTCACGCTGGATTTGGCGCAGGCCGTGATCGGAGCGGATGCCGTTTTCATCGCCGTGGGCACGCCCACGCGGCGCGGCGATGGTCATGCAGATCTAACCTATGTGATGGAGGCCTCGGCAGAGATTGGCGCGGCCTTGACGGGCTACACCGTGGTTGTGACCAAATCCACCGTGCCTGTGGGCACCAATCGCAAAGTGGCGGAAGCCGTGCGTGTCGCCAACCCACAGGCCGCGTTCGACGTCGCCTCGAACCCCGAATTCCTGCGCGAAGGGGCAGCGATTGATGACTTTATGCGCCCCGACCGCGTGGTGGTGGGCGTAGAATCCGACGCGGCCCGCAAAGTTTTGTCCGACGTCTACCGCCCCCTGTTCTTGCGCGACTTTCCGGTGGTTTTCACCGGGCTGGAAAGCGCCGAGATGATCAAATACGCCGCCAACGCCTTTTTGGCGACCAAGATCACCTTCATCAACGAAATCGCCGCGCTGTGTGAAAAGGTCGGGGCGGATATCAAGGATGTCTCCAAGGGCATGGGGCTAGACGGGCGGATCGGCAACAAATTCCTGCATGCAGGACCAGGCTATGGCGGAAGCTGTTTTCCTAAAGATACCAAGGCTTTGGCCCGAATTGGCCAAGAGCATGCCGTGCCCATGCAAATCACCGAAACCGTGATCAAGGTCAACGAAGAGATCAAGCGGCGGATGCTGGATAAGATCATCGACCTGTGTGACGGCTCGGTGAACGGCAAGACGATTGGCGTTTTGGGCGTGACCTTTAAGCCCAACACCGACGATATGCGCGATGCGCCCAGTCTAACCATCCTACCCGCGCTGATTGGCGCAGGCGCCAAGGTGCGCGTCGCCGACCCGCAAGGCAAGCGCGAGGGCGAAGCCCTGTTGCCCGGCGTCGCGTGGTGCGACAACGCTTATCAAGCCACCCAAGGGGCCGATGCGGTGGTTATTCTGACCGAATGGAACGAATTCCGCGCCCTTGATCTGGCGCGGATGGCGGCCAAAATGGCCTCGCCGCGCATGGCTGACCTGCGCAACATCTACGCACCCCAAGCCGTGTTACAGGCTGGATTTTCTCGGTATCTGGGCGTTGGCCGCTGACCAAGTTTGGCGACTTAATTGTCCAGCACGTCAAAGATGTATCGGTACAGGCCCACCAAACCCAAAGCAAAGCAGACAGCGGCAATCAAGGCCACATAGGCCGGCGATACCCACGCAATATCATAGCTTGGGTAAAAGGCATGGCGCGTCTGGGCGACGATTTGGGCGATGGGGTTCCATTTTAGAACGGCAAAGATCGGCTCTGGCAAGTCCTCGATGTGAAACAGCACCCCCGATACCAACACCATTGGGCGGGTCACCAAGCCCCAGACGCTTTCGTAAATGGCCGAGGCGGGTATCAGCACCGCGTTGAGTGTGCCAATCCCTAGGCCCAAGATCATCGCCATGACCAACCCCAGCATCAGCGCCCCCATATCCGGCCGCAGGTGCAGGTCATAAGCGGTGTTGAGCCAGACCAGCATCGCAATAAAGATGCAGATATTGGTCAGCGCACTGAGCAGGAAGCGCGCCATGATCAGGTCCACCACCGTCACCGCAGGCAAGCCTAGCAAGTTGCGCGAAAACCGCATCGATCCTGAAACCTGCCGACCGATGGAGGCATAAAGGTGAAAAGGCACAACCCCTGTGACGTAATAGAGTGGAAAGTTTGTCCCCAAAGGGGGGGATCGGCTGATCATGGAAAAAAGCACACTCAAGATCGCAATCGACACCACGGGTTCGATCACCTGCCACAAAAAACCCAAAGAGGCGCGACTGTCGCGCGACCCCGTTTCGCGCAAGATTAGGGCTCCAATGACGCGAGCCATGCGAAACTTTGGCGGTTTGGGCGATTGTGGTGGCGCAAAGGGTTTGGGCGCTTGATCTATCATGGCGGGCATTCTTGAAAATTGTTGGTAAAAATATGAAACACGAGGTGTTGGCGCGTTCACTGCGCCCTTGTGGCATTTTGGAAAATCACGTTAAACTTAGCAAATTGATTTGATTTGCGCAAACCCCTGCACCGATTTGGAACCTGATATTGCCCCCATCGCCCATTCCGCCAAATTTTGGCACGGCTGACGCCCATAGCTTGGCACCCCAAGTCCCCGCCACAGCCCAAACCCGCAATGGGATGGGCAATAGGCCCAAGGCCATCGCCCGTCAAAAAGCTATGGCACAAGCCAAAGACCGCGCGGCAAATCTGGGCTTGGCACCACAAGGGGCATTCAATGGCCCCTCAGCCTCCAGCTACGCACAGTCCACCACGGCGTCAAAGGCAGCGATGCGGCCGCGCCATTGGTGGATCTTAGCGCTGTTTGTTTTGGTGGTCGTGCTGCTTCCGGCGGGCTATGGCGGGTATCTTTTCACCAAAGCGGCGGATCAGTTTAAAAGCGATGCGGGCTTTAGCACCCGTACAGAACAGGTGCCCGCGGCCTTTGATTTTCTGGGGCCTTTCGCGGGGGGGGCGACCTCGTCCTCGTCGGATATGGACATCGTCTATCAATTCATTCGCAGCCAAGAAATGCTGACCCGTGTCGATGTCAAACTAAACCTGCGCCAGATTTTCTCAAAACCCGCGCAGGACCCACTGATGCGGTTTGCGCCCGATGGGTCCATCGAAGATTTGCTGACCTATTGGCAAAGCATGGTCGTGCCCAATTTTGACCGCTCGACGGGCCTGATGACCCTAAGTGTCTGGGCCTTTGACCCCAAAGACGCGCAGGCCATCGCGACCGAGGTTTTGGCGCAATCGACCGCCATCATCAACGACCTGTCCAAAACAGCGCAAGCCGATACAACCCGATACAGCCAAGAAACTCTGACAAAATCTGAAGAGCGCATGGCGTCAGCCCAACAGGCCTTGACGCAATTTCGCGTTGCAAACGGCATTCTTGATCCGGCGCAACAGGTCTCTGGCACGGCAGAAGTCGTCAACACGCTGGTACAACAACTGGCCGAAGCTCAGATTGACCTTGATCTGTTAACAGGCACAGTCCCCGACAGTGACCCGCGCCTTTCCCAGTTGTCGCGGCGCATCGCCGTCATTCAAGACCGCATTGCGGCAGAGCAAGCCAAGGTCGGCGGCCTGTCTGACCCGGGCGCGCCCAATTATGCCAAGCTGGTGAACGATTACCAAAACCTGATCATGGAGCAAGATTTCGCCCAAAAGGCCTATCTCACGGCCCTCGCCGCCTATGATAAGGCGATCAACGATGCTCAGCACCAAACGCGCTATCTGGCGACCTATTTGCAACCCACTTTGGCGCAAACCTCAACCGCGCCGCAACGGGGGCTGCGGACGTTGCTGGCGGCCTTTGTGGGCCTGCTGGCGTGGTCGATTGGCGTGATGATCTTTTACGCGCTGCGTGACCGCAGGTAGTTTGGGGGCCATATGATCAACCTTGACGGCGTGACCAAAGCCTATCGCTATCAGGGCATTCCCAAATACATCGCCCGCAATATCAGCGCCACCATTCCCAAAGGGGCGAAACTGGCACTGATCGGGCGCAATGGGACGGGAAAGTCTACGCTGATGGCGATGATCGCAGGCAATCTGAACCCTGACCGTGGGCGCATTTCGGTGGCGGGGGCGATCTCTTGGCCGATTGGGCTGACGGGCACGATACAGGGCGATTTAACGGGCATTCAAAACGTGCGCTTTTTGGGGCGGATCTATGGGGTCGACACCGACGAACTGGTCGATTTCGTCGGATCCTTCGCCGATCTGGGGTTGAACTACGCCGAACCAGTGCGCAGCTATTCGTCGGGCATGCGCGGGCGCTTGGCCTTTGGCATGGCGATGGGGATCCGCTTTGACACTTATCTGATCGACGAGGTGACAAGCGCAGGGGATGCCGCCTTTCGCAAGAAAAGCAACCGCCTGTTCGAAGATCGGCTTGCCAACGCGGGCCTCATCTTCATCTCGCATGGCGAGGGACAGATGCGTGAACGCTGCACTTCGGCTGCCGTGCTCGAGGCGGGGGGGCTAACCCTGTTTGACGACGTGAATGACGCTATCGCCCAGCATCATCAGAATTTGCAAATCCGAGCGCCCTAAAGGCCAGATTTTGAACCAAGTTCGCGCAGCTGGGCTCGATTCAGGCGCTTGCCCGCTATAAGAAAAGGGCGCAGTTTGGACTGCCGCACAAACGGAGGATCGCATGCACGTTCTTGTCACAGGCGGCGCTGGCTATATCGGATCACATGCCTGCAAAGCGCTGGCACAGGCAGGTTTTGTTCCGGTCGTCTATGACAACCTGTCCACCGGCTGGGCCGATGCCGTGCGCTTTGGCCCCTTGGTGGAAGGCGACCTGATGGACCGCGCGGCCCTTGATGCCGCCTTTGCGCACTATCAGCCCGTGGCAGTTATGCATTTTGCCGCCCTGTCACTGGTGGGCGAATCAATGACCAATCCGGCCAAGTATTGGCGCACCAACGTCAACGGCTCGCTCAACCTGATCGAGGCGACCTTGACGGCGGGGGTTAAGCACTTTGTCTTTTCATCAACCTGCGCCACTTACGGCGACCAAGACGGCGTGACCTTGGATGAAGACACGCCGCAAATGCCGATCAACGCTTACGGCGGATCAAAACGTGCCATCGAAATGATGCTGCGCGATTTTGAACGCAGTGACGGGCTGCAAGCGGTGATCTTTCGCTACTTCAACGTGGCCGGGGCCGATCCTGACGGGGACGTGGGCGAACAGCATATCCCCGAAACCCACCTCATTCCGCTCATGCTGGATGCGATTGATGGCAAACGTGCGGCACTGACGGTCTTTGGGTCAGATTATCCTACGCCCGATGGCACCTGCATTCGCGATTACGTCCATGTCTGCGATCTGGTGGATGCCCATGTGCTGGGCCTGCGTTGGCTGCAAGCCGGGAAAGGTAGCCGGATTTTCTGCCTAGGGTCTGGCCAAGGCTTTTCGGTGCGCGAGGTGATCGAGGCCAGCCGTACGGTCACCAACCGCGATGTGCCCATCATAGAGGGTGCGCGGCGGGCGGGAGATGCGACATCGCTGGTCTGCGGATCGACGCGGGCGGTGAAGGAACTGGGCTGGAAACCAGCACGATCCACGCTGCAGCAGATGATCGCCGACGCCCTGCGGTGGAGCAGAAAGGCGCCCTACGCCAAGTAATCAAATTTGAATTTTCGCAGAAAATTCGTAAGCCGCCCAAACGAATTTTCTGCGAAAATTCTTGGTGACGATCAAATCTTGCGAAAATCAGTCGCCTGCGTCGACAGTCGCGCCGGATCAAAGGCAAAGGGCACATCCGCCACCAACAGCGTGGGGCCAGCACCTGCTTGGGCCACAACTTCGCCGTAAGGATTGGCGATGACGGAAAGACCGAAATAATCGCAATCGCCCTCTACCCCGCAGTAATTGGCATAGGCGATGGTCAGGCCATGATTGGCGGCATGGGTGGGAACAGTGACGTTTGAGACGTAGTTATAAGGCACAGGGCAAGCCGTCGGGCACAAAATCAGCTTCACCCCCTGCGCCGCCAGTGCCGCGATATGGGGCGCAAACTCAATGTCATAGCAGATGAGCAACGCAGTCTTGACCCCAGCCAGATCAAAGGTTGCATAGGCATTCCCCGGCGCAAACAAACGTTTTTCGCGCGGGCCAAACAGTTGAATCTTGCGGTAATGCGCAACCTCAACCCCCTCGGCGCTAAAGGCCACGGCAGAGTTATAGCGCGCCGCCCCGTCACGTTCGGCATAACCCACGACCAAGCCGCACCCAGCAGCCATAGTCATAGCCGACAGACGTGCGTGCCATTCGCCGCCACGTTCCTGCGCCAAATCGGTCAGGATGTCTTGGTTGTAGCCGGGCAAGTACAGTTCGGGTGCCACAAGCATCTTGGCCCCCATCGCCCCTGCAGCGCGCATGGCCTGGCCAAGCGTCGCAAAGGCCAACTTGATGTCAGCTTCGGGTGAGGGGCCCTGCCAGATAGCGATGCGGTATGTCTGTTCCATGCCCCATTCAAGCAGACCGACCCGCAACGCGCAAGCACTCCACGGCATGCGTTCAAGGATTTACACCGCCGTCCGCCTGACCGACACTGTCCTCGCTTGCGCAAGAAAGGCTGCCCCATGACCGAGGTATTTATCTGCGACTATATCCGCACCCCAATTGGGCGGTTTGGCGGGGCTTTGTCATCCGTGCGCACCGATGATCTGGCGTCTTTGCCGATCAAAGCGCTGATGGCGCGCCATCCCTCGCTTGACTGGCA
>CAMAYO010000073.1 GCA_945862465.1 Pseudorhodobacter antarcticus | reverse complement strand
GGGGGGCCCCGTAGCCCATCGCTGCAATGCGGGCTTGAGCATGACAGCCTTCGGGGCTAGGATCAGCACAACCACAGATGGAGGGCGGCGATGGCGCCCCAGCGTCCCAGGGGAGTGGACGCAAACGAGCCGAAGGTAGAGCCTGTCATGGGCGCCCTTTTGCCGGAACAGTCTGCTCCCTTACCGACCTTATCCGGTCAGCTTTATGCTGCGCTGGATTTGGGAACAAATTCGTGTCGGATGCTGATTGCCCAACCCAAGGGCAGTCAGTTTCTGGTCGTGGATAGCTTTTCCAAAACGGTGCAACTGGGCGCGGGGCTAGAGGCTTCGGGCAAATTGTCGCGCGCTTCGATGAACCGCACGATCCAAGCGCTGCGGATTTGTGAAAAGAAAATCGAAAAACATGGTGTCGGGCGGATGCGGTTGGTCGCGACTGAAGCCTGTCGGCGCGCCAGCAATTCCAAGGAATTCATCAAGCAAGTGCGCCGCGAAACGGGGCTTACGATTGAAATCATCGGATCGGAAGAAGAAGCCCGTTTGGCGGTGATTTCGTGTGCGCCTTTGGTGCGCGCGGCTTCTGAGCAGCTTTTGATCGTCGATATTGGCGGCGGGTCGACCGAATTGGTTTGGATTGATCTGTCGCAGGTCGATCCAGACGATCGGCCAAAGTCGATCATGCGTCTGTCATCGGGCTTTGACAGGCAAGGCTTGGGTGACGCGCGGGTGGTGGATTGGATATCGGTTCCGCTTGGTGTCGCCACGCTGAAAGACCAATTCATTGATGTTGAAGATGATTCCGCCCGTTTTGCGCTGATGTCTTGGTTCTTTGAGGAAAGCCTTGCCACCTTTTCGCCCGCCACAGTCGCCCAACCGCGCAAGGGGTTCCAGATCATCGGCACCTCGGGCACGGTCACCACTGTGGCTGCATCTTTCTTGGGGTTGCGGCGCTATGATCGGGCGAAAGTCGATGGGTTGGTGATGTCGTCCGACCAAATCGACCTTGTCATCCGCGAGTATTTAGCCCTTGGTCCGGAAGGACGCAGGACAGACCCGCGCATCGGTCGGGATCGGCACACGTTGATCATGTCGGGCGCGGCTATCTTGCAAGCCTTGATGCGCATCTGGCCCACCGATCAGCTTTCTGTAGCGGATCGTGGGCTGCGCGAGGGGCTGTTATACGCACAAATGACCGCCGATGGCGTGTTGGGAGACGGACCTTTTGCATGACTGAAACAAATGACTCCGGCCGAGGGCGGCGCGATCTGCGCATCAAGGTCAAGACGGCCAAAGGCAGGAAACTGTCCTCGACCCTGTGGTTGGAACGGCAGTTGAACGACCCTTACGTCACCAAAGCCAAGCGCGAGGGGTATCGCGGGCGTGCGGCCTATAAAATCATGGAGCTGGACGATAAGTATGGCTTCTTCAAACCCGGTGCTCGGGTGGTTGATTTGGGCTGCGCGCCGGGCGGGTGGTGTCAGGTGGCTGTGCCGCGCGTGAACGCTTTGGGCGAAAAGGCCAATAAGCCGATTGGCACTGTGCTGGGGGTTGATCTGCAAGAGATTGAGCCGATTGCCGGATGCGAATTGCACCAATTGGATTTTCTGGCCGAGGATGCGGATGGCTTGGTCAAGGGGTGGCTGGGCGGCAAGGCTGATGTGGTGCTGTCTGACATGGCGGCGTCAGCATCCGGGCACAAGGGAACAGATCACTTGCGCATCATCGCCTTGGTCGAGGCCGCTTTGGCCTTTGCCTTTGATGTGCTGGAAGAAGACGGCACCTTTGTCGCCAAGGTTTTGGCGGGCGGCGCGGAATTGACGATGCAAAACCAGTTGAAGAAAGCCTTTCGCAAAGTGGCCAATGTGAAACCGCCCGCAAGCCGTGCGGATTCCTCGGAAAAGTTCGTTGTGGCGCAGGGATTTCGCGGGTTGAAGATGACGCAAGACGATGATCCGCGCGATTATTGAAGCGCTTCCATAATCGATCAAAAAGAAAGGGCACCCAAAGGTGCCCTTTTCTTTGCGGTATCCGCCAAGATCAGCCAGCCCAAGTGCGCACGGGGCCGCAATCCATGTGCACAAAGTTGCCGTGATAATAGTGACCCACACCGCCAGCGGCACAAGCCTCACCTGCTTTGGCCATTTGCTTAACGCTGCGCGACTTCAACCGCAGATCGGCCGCCATGCCTTGCACATGCAACGAATTCTTGGCGACGCCGTGCGATTCAGACCGCAGCATCGAGTTGGTTTTTGCCGTGCGGTAGCCCGACAGCAACATATAGGGTTCGTTCACGTCCAGCAGGTGATGGGTGGCCGCGATGATATCCAGATTGTGCGGGTTCATCGCAATCGACGAATCCACCCGAAGATCGCGCATGAAATGACTGATTTCTTTCACAACCTCGGGGATATATTCGCCATCGATCCAGTAGATCGCATTGACGCTTTCGCCCGAACGGCCCGAATACATATGCACACGGCGCACATCGCCTGCGCCCTTTAACAGGCCTGCTGCTTTCGAAAAGGTCGGGGCCGCAACGACGGTGGCGGCGGCAAAAATGCCCAACAAACTGCGCCGCGATAGATTTGCGTTGATTGTTTGTGTCATTCGTCTGCCCGTCCTGTTCTTTGCCCAATGTGCAGATGTGCCGGAAATTCTGGTGATCCGTTCACGTTCTGCATGGTTTTCTTGACACAACTTTGCCTTTTGCCCAACACCCAATGCAGCCGAGATCACGACAAGGGCCTTCCATCGGCAAGATTTCGCTGAGTCGGGTGGCGAAAAAGCGCCAACCCGCACAATTCAAGCCTATGTGGCCTTTGTGTGACAGGTCCGAAAATCTCGCAGGCGTGATCTTGGCGTGATTTGCAAGATCGGCGGATTTTCGCTAGGTTGCGGAAACTTAAGCAAAAAGAAGGGCTGCACCTTGCGCGTGACAGCTGAGAGGGTCTGAGGATGCAGAGTGGGGCGGTTAATCGCAGGGCGGCGCTTGGCTTGATGAGCACGGGCTTGGCTTTGGGCGCGGGGATCAGCCCCGCCTTTGCGGCGCTGAATGCTTTAACCACAGTGCAGTTCGATGATCCTGTTATCGAAAAATTCTACAGCGCGCGGGAATTTGCCACGCTGTGGACCGGCCAAGGGGACGGTGCGCGGCGCAAGGTTGCGTTGCAAGCCTTTGATACGGCGTCAGATCACGGCCTGCCCGTGGCGCGCTATGACGCCAAAGCGTTGCGCAAAGCCTTTGGGTCTGCCCAGACCGAGGCGGATTTGGGCCGGTTGGAAGTGGCGATGACCACGGCGCTTTTGGCCTATGCCCGCGATATGTCCTCGGGTGTGTTGACCCCGATCAAGGTTGACGATGGCATCCAACGCAAAATCTTGCGGCCTGATCCGGAAGCCATCCTGGCCCAAGCCGAAGCACCAGATTTTGGCCCTTGGTTGAAAAGCCTTGTGCCTTCAACCCCGGTTTACAGCCGCCTGATGGCAGAAAAAATCGCGTTAGAGGAGCTGGTGGCCAAGGGTGGCTATGGTCCGGCCCTGACAGCAGAAGAGATCAAGCCCGATGCCAGCACGGCTGACATTATTGCGCTGCGGGATCGTTTGATCGCGCTAGGTTATTTGGATAGGTCCTTCAGCCAAACCTTCGATGCCAGCCTGCAAGCCGCCGTGCAGCGGTTTCAGTTGAACAACGGCATTTCGCCCGATGGGGTGGTGGGCAAGGGCACGCTTGCGTCTCTCAACGCCTCGGCCGAGGACCATTTGAAATCGGTGGTTGTGGCGATGGAACGCCTGCGCTGGATGGGCAATGTTGATTTGGGCGCGCGCCACATCTGGGTCAATCAGCCCGATTTCATGGTGAAAGTGTTTGACGAGGGCGATGTCACCTTTGAAAGCCGTGTGGTGATCGGCAAAATCGGCCGCGATACCCAAAGCCCGGAATTTTCGGATGTGATGGAGTTCATGGTGGTTAATCCGACTTGGTCGGTGCCCCGCTCGATTGTGGTGAATGAATATTTGCCACAGTTTCAAGAAGACCCTTTGGCGGAATCGCAGTTGCAGCTCTTGGATCCTGACGGCCAGATTGTCGACCGCACGACGGTGGATTTTGCCGCCTTTACGCCCGAAACCTTTCCCTATGCACTTCGCCAACCCCCCGAAGAGGGCAATGCTTTGGGCAAGGTAAAGTTCATGTTTCCCAATTCCCACAACATTTATTTGCACGATACGCCGACCAAGTCTTTGTTCGCCAAAGATGTGCGCGCATTTAGCCATGGGTGCATTCGGGTCGGCTCGCCCTTCGATTTGGCCTATTTCTTGCTGGCGCGGCAAAGTGACAATCCAAAAGGCCTGTTCGCTACCTATCTCAACACCGGCGTTGAATCTGTGTTGAGCTTGGATCAACCCGTGCCTGTGCATCTGGTATACTTCACCGCTTGGCCAGATGAGCAGGGGCATATGGGCTATCGTCGGGACATCTACGCGCGCGATAATAAGCTTTTCGCCGCCTTGATGGAAGCTGGGGTGGCAGTGGCGGGGATTAATAGCTAATCAAAGCCTAAGTTGTTTTCCCCAAGCGGAGGCTGTTTTGGCCCATAGCATCGCAACCATCGCTGCCGCCATCGGTGCGCCCTTTGAGGGCGATGGAAATTTGCTTGTCGAGGGGGCGGCAGAGCCTGCTTTGGCCAGTGCGGTGCAGTTGGCTTTGGCCACCAACCCCAAATATGCTGAAGGCCTGGCCCAAGGGCAGGCGCGCGCCGCCCTGCTTTGGCCGGGTGCGGATTGGCGCGCCTTGGGGTTGCAGGCGGCCATCTTTGCGCCTCGCGGTCGCTTGGCGATGGCGGGCCTGACGCGCACCTTGGATGCAGGGCCTGCCATAGCGGCGGGGGTTCATGCGATGGCGGTGGTGGATGGGGCGGCGCAAGTGGGGGCAGGGGCTGCGATTGGGCCTTTTGTCAGCATTGGCGCGGGGGCGGTGATAGGCCCGCGCGCCCGCATTGCCAGCCATGTGTCGATCGGGGCAGGGGCCGTGATTGGGTGCGACGCGTTGATCCTAGAAGGGGTCAAGATTGGCGCACGGGTGCAAATTGGCGACCGCGTGATCTTGCAACCGGGTGCTGTGATTGGGTCTGACGGGTTTTCCTTTGTGACGGCTGAGATTTCGGGCGTCGAGGAAATTCGCACAACCCTCGGAATTCGCGGTGAAATTCGCCCTCAGGAATGGCATCGCATTCATTCGCTTGGGGCGGTGATCTTGGGGGATGATGTTGAAGTGGGGGCCAACACCTGCATCGATCGGGGTACGATCCGGTCGACCAAGATTGGCAACCGCACCAAGATCGACAATCTGGCCCATATCGCCCACAACGTCGAAGTTGGCGAAGATTGCTTGATCTGCGGCATGGTGGGGCTGGCTGGGTCTGCCCGTATCGGCAACCGTGTGGTGTTGGCAGGGCAGTGTGGGGTCAGTGACAATCTGACCGTGGGCGATGATGTCATCGCAGGCGCTGCCACGAAAATCATGAATTCAGCGCCCGCAGGTCGGGTGCTTTTGGGCTATCCCGCCGTGAAGATGGACAAGAACATCGAGTTGCAAAAGGCCGTCCGCCGTTTGCCGCGCTTGTCACAGCGCGTGGCGGCCCTAGAGGATCGCCTTGGCGCGCCGCCGTCTGCCGAGGAAGAGTAACGCCGCGCAGCAAATCCACGCGGCGTTGGGTTTGGTTTATCAGTTCTTGATCTTGGCTGCGGCATCGACCAGCGCTTGATGGCCTGCCGTGAACCCTGCCAGCGCAATTTTGATGGCGATCGTATTCTTGGGCGCTGCGGCGGGAACCACGGTCATCATGCCTTCGGTTCCGGCTTGCATCACGGCCAATTCTTCGGCGGTAAAGCCCACTTTGGCCACACAACCGTTCACTGTGCAGTAAGAGAATGGGTAAATCTTGGGCGTGCCCGCATCAATGCCAATGCGCAGATTGGCGGTCAGCAGGGTTTCCAACGGGGCCAAGATATTGGCACCAATCACAGCTTGCGAGCCTTCGGGCAGGGTGAAAAAGCTGATCTCTGCCACCGGATTGCCCGTTTCATCTTTCAGCAGTTGATACAACTCGCACGGATCCGCCCCGTCTTCTTTTTTCATGCAGCGCTGTTGCCAAGCATCAAAGCTCGCTGCCAGATAGACCGAGTTCATGGCAGCTGAGGTGCGATCTGAAATGCCATCTGGCACGCCCATCGCCACGCCATCCGCAGGCGCTGTGGCATCAGCGGTTTGGGCCAAGGCTGGCAGGCAGGTGCCCATAAGGGCGGCAGTAAAGCCAAGCCCCAAAGCAAGGCGGGAAAGGGTGCGGGTCATGTGAAAGTCCTTGAACATGCGACGATATGTCTGTGCTTCGTTGCCATAGCATAGGATGTGCCGCGCGTCAGGTCACAAAACGTTGCTCACTTTGGCAGGTGGCGCGGCCCCCTTTGTCTTTTCGGGGCGGGGTGTTTTGTCAAAAGAAAAAGGGCCGCGAAGCGACCCTTTTCCTTTATTTTTTTGCTCCCTGTCGGACTGGCCGACTTTATGTTTTGAAGGTTATGACTGTTTGGCATCACCGTCAACACAGATTTGTGACGCTTCATGCCAAAGGGGTGAGCATCTGTTCCAAGGCGCGGGCCTTGCGGATGCATCTTGACCCAATATTAAAAATAGAGCCACCGCACCCCATTGCTGGCGCTTACAGTTTGCGCACCTTCAGCCGCGTCAATCGGTTTTCGCGGCGGGTCACCACTTCAAAGCGAAAGCCGTGAAAGCTGAAGGCTTGGCTTTGCGCGGGAATCATCTGCGCCTCGTGGATCACAAGGCCCGCCACGGTGTTGGCCTCGTCATCGGGCAAATTCCAATCGGTCGCGCGGTTCAAATCGCGGATCGTCATAGCCCCTTCGACCAGATAGCTGCCATCGTCTGCCCGTTTTAGCGCGTTGGATTTGTCGACAAGGTCAAACTCGTCGGTGATCTCGCCCACAATCTCTTCCAAGATGTCTTCCAACGTGATCAGACCCTGCAAGGTGCCGTATTCATCCACCACCAGCGCGAAATGGGTGCGCCGCTTAAGAAACTCGCGCATTTGTTCGTCAAGCGTGGTGGTGTCGGGGATGAAATAGGGTTTCATCGCCACTTTCACCACATCCAATGCCGCCATGGCTTGGTCATGCGTTTCGTGGATATGGCTTAAGCGCTCCACCTCGCGCAGCAGGTCTTTGGCATGAACGACGCCAAGGATATTCTCGTCGCTGCCCCGAAAGACGGGCAAGCGGGAATGGGAAGAGGCCAGCATCAGGCTGACGATCTCTTCCGGGGCCAGATCGGCATCGATCATCTCGGTTTCGCGTCTGTGGCGCATGATTTCGTCTACCGTGCGGTCGGCCAGATCAAGCGCTCCAAGCAGGCGGTCGCGGTCTTCTTTTTCCACAGCACCTTCGGAATGGCCAAGCGAGATAGCCCCTGCGATTTCCTCTCGTAAGGCCAGAATATGACGGTTGGGGTCAGCCCGAAGGCCAAAGACACGCAAGATCAGCCGCACAAAGGCCCGCACCGTGGTGACAATGGGGGTGAAGAGCATGATCAACAGCTTAACGACGGGGCCTACCAAGATTGCAACAGGCACGGGCGAGATGATCGCGATGGTTTTGGGCAAAACCTCGGCAAAGACCAAGACCAGCACGGTCACCATCACGGTGGCAAGGGCGACGCCTTTTGAACCGAACAGGTCGGTGAGCAGTGCTGTGGTCAATGCGGCTGACAAGATATTGGCGATATTGTTGCCCAAAAGCAGAGCGCCAATCATGCTTTCGCTGTCATCGGTCACTGACAAAGCCGCCTTTGCCCCGCGTGAGCCCTTGTCGGCTTGCGCTTTCAACATCCCGCGTGACGCTGCGGTAAGGGCCGTTTCCGAGCCAGAAAAGAAAGCCGAGATCAACAAAAGCACGGTCACAGCCACGGCTGTGAGCACAAGTGTTACGTTGGCAATGATCCAGTCCATTTTATCCTCGGGTCTTTCGGGTTTGGGCCAAAGGATGGTGGTTCAGAACCAAATCCTTCAGATGGTCTTCTAGCACATGGGTATAAATCTCGGTCGAGGAAAGATCGGCATGGCCTAAAAGCGTCTGAATAACGCGCAAATCTGCGCCATTTGCCAAAAGATGGGTTGCAAAGGCATGGCGCAACACGTGCGGAGAGACTTGGGCCGGATCAAGACCTGCCGCGAGCGCCATGGCTTTGACCAGCCCAAAGAATTGCTGGCGCGTCAGATGACCGTCAGCGCCAGAACCGGGGAAAAGATAGCGGTTGGCGGGTTTTCCAGCCAAGCGGGCCTGATCTTCCTCTGCATCGCGCTGCGTAAGCCAAGCGGTGATCCCCTCGCGGGCGGTGTCTGACAGGGGGGCCATACGGTCTTTGTTGCCCTTGCCCCTGACCAAAATCATCCGTGGGGCACCGCGCACAGCAGTCATGGGCAGGGTGACAAGTTCGCTGACGCGCAGACCGGTTGCGTAAAGCAGTTCCATAAGCAGGCTATTGCGTTGGCGGTCGCGCGCGGTGCGCCCCGTGGTGCGGGCGGCATCCAAAAGGCGTAGAACGTCGTCTTGCGACAAGTTCTTGGGCAAATGCTGCGTGGCCCCTGGCCCTGTGATTTGCAAAGCGGGATTGTCGCTGCGCCAACCCTCTTCAAAGGCAAAGCGGTACAGCTGTCGGATGGCCGACAGACGGCGCGCGCGGGTGCTTTGCGACAGGCCCTCGGCTGCGCAGCGCAACAGATAGGCTTCCACATCTGCGCGGCTGACCTGTGCTAAGGACAGCGGCGCTATAAACTCGGCAAAGGCCAAAAGATCGCGGCCATAGGCCAGTTGCGTGTTGCGCGCGGCATTATGTTCGGCGGCCTGGGCTTGCAGAAAGGTGGAAATCCAGCGGTGCGGATCGTCTGTCATCCAGGGGCGCTCATCACAGCAACCGCTTAAGCAAAACAAGCTGCAACGCGCTGCGGCGGGCGACATCTTCAAGGCCCAGATGGCGCAGGGTGGAAAGCCCCTCGGTCACAGCGCGCAGATCGCCCGCCTCGCCTTGGCGCATTTGGGTCATGGCGGCCAGAATGGCTTGACCGATCTGGCCTTGGTCAAGCCGCGCTTGCAGGGTGGCGGGCAGGGTCGGTGCCACGAAAGCGGACGCTATGGCCGCATCCATCGCATCAGGGGCTGTCACGCCCTGCAACGATCCCCGCGCCAAAGCCAAAAGGAAGGCCTGTTGGGCATCTTGCGGCGCTATGCCTTGAATCAGGGTTTCATATTGGGGCGAGAGCAGCATCACCTGCACCGCGATGGCTTGCGCCTCTGGCGACAGGGCAAAGCCAGCCAAGGCCGGGCCGAAGATTGTAGCAAAAGGAACTTCTAGCCTCGCCTCTGTCATTTTTTCCCAAGCTTTCGGCAGGGTAGCTTCGATCTGTGCCTGATCTTTAGCGGTGATAGCGGCATCAAGGGCCTGAAAGGCTGCAACCCTGTCCCAAACGCCGCCGGATGCTGCAGGTTTTTGCTGGGTGTAAAGGCCCAATAGCAGGTTTGGGGTCACCGACCCCATCCGCGAAAGGCGTTCGACCGCTTCCAACTGCGCCTTCCATCCGGCGTTTTCAGAGAGGTCGGCGTAGGTAAAGGCCAAGGGCAAGGTGGTGTCGGGCAAAGGCTCGCCAATGGCTTCATAGATGCGAAAGATCAGCGGTGTGACGGGGTTGGGCATGATGGGGGTGATGCCCGTATCGTCCAACTCTGGTTCCATAAAGCGGGTCAAAAGGGCGGCCTCTTCAGGGCTGACCGTGCCTAAGGCGCGCGAGGTGTCCAGCGTTAACATGGCCGTGTCAAAATCACCGGCGCGGGCCAAGCAAAAGATGCGCGTGGGCAGGGCAGGGGCCAGACCGGGGGCGGTTTTCAACGATTGACAGGCGCGGTCTTCATCGCCGATCAGCAAGGCCACATCAAAGTAGCGCCGAAAAATCTCGGGCGAGCGCGCAGCCCCCGCCGTATCCAACAGGGCCCGGGCCTGATCCAAAGCCCCTATGGCCAACAACTTGTCGACGCGAGCTAGGAACAAAGCCTCACCCGCAGGGGCGCCAAGCGGCGGGTCAGAGATGGCCAAAAGCAGGGTCAAAAGCTGGCTTTGCAGCGCGGGCAAGTCTTGACTGTTGTCTTGAGCCAAAAGGGTTGCAATATCAGCCACGTCATCTGTGCCCCACAGAGTGCTGGGCAATCCGGTGACGGCGGGTGGAAGGATGCCCAAACCATCGGCACTATCGGCCCGCAAGGGTTGCACCGTGACCATATTGGTCTGAATGCCCAGGGGCGTGACGGGCGGTTCTGTTAAGGACGAGGCGGTTGAAGTGCTGACCAAAGATTGGCTAAGCCAATCAATCGCCGACAAGGGCTGATCTGCCCAAGCCATCGTGCCGCAAGCGAGCCCAAGGGCCGTGGTCAAAGCGAGAAGGTTTTGCCGATCAGTCGGCATTCAGGGTCACCGGGACCGTCACTTGACCTGTCACAGGGGTCATCTCGGCCAAATAGGCATAGGCCACCAAGGCCGCAAAGCCCAAGATTGCCAAAACCAGCACCGCCTTAATCAACCGCCCCATGTCGTTCGCCCCTTACACCGCGCTCTGCGCCTGCTTTTTTTCGGGCCTAAGGGCCCAAGTTGGCAGCGCCGATACGCTCTTGCGATTATATATGGCATTTATCGCAACTTCACGCCATTCAGGAGAATAAGTGCACCCTTGGGATGGCATTATCCTGCCCCAAGGCTCTGCGAAAGAGGGAACGGACCGCAACGATGCAGCGCTTGAAGAAAACCGTGGTGCTGGTGGGCATGATGGGGGCGGGAAAAACCGCCGTGGGCACGGCTTTGGCGCGGGATTTATCGGTGCCCTTCCGTGATTCGGATGAAGAAATTGTGCGCGCCGCCAATCGGTCTATCGCGGAAATCTTTGAACGCGATGGCGAGGCGTTTTTTCGTGCCCGTGAAACCGAAGTGCTGGGCCGCTTGCTGCACGGCAACCCTTGTGTGCTGTCCACCGGTGGTGGGGCGTTTTTGGCGGCGGTGAACCGCGATCTGATCCGCAAGGCGGGGGTTTCGGTTTGGCTGCGGGTGGATATTGACCTGCTCTGGCAGCGGGTGCGTCACAAAACCACACGGCCTTTGCTGCGCACAGCCAATCCGCAAGAGACGTTGAAGGCGCTTTACGCCGCACGTCTGCCAGCCTATGCCCAAGCTGACCTGACGGTAGACAGCGCCACGGACCTGTCGGTGGATGCCATGGCTTCGCGGGTGGCGGAAGCCTTGGCCACGCGCCCAGATGTGATGGAGACGGCCTAGATGACCAATATCGTACCCGTGAACTTGGGCGCGCGGTCTTATGAGGTGCGCATTGGGCCGGGGCTTTTGGCCGATATCAGCGCCCAAATCGGCCCGCTCTTGCGGCGCAAGCGTGTGGCGATTGTGACCGATGCGAATGTGGCGGAAAAGCATTTGCCCATGCTTCTGGCGCATTTGGCCAAGGCGGGTATTGCGGCCTCGTCTTTAACCCTACCTGCCGGTGAAAGCACCAAGGCTTGGCCCGAGTTTACCCGCACTGTTGAATGGCTTTTGGCCGAAAAGATCGAACGCCGCGATATTGTCATCGCTTTGGGTGGCGGAGTGGTGGGCGATTTGGTGGGCTTTGCCTGCGCCGTTCTGCGGCGCGGGGTGCGCTTTGTGCAACTGCCCACGACGTTGCTGGCGCAGGTTGATTCCTCGGTCGGTGGCAAGACAGGCATCAATTCGACCCATGGCAAGAACCTGATCGGGGCGTTCCACCAGCCCTCTTTGGTGCTGGCCGATACATCTGTGCTGAACACTCTGCCGCAGCGCGATCTGTTGGCGGGCTATGGCGAGGTGGTGAAATACGGGCTTTTGGGCGATGCGACGTTTTTTGACTATCTGGAAGCGCATGGTCCCGCCTTGGCGCGCTATGATGGGCCAGTGATCTTAAAGGCTGTCACCCGCTCGGTTCAGATGAAGGCCGGCATTGTGGAGCGCGATGAGACGGAAGAGGGCGAGCGCGCCTTGCTGAACCTTGGCCATACCTTTTGCCACGCGCTGGAAAAGGCCACGGGCTATTCCGACCGCTTGCTGCATGGTGAAGGGGTTGCGATTGGCTGTGCCTTGGCCTTTGAGGTTAGCCAGCGGCTTGGTCTTTGTGCCCAAGAAGCCCCCAGCCGGGTGCGCGCGCACCTTAAGGCTATGGGCATGAAAACTGATCTGTCCGATATTGCGGGCGATTTGCCGGGGGCCGAGGCGCTTTTGGCGCTGATGGGGCAGGATAAAAAGGTGATCGACGGCAGATTGCGCTTTATTTTGGCGCGCGGCATTGGTCAGGCCTTTGTGGCCGAAGATGTGCCGCCCGACGTGGTGGTGCAGGTGCTGAAAGACGCTTTGCCACGCTAAGCGAATGGCTTGCGCAATGCCGCCACCCCCTTATGCTGACCCAAACCTTGGGAGGGTATCATGGACGGTTTTGGCATACATTCCAGCATCTGGACCATGGACTGGACACCTCAAACAGCGGAACACGCCGTGGCCGAGGCTGTGCGGTATAAGTTTGATTTCATCGAGATCGCGGTTCTGAACCCCAAGCGCATCGACGCGCCCCATTCGCGCAAGTTGCTGGAACGGGCGGGCTTGCAGGCGGTGGGATCGCTTGGCTTGCCCGAAGGCTGCTGGCTGTCGCGCGACACGGACAAGGGGGTCGATTTCCTAAAAGCCGCGCTGGATTGCTGTGCTGCTATGGGGGCAGAAGCGCTGTCGGGTGTGACCTATGGCGGGATTGGCGAAAGGTCTGGCGTGCCGCCCACTGCGCAAGAATTGGACAATGTGGCGCGGGGATTGGGGCAAGCCGCCGCCTATGCCGCGAAGTTAGGGCTGCAATTGGGGGTGGAGCCTGTCAACCGCTACGAAAGCCATCTGATCAACACCGGATGGCAAGGGGTTGCGATGATTGAAAAAGTGGGTGCAAAGAACCTGTTCTTGCACCTAGACACCTATCACATGAACATCGAAGAAAAGGGGGTCGGCAACGGGATTATCGCCGCGCGCGAGCATTTGCGCTATATCCACCTGTCAGAAAGTGATCGGGGCACGCCGGGGGCGGGCACGTGCGATTGGGACGAAATATTTGCCACGCTCAAAGCTATAGGCTTTAGGGGCGGGCTTGCGATGGAAAGCTTTATCAATATGCCGCCAGAATTGGCCTATGGCTTGGCCGTCTGGCGCCCCGTGGCCGAAAGCCGCGAAGAGGTGATTGGCCAAGGCCTGCCCTTCTTGCGCAATAAGGCGCGGCAATACGGGCTCATTGGCGCTTAAGCCCGCAGGATTGCGGCTGTGATTGATTGAACGAACAGCTTCAGAACAGCAGCTTATAGGTGTTGCCCACGCTGTCTGTAACAGTTCCCGTGCCGCTTTCAGTGCCAGACCCTGTGATGAAATTGCCTTGAACGCGGGTGCCATCGGTGCAGACGGCATAAATCTCGCCATTGTTCACGCCGCCCAAATCGGTGACGGATTTGTTCAACTTGCCACCGGTGTTTTGCAGCGTCAGCGACAGGCCGCGTTCTTTTTCGGTCACGCGGGGGGCCACCGGGGTCCAAGTGCCAGTGCAGCGGTTCTTTTTGCCGGGCCCGGGCAGCCGAAAGCTGATATCGGCCGAAGCTGTGGTTTGATTGCGCACTTTCACGTCGATGATCTGCGAGGGATTGGCGTCTTTCAGCGGCCCAGCAATGGGATAAAGCC
>CAMAYO010000072.1 GCA_945862465.1 Pseudorhodobacter antarcticus | reverse complement strand
TCGCCCGCATAAAGGGGGCCAAGGCTTTCAGCCATGTCAGACGAGACCAACTCGTCACACAGATGCGACAGCGGTTCGCGCAGGTAAGACCCAAGTCGGCCAGCGGCCCCTGTCAGCACAAGGCGTTTCAGTTTCATGGTCTTTCCTTTGCAAATAGTCCCCCAAAAGTGGGAACAGGCTTAGCCCTTCATGGTCGCAACGATCGCATCGACCCCCTTGGACAGGATCACCGTATCCACCCCACAGGCGACAAAACTAAACCCCTCGTCCAGCAAGCGGCGGGCAAGGGCGGTGTCGCCCACCAAAGTGCCCACGCGAATGCCTTGGGCAATCAGCTTGCGCGCCACGGGCAGGATGAAATCCCAGATGCGCGGATCACCGGGTTGGCCCAGAATGCCCATATCGGCCCCGATGTCGGCAGGGCCAAAGAACACCCCGTCACAGCCCTGCACAGCGCCGATTTTCTCAGCCAGCATCACCGCCGCTTGGGTTTCCACCTGCAACAGCACCGCCAGTTCGGGTTCCGATTTGGTGAAATAATCACCCACCCGCCCAAACTTGTTGGCCCTAGTACTGGTCGACACGCCGCGGATGCCAAGCGGCGGGTAGCGGGTGGAACTGACAGCCTTTTGCGCCTCGGCCACCGATTGCACCATGGGAAACAGCAAGCCAAGCGCGCCTATGTCCAACAGGCGCTTGACCAGCACCGGATCGTTCCATTCTGGCCGCACCATAGCCGTGGTGTCATAGCCCGCAAAGGCCTGAAGCTGCCCTAGAACCGAGGTCAGGTCATTGGGCGAATGCTCCATATCGACCATCGCCCAGTCAAAGCCCGCGCCGGCGACAATCTCGGCGGCAAAGGGCGATGACAGGCCGACCCAAACACCAATCTGAGGCGTGCCAGCGCGCAAGGCGGCTAAGAACTTGTTGGGTTGCACGTTCATATGATGGCCCCTTCGATCAGCGGACGGTTGGCGGTGATGCGTTCAAAGCTGAACGGCGTCAGGTCGAGCGTGCGAAACGCGCCATAGGTCAGCCATTCTGCCGTGCCGCGCCCCATCGCGGGCGATTGCTGCAAGCCGTGGCCAGAAAAGCCGTTGAGGAACAGGAAGTTAGACACCTCGGGATGCGGCCCCGCGATGGCGTTTTGATCCAGCGTGTTGTAATCATACTGCCCCGCCCATTCGCGCAGCACCTTGACCGCTTCAAACTGCGGAATGCGGGTGGCGAGGATGGGCCAAACATGGTCCATCCACAAGCTTTGGTCCATGGCAAAATCGTCAAAGGCCACGGCGGGGTCGTGGTCGGCATGCGCACCGACCAGATAGGTTGTGTCGCTGTCGGTGCGAAAATGCACGCCTGTGGGGTCAATCGTCAGCGGCAGGTCGCGGTCCAGCGGCTGTTCAGCCGAGATGATCCACGAATACCGCTTGCGCGGTTCAATCGGGATCGTAATCCCCGCCATAGCCGCCGTCTTGGCCCCCCGTGTGCCCGAGGCGTTGACCAATTGGCCGCAAGCCACCACTTCGCCAGTGGCCAAAGTGACACTTTCAATCTTGGCCCCTTTGCGGGTGATTGCCACGACCTCATTGCTGACATATTCCGCCCCACCCGCCCGCGCCTTGCGGCGCAGCCAATCGAACATGGTGTAGCCGTCAAAATAGCCTTCGTCTTTTAAGTTGATGCTGCCGCAGACCAGATCATCCACCGCATAAAACGGGTAAGCGGCCTTCATCTCTTCTGGCGTCATAATCTGCGTTTCTGCCCCCAAAGCCACCTGCACTTTGGCCTGCGCACGCAACACTTGGGCGAAACCTTCGTCAGCGGCCATGTACATATAGCCAAAGTTGCGGATTTTCAGCTTGGGGGCATCGTCGCCCATATAGTGGGGCAAGTTCTGGCTGAACTCGGCCCCGAATTGCGAGATGCGAATGTTGAGGTCGGTGGAAAACTGCTGGCGGATGCAAGAATTGGACAGCGAGGTTGCGGCGAATTCGTAAGACGGATCGCGCTCTACCACCAAGATTGACCCGTCAAAATCGGGGTTCTGCGTTAAGAACCAAGCCGTTGACGACCCTGTTGCCGCCCCGCCGATGATGATCACGTCATAGCTTAAGCGTTTTGGTGCCTCTTTGGTCGTCATTCACTCCGTCTCCCCTAGACACGCTTTGGCCATAACTTGGGCAATCTCTGCCTCGGCCAAACCATAGACGCTGCGCGCTGCCGCTTGTGTAATATATCCCAATGCCAGATCGCGGCGGATGGCTTGATGATCGCGGTCGTCCAGCGCACCGTAGCCAGCGCCGCCGGGGAATTCCATCACCACCTTGCGGCCATGGGGCACAAATTGCTTGCCCTTGCCCTGCATCGCGGTGCCGTCATCTTGGGCAATCGTGGTGGGGGCGCCGTTCAACCCGCCGCGACGGCCACGCGCAGGGTGGCGCAACCGGTCGAACATGGCGGAAAAGTCAAACTCGTGCCCCTCACGCGCGCCCACTTCCATAAACTGGCCCAAGCCACCGCGATATTGCCCTGCGCCACCAGAATCAGGGCGCAGTTCCTTGCGCCAGATGATCACGGGGCCTGCGTGTTCGGTGGCTTCGACCGGCATGGTCATGACACCTGAAGGGAAGGCTGTGGCGCTCATCCCATCCAAACTTGGCCGCGCGCCCGACCCGCCAGAGTTGAAGGTCAACACCTCAGACCGCACCGCATCAACGGGGGCGGGCGCATCGGTGCGCGGGCGCAGGCTGACTTGAAAGTTGCACAGACAACCCGCGCCTTCGGCGGGCACGGTATGGGGCAGGATCTTGTCTAATGCGTCATAGATCGTGTCGGGCACCATATGGCCGATTACATGGCGCAGGGCGACGGGGGCAGGGTGCAAAGCGTTGACGATGGAATTGACTGGCGCTGTGATCTGAAACGGCGCAAGGGATGCGGCGTTGTTAGGAATTTCAGGCGCAATCGCGCATTTCAGCGCATAGCAGGCATAGGCCTTGGTATAGACCAAAGGCACGTTGATGCCCTTTTTATCCAAGCCCGATGTCCCCGCCCAATCGCACATCACATGGTCGCCGTGGAACGAGACTTTCACCTTCAGATCAATCGGGCTGTCATAGCCGTCAATCGTCATAGAACCTTGGGCCGACACCTGCGGTAGGGCCGCGATGTGTGCAACAGTGGCATCGTGCGAGTTGGTCAGGATGAAGTTTGAAATTCCGTCCAGATCGCCCAAGGCAAATTCCACCATCGTTTCAATCAAGCGGCGGTGGCCGATCTCGTTACAGGTGGCCAGCGCGTAGACATCGCCTACTAACTGGTCAGGCTCGCGCACATTGGCGCGAATAATTCGGATCAAGGTGTCGTCCAACTGGCCCTTGGCGATCAGTTTCATAGCGGGGATATACAGCCCCTCTTCGTAAACCGAATTGCCATCCGCCCCAAAGCCGCGCCCACCGATGTCGACGATATGGGCGGTGCAGGCGAAAAAGCCGACCAACTGGCCTTGGTGAAATGACGGGGTGCAGACGGTGATGTCGTGCAAATGGCCCGTCCCCTCCCACGGGTCATTGGTGATGTAGACATCGCCCTCGTGGATGTTGTCGCGGCCGATGCGGCGGATGAAATGGGGCACGGCATCGGCCATGGCGTTCACATGGCCCGGTGTGCCCGTGACGGCTTGGGCCAGCATCTGGCCCGCTGCGTTATACACCCCCGCCGACAAATCCCCCGCCTCGCGGACCGAGGTGGAAAAGGCCGTGCGCACCAGCGCTTGGGCCTGTTCTTCGACGATGGAAATCAGGCGGTTCCACATGACTTGGTAGACCACTTGCGAGCGTGTCATGTCAGCCCCCCTGAACCGTGATGTCGATAGACCCATCGCCCAAGATCCGCGCTTGGCGAGACAGGGGCAGGACGGTGGTGGTTTCTTCTTCCGTAATCAGGGCCGGGCCTTGCAAAGCTGCACCATGCGCAAGGCTGGCGCGGTCATAAATCCCCGCTTGGTGCAGGTCGCCCAAGGCCGCATCAAAAAGCTGGCGCTGGCCTGACGGCGTGGGGGCGGGTTGTGCTGTCACAAGTGGCAAAGCATCAACCGCTGCGGTGGCAGTATAGGCGTTCACCGACCACACAGTGATTTCCACCGCCATGCCCGCCACTACACGACCAAAAAGTGTGGTGTATTCCTGCTCGAACCTTGCCAAGAACACGGCAGGGTCGGCCTGTTCGGCTTGGGCGGGCGTCAGCGGCACGGGAATTTCCCAACCCTGTCCCTTATAGCGCATATACACCTTGAAATCCGCCAGAATGGGCGCATCGGGGGCGCAGGTGCGCACGAACCTTGTGGCCTCTGCGACCATATCGGCAAACAAATCCCGCACGGCTTGGGGGTCAAAGCCCGCGTGGGGCATGAAATGCGTGCGGTTGGATTCAAAGCTGAAAGGCGCACGCAGGAACCCGATGGCTGAACCAACCCCCGCGCCTTGCGGGATCAAACAGCGCGCAACGCCTAGCTTTTCGCACAAACGCCCCGCGTGCAGGGGGGCTGCGCCGCCAAAGGCGATCATCGTATAGGTTGACAAATCCTCGCCGTTTTCCACCGCATGAACACGGGCGGCATTGGCCATGTTTTCATCCACCACTTCGGCCAAGCCCCAAGCGGCCTCGATTGTGGGCATGCCAAGGGGCTGGCCAAGGGCTTGGTCGAGGGCAAAGGCTGCGGCATCGACCTGCAAGGGAATGCTGCCGCCCGCGAAATTGTCAGGGTCCAGCTTGCCCAAGATCAGATCGGCATCGGTAACAGCGGGGCGCTCCCCGCCCCGCCCATAACACGCAGGCCCCGGTTCAGACCCTGCACTTTCAGGCCCGACACGGATTTGCTGCATCCCGTCCACCCGCGCCAAAGACCCACCCCCAGCGCCGATTTCCACCATGTCGATCACGGGGATCGAAATGGGCATGCCTGACCCTTTCTTGAAGCGGTAACTGCGGGCCACTTCAAAGACGCGGGCGGTTTTGGGGGTGTGGTTGCGGATCAGGCAAATCTTCGCGGTCGTTCCGCCCATATCGAACGACAAAACCTTATCCAACCCATGCTGTGCTGCAATGCCCGCCGCAAAAACCGCCCCGCCTGCGGGCCCCGATTCCACCAACCGCACCGGAAACTCCGCCGCACTTTGCAACGAGATAATCCCCCCGCCGGAATGCATCAGAAAGATCGGGCAAGCGGCCCCTTCGGCAGCCAACCGTTCGGCCAGACGATCCAGATAGGATTTCATCAAGGGCTTGATATAGGCATTGGCGACGGTGGTGTTGAAGCGTTCATACTCGCGCATCTGGGGCGAGACTTCGCTAGAAAGCGAAATCATCACCCCCGGCAAGCGGTCTTCCAGCACGGAACGGATCAGCCGTTCATGGGCGGGGTTGGCATAGGAATGCAGCAGCCCAACCGCGATGCTTTGATAGCCCGCCGCGCGCAAAGTCTCGCACAAACCTTCCACCTCGGCACGGTCCAAGGCGATCAGCACATCGCCCCGCGCGCCGATCCGCTCAGCCACAGTGTACCGGCGATTGCGCGGCAACAGCGGTTCGGGCAGCGTTAAGTTCAGGTCATACTGTTCAAACCGGCTTTCCGAACGCATTTCGATCACATCGCGAAAGCCTTGCGTGGTGATCAGCGCCGTCTTGGCCCCGCGCCGTTCGATCAGGGCGTTGGTGGCAAGGGTGGTGCCATGGATGATCTGGGTCAGGGCTGATGGCGCAATCCCCGCCAAGGCGCAAACGCGGTGCAGTCCTTGGACGATGGCTTCTTCGGGGGCGGAATAGGTGGTCAGCACCTTGGTGGAATGGCGTTGGCCCGCCAGATCCAGCACGACATCGGTAAAGGTGCCGCCGATGTCTACCCCTAATCGCGCCGCTTGGGCCATGGTTGCCTCCTTGATTTAACGGGCAGGCTAGACCATTGGGGCAGCGGGAAAAACCCTTTAATTTCGGCCTTATCCGGCGAACATGGGCGCAGGCCCAAGCGAACGTAAAGCGCGGCGCGTGGCTTGCGCCACGGGATCAATCGTGTCGCGCAAAATCTGGATGCGGTCAAAGCGGGCGGGGTCACGCGCAAGGCTGTCGCGCAGGGCCGCCCCAAAGGCTTGGCGCAATTCGGTGCCGATGTTGAATTTGCACACGTTGGTTTCTAGCGCCAGTCTTGCGCGCAGGGCATGATCCAGCCCTGACCCGCCATGCAGCACCAGCGCAAGGGTCGGCACTGCGGCCTGAATGGCCCGCAGACGAGCCCAGTCGATCTGGGCGCCAACCTCGGTCATTAAATGGCTGTTGCCGACGGATATTGCCAGTGCATCTACTCCCGTCTGGGCGGCAAACTGCGCCACTTCCGCAGGATCGGTGCCAAGCGACGGCGCACCGCTGCGGCCCACCCCTGCGGCATAGCCCACAAATCCCAACTCACCCTCAACCGAAACACCCAACCCATGCGCCATGGCGACAACCTCTGCCGTGCGGGCGATGTTCTCAGTAAGGGGCAGGGCGGAGCCGTCATACATCACCGAAGTGAAACCACACGCGATAGCTTCGGCGCAAACGGCCAGTGACTCGCCGTGGTCAAGATGGGCCACAACTGGCACTCGTGCCCGTTCGCCCAAGGTGCGAAACATCGCGCCCAAGACGGGCAGGGGCGTATGCGCCCGCGCACCGGGACCGGCTTGTAAGATTAGGGGGCAGCCCTCGGCCTCGGCCGCTTGCACATAGGCGACAGCATCTTCCCAGCCCAAAACCACCACCCCCGCCACAGCGCGGCGTTGGGTCATGCAGGCCGATAGCACGTGAGTCAAAGAAACCAGCGCCATCTTCGCACCCTATTTGAACTTGGCGATCATATCCTTGATGCCGGGAATCGTTTCAATCTGATCCGCATGTTCGGGCTGGAAATACTGCACCAAGGGGCGTTGGGTTAGCCCGCCCAACACGGTGAAGTAATACATCTCATAGCCCGGCAACACGCAGCAGGGGTGATAGCCCTTGTCAATCGCCACGGTCGAACGGTCCATCAAATGATAAGCATCGCCCGACTTGCCGCTTTCGCGCTGCAACATTTGCAGGCCCGACCCGTGCGGCGGGTTGAAGCGAAAGTTGTAGACCTCGTCATGGCGGGTTTCCAAGGGCAGGCGTTCGGTGTCGTGTTTATGGCTGGGAAAGCCCGACCAGCCGCCTGTGCCCACGGTATAAAGCTCTGACACCAGCAAGCGGCCGACTTGGGAGTGGTATTTCTGGCCCAAGATATGCTTGATCTTGCGGTGGGTTTTTGTGTCATCCGACCCGTATTGGACAGGGTCGATATCGCCCGCACGGGCGGCAAAGGCGGGGCGGTATTCGCCAAATTGAGCACCGGCTATAAAGACCTCGGCCTTGGTCGTGCAGGTGATGGTGGCAGGCGCGCCTGAGGACACATAGACCCCTTCCGGCTCACCGTCCCACACATTCTCACGGCGCAGGCCAATACCCGCAAAGGTTTGGCCATCGGTTTGCACCGTCACCGTGCCCGTAGCGGGAACGATGCAAGTTTCATACCCCGCCACCTGCGAGGTGAAACTTTCGCCAGCGTTTAGCATGACGATGTTCAGATAAACCAAAGGCACCAAAGCATGTTTGGCCCCGATGATGGCCTGATTTTGGTTGTCATGAGGGGCTAGGTGCATTGGTTTCTCCAACTTAGGCCAGAAAACGCTCTAGCGTTGCGGTATCGGGGCTGGCAGGGGCGCATCCGATGCCCGACACGATCAGCGATGCTGTGGCCGACCCGCGCCGCACGGCGGTTTCAAGGGTGTGGCCTTGGCCAAGGGCAGCCAGAAGCCCGCCCATAAAGCCGTCGCCCGCGCCCATCGGCTTAAGCGCTGTCACAGCATAGATGCCAGTTTCAAAGCTGAAATCGGGGGTGAAGGTCACTGACCCCAAAGCGCCGCGCTTGTAGATGGCGATCTTGGCCCCGTTTTGCGCTAAGGTGCGGGCATAGGTGCGCCCTTGGTCATAGCCGCCCGCCATCAGGCCAAATTCGTCGTCATTGCCGATGACGATATCGGCCATCTGCGCTGCGTGTTGATAAAGCACTGCCGCTTCAGACACCGATTCCCAAGAATAAGCGCGGTGGTCAATATCCAGCACCACCAAGGCCCCCGCCGCTTGCGCTGCAGCAATCGCCGCCAAAGTCGCACTGCGCGAAGGCTCGCAAGCCAAAGCTGTGCCGGTGACAACCAAGGCCGCGATGCCGGTGAAATCCACCGCTACGTCAGCGCAGGATAGGGCGAAATCCGCAGCGCCGTTGCGATACAGCACCGATTGCGTCTGCACCGGCACGGTTTCCACCACGGCAAGCGAGGTTCGCGCCTCTGCGCCAACACTGCGGATCAGGCCTATGTCCACCCCGTAGCGCTGCAATTCCGCCACGCAATAGCGCCCCACGGCATCGTCGGACACGCAGGTCAACAACGCCGCAGCCGATCCCTGCTTGGCCAAGGCCACGGCGATATTGCCGGCCGATCCGCCGATCGCCACCACATAGCGCTGCGCTTCTTCGATCTTGGTGCCGGGCGGGTCGGCATATAGGTCCATCCCCACGCGCCCCAGCACGACAAAGCGGTTCAGCGCCAAACGTTTCCAAATGCGCTGCACGCCTGTTCCCCCTGTCATCAAAAGCCGATTGACCTTAACTTAGGCTTTAGGATACCCATTTTGCAACCGGTTGCAAACACCTTCAAGGAAGCCCCATGCGCGACATTGGAATTGGAATTGTCGGTGGCGGCTATATGGGCAAGGCGCATTCGGTGGCGATGGCGGCTGTGGGGGCGGTGTTTAACACAGCACTCCGACCAAGGCTTGAGATGATCTGCGCCACCACGGAGGCGAGTGCCGAAGCCTACCGCACGGCTTACGGCTTTGCCCGCGCTACGGGCGATTGGCGGGTGCTGGTGGATGACCCTAGGGTTGAGGCGGTTGTGATCGCGTCCCCCCAAGAAACCCACCGCGCCATTGCCGAACGCGCCTTGGTTTTGGGCAAGCCGGTGCTGTGCGAAAAGCCTTTGGGTGCCAGCCTTGAAGACGGCATGGCGATGGTCGCTGCGGCCAAAGTGGCGGGTGTCGCCAATATGGTCGGCTTCAACTACATCCGCACCCCCGCCTCGGCCTATGCGCGCCAGTTGGTGCAATCGGGGGCCATTGGCGAGGTGATTTGGTTTCGCGGTGAACATACCGAAGATTTTGACGCCGACGGCACACGCCCCGCGCAATGGCGCAACTTTGGCACGGCCAATGGCACGATGGGCGATCTGGCGCCGCATATGATCAACGCAGCCCTAGCGCTGGTGGGCCCGATTGCGCGGTTGACGGCAGACATCGGCACGGTCTATCCCAACCGCCCCGGCGCTGAAGGGCGCGCGGTGAATGACGACATCGGCCAGTTCCTGTGCCGCTTTGCCAATGGGGCGATGGGGCACCTTAGCTTTTCGCGTGTCGCATCGGGCCGCAAGATGGGCTATGCCTATGAAATCACAGGCACAAAGGGGGCCATCCGCTTCGACCAAGAAGACCAAAACGCCCTGTACCTCTTCCAATCCCAAGGCGAGGCCGCGCAGCGCGGCTTTACCAAAATCTTAACCGGCCCGCTGCATCCCGATTACCTGCCCTTTTGCCAAGGCCCCGGTCACGGCACGGGCTATCAAGACCAAATCATCATCGAAGCGCGCGACTTTTTGCGCGCCATTGAAACCGCAACCCCCGTTTGGCCAACCTTTGAGGATGGCTTACAGGTGTCGCGCATCATCGCCGCAGCCCGCCATTCGGCGGCTTCCGGCGCTTGGGTCACATTGGAGGCATCATGATCCGCATCGGCAATGCGCCCTGTTCTTGGGGCGTGGAATTCGCAGACGACCCGCGCAACCCAAGCTGGCGCAAGGTGCTGTCAGACTGTGCGGCGGCGGGCTATAAAGGGATCGAACTGGGGCCTGTGGGCTTTATGCCCGAAGATCCGGCGATCTTGGCCGATGGCTTGGCGGAGAACGACCTAACGCTGATCGGCGGCGTGGTCTTTCGCCCGTTTCACGATGCCACCAAATGGGATGACGTGTGGGATGGTGCCACGCGCACCTGCAAGGCGCTGGTGGCGCATGGGGCCAAGCACTTGGTGCTGATCGATTCCATCTCGCCCCGCCGTGCCCCTACTGCTGGCCGCGCGGCGGAAGCCGAGCAGATGGATGCGCCGGAATGGAAAGCCTTCAGTGACCGCATCCGCACCGTGGCCAAGCTGGGGGCGGATCATGGGCTGACTGTCAGTATCCACGCCCATGCGGCGGGGTTCATTGATTTTGAACCTGAGTTGGAACGGCTGCTCAATGAAACCGATGAAGCCTTGCTGAAAATTTGCTTTGACACGGGCCACCATTCCTATGCGGGCTTTGACCCCGTGGCCTTTATGCGTCGTCACATCGGGCGCATTTCCTATATGCATTTCAAAGACATTGACCCCGTTGTTAAAGCCCGCGCAGTGGCCGCCCGCATGGGCTTTTATGACGCAACAGCGCAGGGTATCTTTTGCAACCTTGGCAAAGGCGATGTCGATTTTGCTGCTGTGCGCCAAGTGCTGCTGGATGCCAAGTTTGAAGGCTGGTGCACGGTAGAACAAGATTGTGACCCTGCGGGCACAACCTCGCCTCTTGACGATGCGCGGGCGAACAGGGCCTATCTGGCGGCGAATGGGTTTTAAGGGGGCAATGATATGACACGGTTGAATTGGGGCATGATCGGCGGGGGCGATGGCAGTCAAATCGGGCCAGCCCACCGCTTGGCGGCGGGCTTGGATGGGCTTTATACCTTTGCCGCAGGTGCGCTTGACCACAACCCCGAAGCAGGCCGCGCCTTTGGCCAACGCCTGGGACTGGCCGCTGACCGCGCTTACGGCGATTGGCGCGAGATGCTGGAGGGCGAGCGTAACCGCCCCGACCGAGTTGATCTGGTGACGGTCGCCACCCCCAATTCTACCCATTACGAAATCACCAAGGCGTTCCTTGCCGCAGGCTTTCACGTTCTGTGCGAAAAGCCCCTGACCGTGACGGAAGATGAAGCCGCTGATTTGGTCAAAACTGCCCATGCCGCAGGCAAGATTTGTGCGGTGAATTATGGCTACACGGGCTATGCGCTTGTGCGCCACATGCGCGCCATGGTGGCGCGGGGCGATATTGGCAAGGTGCGGTTGGTTGTGGCCGAATTTGCCCATGGCCATCACGCCAATGCCGCTGACGCCAACAACCCGCGCGTGCGCTGGCGCTATGATCCGGCACAGGCGGGGGTATCCGCCCAATTCGCCGACTGCGGCATTCACGCGCTGCATATGGCCAGCTTTGTCACCGGCCAAGAGGTCGCCAAGCTGTCGGCTGACTTCGCATCCTGTCTGCCCGAACGGGTGCTGGAAGATGACGCCATGGTCAACTTCCGCATGGACGGCGGGGCTGTGGGGCGGCTTTGGACATCCTCGGTCGCCATCGGGCGGCAGCATGGGTTGACGATCCAAGTCTTTGGCGAAACGGGTGGTCTGCGCTGGGCGCAAGAGCAGCCCAACCAGTTGCATTATATGCCGCTGGGCCAGCGCTTGCAGATCATCGAACGGGGCGAGGGCAACTTGTCGCCCGAAGCCGACCGCGCCAGCCGTGTCACCGTGGGTCATGCCGAAGGGATGCCCTTGGCCTTTGGCAACATCTACCGCGATCTGGCCGAGGGGATCATGGCCGCGCACGAAGGTCGCAAGGCCGATGCGGCGATTGATCTTTACCCAAGGGTCGAAGACGGCTTGCGCTCGATTGCTGCGATCCACGCCGCAGTGGCCTCTGCCGGAAAAGCGGGGGCTTGGGTGGATGCCCGCCCCAAGATGTTCCGCTAAGGGTCTGCTTCTAAGACTGGGCGCGCAGGGTTCCTCTGTCAACGATGTGGCAGGGGAACAGGCGCGTTTGCGCTGCGCGGTTGGGGTCGGCGAAACGGTCCTGCATCAGGTCTATCGCGCCGCTGACGATTGCGTCAAAGGGCTGGTGAATGGTGGTCAGGTTGATATTGGCCCAAGCCGCCATGTGCATGTCATTCAACCCAATCAGCCCCAGATCGTCAGGCACGCCCAAGCCCGCCGCTTGGGCTGCGGATAAAGCGCCGATGCTCAGCACATCATCAGCGCAAAAATACGCCTCGGCCCTTGGGTGGGCCAAAAGGCGGGTCATTTCAACACGCCCCGCCTCAAACGAATAGGCCCCCGCAAAGCTGTGGCTGACCACGCCGCCCAAAGCCCGCGCTGCCGCCGTAAACCCCGCCAAACGGTCTTGTGTGGTGGACGCCTGCTCTGGCCCGCCCATAAACCCCAAATGCCGATACCCCCGCGCGATCAGCGTTTGCGCCGCCATCTGTCCTGCCGCCACATTGTCGATCCCCACCACATCGGTCTGCCCCGTGGGCCGTCCAAAGGCATGCACGACCGCGACCCCCCCATCGCGAAAGGCGCGGGCAAAACCATCGGGCAGGTGAGAGGTTGCGACAATGACGCCCTCAACCGAATACTGCCGCAACATTTGCACCGAACGGGCGGGGTCGGTTTCGTCTGACAAGTTCACCAGCAAGGGCCGCAGCCCGCGCTCTTGCAGGCCCTTGGTGAACAGATCGAAGATTTGCAAAAAGACAGGGTTGTGAAAGTTGTTCGACACCAGCCCCACCAACTGCGTTTTGCGCGTGGTAAGGCTGCGGGCCAAAAGGTTGGGGCTATAGCCCAGTTCCTGCGCTGCCGCCTCAACGCGCGCGCGCATCTTGGCCGAAACCGAGGCCCCCGCCGTAAAGGTGCGCGACACCGCCGCCCGCGACACGCCGGCCTTTAGCGCCACATCTGAGAGGGTCACGCCCAAGGTTGCCTAGCCCCCGTCATGCGCGCGCACGTCTTTGCGCAGGTCGGCAAAGGCTTTCTCGTGGATACGATCTACGATCCGGCTGCGGCGGGGTTTGGCCAAAAGGACGGTCAATGGGCGGTCTCACGGGCAATCCTGTCATTTGGCTGACCATAGCATCGCCCGTTTCCATCGCAAACGAAAGCCTTCAGCGGAAAACGATGAGAGTCGCAAAAATGGTTCATGGCATTGCTCAGGCGCAGACGGGTGATCGGATCGCGCATGATGGTGAAAGCAGCCCCTCAACGCCCAACAGCGCAAATTGGCCCAAGCTGTCTTGCCCACTTGGCCTAGGCCCCCGAATCTTTGTATGGTCCGCCCAAACGCCTATGGCAGACCTAACGCGCTGGGGAAAACAGATGGTTTACGAATATTGGGTCGTCCCTGCACCGCGCAAAGGCGAAAAGGGGCGGGGGCTGAAATCGGCGGAAGAGCGGTTTGCTTTTGCGCTCACCAACCTTATGAACATGATGGCAGACGAGGGTTGGGAATACCAACGCGCTGATGCCTTACCCTGTGACGAACGCAGCGGACTGACGGGCACAAAAACCACATTCCACAACGTTTTGGTCTTTCGCCGCCCGCAAGAGGAAGCGGGCGGCGCGCGCAAAGAGGCTGGCGTTTTGGCATCGCCCGCAACGCCTCTGATGCCCCCAGCCCCAACCTTGGGTGCCGCAATTCAACCCGTGGGGTCTGCCCCCGCGCTGGGGCCTGCGACGTCTGACGATTAAGCCTGCTTCACATCGGCAAGGGCCAAAGGCAGGGCTTGGGCAAGGGCCGCATAAGCGGCGTCATTTCCAAGGCTGACCCTGATGCAGCGGTCCAAGGGTGCCACGCCGGGCATCCGCACAAAGATGTCGCGCGCAATCAGTGCTTGCATCACGGCGCGGGCAAAGGCTCCGTCTCGGCCACAATCCATCGTGACAAAGTTCGTGGCCGAGGGCAGGGGGCGCAACCCGTTCGCGACAGCAATCTGCCCCAACCGCGCGCGCCCTGCCACCGCCCAACGGCGCACGGCCTCCAGATGCCCCGTGTCGGCCAAAGCCGCGATGCCGCCCGCTTGCGCGATGCGCCCCACGCCAAAATGGTTGCGGACCTTGTCAAAGGCCAAAGCCAAATCGGGCGCAGCCAGCGCATAGCCCAACCGCAG
>CAMAYO010000071.1 GCA_945862465.1 Pseudorhodobacter antarcticus | reverse complement strand
GCTGTGGTTTGATTGCGCACTTTCACGTCGATGATCTGCGAGGGATTGGCGTCTTTCAGCGGCCCAGCAATGGGATAAAGCCGCAGGTTCACCCCGCCGCCTCCACAGGCTGACAGGGTGGCTACCAAGCAAAGAGCCGTCAAAACATTTCGTTTCACAGGTTTGGCCCCTTTTGCTTTGGGCTTGGCGCATGGCCATCGCCCGACGTATTTCGCTTGCGAGTTTCGATAGTTGGCTGGGGCGCTAGGATTCGAACCTAGGTATGTCGGTACCAAAAACCGATGCCTTACCGCTTGGCGACGCCCCAACTGCGGCGGTGTTTAGCGAAGCCCCACGGGCGCTGCAAGAGGGTTCTGGGAGAAAATGTCACAAACCAACAGGCGTTGATTGCGCGGGCTGTGCAGTCTAAGGGGGGCTATGGAACAGGTTGATGTGGTAATTCTAGGCGCGGGCGCCGCGGGCATGATGGCTGCGATCGAAGCAGGTCGGCGTGGGCGGCGGGTTTTGGTCATCGATCATGCGCGCCAGGCGGGGGAAAAAATACGCATCTCGGGCGGAGGGCGGTGCAATTTCACCAATCTCGGGCTGGGCGTGGAGCGCTTTTTGTCAAAGAACCCGCGCTTTGCGCTGTCCGCCCTTAAACGCTTTACTGCGCTGGATTTTGTGGCGCGGGTCGATGCGTCGGGGATTGCGTGGCATGAAAAGGCGCTGGGGCAATTGTTTTGTGATGGCTCGGCCAAAGAGATTGTCGCCATGCTTTTGGCCGATATGGGTCGCGCCAAGGTGGCTTTGTGGTTGAACTGCACGCTGGGAGAGGTGCGCCAAGAGCCCAGGGGCTTTGTGGTGGAAACGGAACGCGGGCCAGTGCAGGCTTCGTCTGTCATTGTCGCCACAGGTGGCAAATCGATCCCCAAGATGGGGGCCACAAGCTATGGCTATAAGGTGGCCGAAGCGTTTGGCTTGCCCTTGGTGGAAACGCGCCCCGCCCTTGTGCCGCTTACCTTTGCCGAGCAGGAACTGGCGTGGATGGCACCCCTGACGGGCGTATCCTTGCCCGTGCAGGCGCGGGCCTATGCGGCGGGCAAGCCCGTGGGGCCCAGTTTCGCCGAAGCGGCTTTGTTCACGCATCGGGGCCTGTCGGGGCCGTCTATCCTGCAAATCTCCAGCTATTGGCGCGAGGGGCAGGGGGTTCGGCTGGCTTTGTGCCCCGATCTGGATGTGACAGCGGCCCTACGCGCGGCCAAGGCCGCCAACGGGCGGCAAAGCCTGCGCACGGCTTTGGCGGCCCTTGTGCCCGAGCGTTTGGCGCGGGTGCTGGCGGGACAACTGGGCCATGACGAAAGCCTGATGGCGACCCTGTCGGGGGCCGAGATCGAACGTATCGCGCGGCATTTGCAAGGCTGGGCCTTAATGCCTGTGGGATCCGAAGGCTACCGCACCGCCGAGGTGACTTTGGGCGGTGTGGATACTGACGCATTGGATGCGCGCACGATGCAGGCCAAATCGGTGCCGGGCCTGTATTTCGTGGGTGAAGTTGTCGATGTAACTGGTTGGTTGGGCGGGTATAATTTCCAATGGGCTTGGGCGTCAGGCTGGGCTGCGGGGCAGGTGGCTTAGGCCCGCAGCGGGTTGGCTTTGGCCAAGCGGTCAAAGTCCATCAGGCTGGAAATCAGCGCGCCCATATCTTTCAGCGCGATCATGTTCGGGCCGTCAGAGGGCGAATTGTCGGGGTCTTCGTGGGTTTCAATGAACACGCCCGCAATGCCCAAAGCCACGGCACATCGCGCCATAACCGGCGCAAACTCGCGCTGTCCGCCCGAGGAATTGCCTTGCCCGCCGGGTTGTTGCACCGAATGGGTGGCATCCATCACAACCGGATAACCGGTGCGCGCCAAGATCGGCAGGCTGCGCATATCTGCGACCAATGTGTTATAGCCAAAACTCGCGCCGCGTTCGGTCAGCAAAATTTTGTCATTGCCTGTCGATGCAACCTTGGCTGCCACATTGGCCATATCCCACGGCGCAAGGAACTGGCCCTTTTTGATATTCACCACAGCGCCCGTCTCGCCAGCTGCCAGCAGCAGGTCGGTTTGACGACACAGGAAAGCCGGTATCTGGATCACATTCACCACCTTGGCCGCTTCCTGCGCTTGGCCAATGTCATGCACATCGGTCAGCACGGGAATGCCCATGGCGCGCACGTCTTGCAGCACGGCCAAACCCGCCTCAATCCCCAAACCGCGCCGGCCGTTCAGGCTGGTGCGGTTGGCTTTGTCGTAGCTGGCTTTAAAGACATATTGCGCGCCAGAGGTTTTGCACACTTCGGCCATATGGCCGGCAATCATTTGCGCATGGGTCAGAGATTCCAACTGGCAGGGGCCTGCGATAACCATAAGGGGCCGGTCGTTTGAAACGGTCAGGCCGCCAATCTTCACGTCTTTCATCGTCTGCTTTCCTAACTGGCCCTACCTGCGGCGGTGTAGCATCAAAGCCTTGGGGCGCAAAGATCAACCTTGGGCGCGTTTTGGCCCGAACAGTCGGGCCAAGACCAGCGCGAGCAGCCCAAACCCTAGACTGGCTGCCAAGCCCGCCCGCACTTGATCACCAGGCAAGCCAGCGGGCAGGGCCGTGTCCAGCGCCAACAAGGGCACGGTCATGCCCATGCCCAGCAAGATCGCAATCAGGCCCAAATCAAAAGCGCTGACCCCTTTGGGCATGGGCCGCCCACTCAGGCGCAAGCCGATCCAAGCCCCCGCTAAAATCCCCACAGGTTTGCCCAACCAAAGGGCTGCCAGAATTTGCGGTGTCAGCGCGCCGAAAGACTGCAAATCTACCGCTCCGCGTGTCAGGCCGAAGAGGAATAGGGTTGCTGTTACAGGCAGCGCCAACAGATGGGCAAGGCGGTTCAGCGGATCGTGCAAGACATCCTCAGCCTCGGCGAACAGCCCAAAGCTGCGTTCGGCATGGGGAATCAGGGGGATAAGCGGCAGCAAAGCCAAAGCGCCCGGCAGGCCAGATAGGACAAAGCCCAACCAACAAACAAAACCCGCCAGCGCATAAGGCCAAAGCAGGGCGGCGCGGCGGTGGGCAATTTCACTGGCACCGGGGTGCGCATGGCGGCTGGAAAAGCGCCAGATGGCCAGCAGCGCCAGCACCGACAAGCCCAGCCATAGCGGTTGCACCCATTGCGACAGGCTGGTTACGGCAATCCCCAAGAGGCCAAGGATGTCAAAGGCGATGGCGATGAGCAGCAGAAGATGCAAGGCCGGATGGCCTTTGCCAAAAACCCAAGTGCCAAAGACATAGCACAAAACCACATCTGACCCGATGGGAAGCGACCAGCCAGACAAAGGGCCCAGATCGTAAAGAGAGGCGGCGGTGTTGGGGATGGCAAGCCAAACCGTCACAGCGCCCAAGGCCCCGCCCAAAACAGCGCCCAAAGGCATGATCCGCCGATGCCGCCCTGACAGCGCCCCATGAGAAAGAACCAGCGCCTCCCACAACTCTTTCGCGATCAACCCGATGAACAGGGCCATCACCCCTTGCGAGGTGATGAATTGCAGCGAAAAGATTGGTTTGGCCAAGGCCAAGACGCTGGGCAAATGCGGGGCCCATAGGCGGTATTCGATCACATCGTAGTAGCTTGCAGAGTCAAGATTGACCCACAGAGTCGCCAAAACCAAACCCGCGCTCAAGGCCCAAGCGAATTGCACGATATGAGGAGAGACGCGGTACATGGCACGATTCGCTGCGCTAAAGGCTATGGGTGCGGCATAGGCTGACGCAGGGCGGCTTGCAACGCGGGGTTTTGCGCTTTAGCGCTGGCGCTGCGAAATGGGGGAAAACATGACGCCACTTGATCAGGCCCATGCGGCGATGGAAGCGGGCGGCGAACCCGAGGCTTTGGCCTTTTGGCGCGCCTTTGCCAATGCAGAGTTGTTCTTGGTGCTAGAGCAAGAGGCGCAGGGCGATACGCTAGAGCCACGGGTGTTTGACCTATCCATGGGGCGGATGCTTTTGGCCTTTGATACCGAGGAACGCTTGGCCACGATCAGCGATACGCCCGTGCCCTATGCCGCTTTGCCGGGCCGTGTGGTGGCCGCACAGCTGGCGGGGCAAGAGTTGGCCTTGGGATTGAACCTTGGCACAGGGGCGGGATGCGAGACGGTTTTGGCGGCTGGGTCGATCGATTGGTTGGCACAGATGCTCACCCAAGAGGAACCTGAAGAGCGCGTGGCCCAGATTGAACGGCTGGCAGCGCCCTTGTTGCCAGAGGGCTTAGGGCAAGCGTTGCGCGCCTTGCTGCCGCCGCAATCAAAAGGCGCATTGGCGCAAGTTTCCTATACCGATGGCGGTTGGGGCCATGTTTTGGCGCTGAGTGGTCTTACGGCAGAGGATGCGCCCCGCATGGGCCGCGCTGTGACCGAAGCTTTGGCCTTTTCAGGTCTTGATGCCGCAGCCTTGGATTTGGTGTTCACCGAAGCGGATGCACCCTTGTTTGCGCGCATCGCACAGGCGGGGCAACTGTTGCAGCCGATGGCGCGCGCGCCCGTGACAGAGACGGCCACTGCCCCCAAAGGGCCGGGCACCGATCCGGATCGCCCGCCGCGATTGAAATAAGTGGGGTAAATTAATACCACATATTGTAAGCATATGTTTTATAACATTTTAAAGTTTTATCTGGCCCTTGACCACGCAGTCCCCTTCAGCGATAAGCCCTCATCTTCGACCACGGCGGCTCGTCCGCCCTTTTCACACTGGGTTCTGATATGAAAACCTTCACCGCAACACCTGCGGATATCGTGAAGAAGTGGGTCCTGATCGACGCTGAAGGCGTTGTTTTGGGCCGCCTCGCCACGCTGGCCGCATCGATCTTGCGCGGCAAAACCAAGCCGACCTTCACGCCCCACATGGACATGGGGGATAATGTCATCATCATCAATGCTGACAAAATCCAGATGACCGGGACCAAGCGTAAAGACAAGAAATACTACTGGCACACCGGCCACCCGGGCGGCATCAAGATGCGCACGGCAGAACAGATCCTTGACGGCGCACATCCTGAGCGCATCGTGGAAAAGGCGGTCGAGCGGATGATTTCGCGCAACCGTCTGGGCCGTGTTCAAATGACGAACCTGCGCGTCTATGCCGGCGCTGCGCACCCGCATGAAGCCCAGCAACCCGAGGTCATCGACATCAAAGCGATGAACCCCAAGAACACCCGGAGCGCTTGATCATGTCGGAAATCAAATCCTTAGACGATCTGAAATCGGCCGTAGGTGCTGCTGCCCCCGTTCAAGCCCAAGCGATGGTGCGGGTGCCGGTGCGTGACAAACTGGGCCGTGCCTATGCGACCGGCAAGCGTAAGAACGCGGTCGCCCGCGTTTGGATCAAGCCGGGCACTGGCAAGGTTATCGTCAACGGCAAGACCATGGCCGAATACTTTGCCCGCCCCGTGCTGCAGATGATCCTGCGCCAACCTTTCACCATCGCTGGCCGTGAAGACCAGTTCGACGTGATGGCAACGGTTGCTGGTGGTGGCCTGTCGGGCCAAGCTGGCGCTGTGAAGCACGGCGTGTCCAAAGCGCTGCAACTGTACGAGCCCGCCCTGCGCGGTGCTTTGAAATCCGCAGGCTTCTTGACCCGCGATAGCCGCGTGGTGGAACGCAAGAAATACGGTAAGGCCAAGGCCCGTAAGAGCTTCCAGTTTTCTAAGAGATAACAGCTCCCGCTCTTCAATCGACAAAAGCCCCGCAGCGATGTGGGGCTTTTTCTTTGGATGGGTTGCCCAAATCTTGGGCATCCGTGCCGCCGCTGTGCATGCGTTGGCCACCAAGGGGCTTGTCATAACCGCCTCAAGGTGATTGATCTTGGGGCTAACCCCTAACCCAAGCCCATAGGGTGCTTTATGTCTGAACCGCTTAAGCGCCCAAGGTTTTGGGGATCGCAGGCCGCATCGGGTTTGGCCCTGATCAGCCCAACGGCGCTTTATGCCATCTTGCTGCTGGCCGCCCCCTTGGCTGCGACCTTGGTCTATTCGGTGATGACCGATGGCTACTTGACGGTTATCCCCCATTTCCAACTGTGCAACTACATCGGCGAGTGCCATTCGCAACTGGCTGATGGCACGATGTCGCCCGACGGCTATCTTGGCGCGTGGAGCGACCCTATCGTGCGCACCCTGATGGCGCGGTCGTTGTTTGTGTCGATCTTGGTGACGGCCGCGACGGTGCTTTTGGCCTATCCGGTGGCCTATTTCGTCAGCTTCAATGTTGCGCCGTCAAAGAAAGCGCTTTGGCTGTTCATGATCACGATCCCGTTCTGGACGTCTTATGTGATCCGTGTGTTTATGTGGAATGTGATGATCAGTCGAACGGGCGTGATCAACTCGGTCCTGCAAGGGCTGCACATTACGTCTGATCCGTTGCAGATGAGCTTTACGATCCAAGCCATGGTGATCACGCTGGCCCATGCCTATGCGCCTTTTGCTATTTTGCCCATCTTTGTGGCTTTGGAAAAGATCGACCGGTCGCTGCTGGAAGCCGGCCAAGATCTGGGCGAGACGCGGTTTACCACCTTTTTGCGCGTCACCTTGCCCCTGTCTATGACGGGCGTGATCGCAGCAGTGTTGATTGTGTTCATCCCGACCATTGGCGATTATGTCACGCCCAACCTGATTGGTGGCGGCAAGATTCCGATGATTGCAAATATGATCGAAAAGCAAATGTTGAAAGCCGATAACCGCGCTTTGGGTTCGGCCATTGCGGTTTCGGCCATGCTGGTGGTGGGGTTGGTGTCGGTTGTCTTTTTGGCGCTGAACCGTCGCTATCTGAAAGGACCGAAATGAAAATTCCCGTCCTGCGGATCTATACGATTGGCTACTTACTGTTTCTCTATTGCCCCATCCTCATTCTGCCGATCTTTGCCTTTAATGATTCCACTGCCGTGGCTTTTCCCTTGCAGGGCTTCACGACCGAGTGGTTTCAAAATGTGTTTCACGATGCCGTTCTGGGCAAAGCGCTGAAAAACTCGCTGCTGGTGGCGGCGTCGACCGCTGTGATTTCGACCTTCTTAGGCACGCTCGCCGCCCGCGCCAACACGCGCTACCAGTTCAAGGCGGCAGGCCCTTTGATGGGGCTGATCATGCTGCCCATGGTGCTGCCTGAGATTATCATGGCGATGGCTCTGTTGGTTGTGCTGCTTTCCATCGGCATTCCACTTTCGCTTTTCACCATCATTCTGGGCCATGTGCTGGTTTGCACCCCCTTTGCCGTGGCCATCCTGACCTCGGCCTTTCAAAGCTTGGACAAGTCGCTGGAAGAAGCGGCCTATGATCTGGGCGAGGGGCCTTTTTCGACCTTCCGCCTGATCATCCTGCCCTTGGTGATGCCCGGCATCATCTCGGCCATGCTCATCTGTTTTACGATTTCGCTGGATGAATTCATCATCTCGAACTTCTTAGGATCGGGCGAACCGCTTCTTTCCACGTTCATCTACGGGCAACTTCGTTTTCCGAAAAATGTGCCCAATATCATGGCCTTGGGCACAATTCTTGTGGGGGTGTCCATCACCCTTTTGGCCTTGGCAGAGTTTTTCCGCCGGCGCGGCCTTGCGCGCACCGGTGCCAAAGATAGCGGAGGCTTCCTGTGACATCTGCCAAACCTACGATGATCGAATTTAAAGATGTGCACAAATATTACGGCGACTATCACGCCTTGCGCGGCATCACCGCCACGATCCAAGCGGGAGAGTTCTTCTCGCTTTTGGGCCCATCCGGCTGCGGCAAGACCACGCTTTTGCGCACCATTGCGGGGTTTGAGGGGATTTCTTCGGGCGTGGTGCTGATTGATGGCAAAGATGTGGCCGCTGTGCCGCCAAACCAGCGCCCAACCAATATGGTGTTTCAAAGCTACGCCATCTTCCCGCACCTGACCGTGGCGCAAAACGTAGGCTTTGGCCTGCGCAAAGACCCGCGCTCTGCGGCCGACAAAGCCCGCGCGGTGGATGAAGCTTTGGCCATGGTGGGCCTGTCTGGCTATGGCGCGCGCGCAGCCCATGCTTTGTCGGGCGGCCAACGCCAGCGCGTTGCCTTGGCCCGCGCGCTGATCCTAAAGCCCAAAGTGCTGCTCTTGGATGAACCGCTCTCGGCCTTGGACAAAAAACTGCGTGAGAATATGCAGGTAGAGCTGATCAAACTGCAACGCCAAGTGGGCATCACCTTTATTTTGGTCACCCATGATCAAGAAGAAGCGCTGGTCATGTCAGACCGCATCGCTGTGATGTTCGAAGGCCAAATCGCCCAGCTGGACAGCCCTGAACGCCTGTACCGCTTGCCCAAAACCCGCGCCGTGGCCAATTTCATCGGGACGATGAATTTCCTGTCCGCCCAAATCCTTTCCGAAGCGGGCGGAATGGTTGAGGTCGAGGTGCAAGGTTTCGGTCGGCTGCAATTGGACGCTGAAAAGCAGGTGACAGGTGCCCCCACCGCCACAGGCGCCACCATCGGCTTTCGCCCAGAAACGGCAACGCTGCTGTTCGATGGCCAACAGGCGACCGACCGCGAAACCATGGCAACGGTGGAAGAGGTCGTCTACTACGGCGACATGACTTATTATGACGTTCTGTTGGATGGCACCTCGGCCCCCGTGCGGCTTTCGATGCGCAATGTCTTTGGTCGCCCCGTGCTTGACATCGGCACCCGCACCCGCGTGGGGTGGAGCCCTGGGGCGCTGGTGCTTTTTCGCTAAGCCTGTGTTGTTCATACGTGTTTAAATATCCCACGGGGGGTCTGGGGGGTGTGAAACCCCCCAGCCGGAGCCGCCGCGCGCCCTTGATTTTAAGCTCGCATAAGGTTGGCGCGGTGCGCCGCTTTGGGTTCTTCCGTTTTCAGTTAGCCTGTGATGGCGCCGTCAAAAGGCAGGTCCATCGCGGTCAGCTTCCGATTTTAGACAGATCAAACCATGTGGTTTGATACAGCTCGTTCACCCAATTGCCATATAAAAGATGAGCATGGCTGCGCCAGCGGTTGCGCGGGCGTTGGGTTGGATCATCGTTGGGGTAGTAATTCGCAGGCACATTGATGGGCGTGCCATTGGCCACATCGCGGTCGTATTCTTGCTTGAGTGTCTCGTTGTCATATTCAAAGTGGTTAAAGATATACAGCGCGCGGTGGCTTGGGTCTTCTATCAGGCAAGGGCCGGTATCGGCGCTGCCCAAAAGGGTGCGCAGGCCTGCGGCGTCGATCTCATTTTGGCGCTCTTCGGTCCAGCGCGACACGGGGATCACCAGATCATCGCTAAACCCGCGCAAATAGGGTGAGGTTGGGGCCAAGTTTTGCTGCACAAAGCAGCCAAACGCCTTGGCGGGCAGCATATGTTTCTGGATGCCGTGGAAGTGATACAGCATCGCCATTGCCCCCCAGCAGACGCCGAAGGTGGAATGGACATGGCTTTGCGTCCAATTCATCACGCGGACCAGCTCTTCCCAATAGGTCACATCTTCAAAGGGCAGATGTTCGATGGGCGCGCCCGTGATGATCAACCCGTCAAACTTCTCGCCACTCGCCTCGACCTCGGCAAAGGGGCGGTAGAAGGTTTCCATATGTTCGGCGGCGGTGTTTTTGGTTTGATGCTCGCTCATCCGGATCAGATGAAAGTCGATCTGCAACGGGGTGGCCCCAATCAGGCGCGCAAATTGGGTTTCGGTTTGGATCTTTTTGGGCATCAGGTTCAAAAGCCCAATGCGCAGCGGTCGGATGTCTTGGGCTGCGGCACGGTCGGGCGACATGACCATAACCCCTTCGGCACGCAAAACGTCAAAGGCGGGCAGGGTTTCGGGCAAAGTGATGGGCATGAGGAACCTTTGGGTCGTTTAGGCGGTAAGGGTGGGGTCTGCGGCTCGCCGATCAAGCGCGCGGGCGATAAGCGCGTCGAAATCAGCCGGAGAGGCCACGCCCGCCACGTCCTCGGCCGTCACCGTCACGCCCCACCGCGCCATGGCTTCATAGCGCGGTTGGCGGCTGTCCAGCAGACGGGCATAGCCAAAACGCAGGAAAGCGTCGGGGTCGACGGCGTCAGGGCCTTTGCCCTCTTGCGCCAAATATTCGTCCCAGACCTGCATCAGAAACTCGGGGCGGTAATACATGGGCTTGGGGGCACGGTCAAAACGGCGGCATAGTTCTTCTCGATGCGCGTCAGAGCCTTTGATCCAGACCAGCAGCAGGTGATCGGAAATCTCCTGCAACACGGGGTCTTTCGGATCATCGCCATTCACCACCTCGCAGATCGACCCCGAAGTGTCGCAGATGAAATGGGGATAGGCATAGATATCCTGCGCGCGGGCGATAAAGCGCGTGCTGTCCAGCATCGCCGCAACCTCTGCTTTCGCGTGCTGCGCTTGACGGCGCTGATATTCGCCCAAAGCCAGCCCCCCTTTGGCGGGATCGCCCGGTTTGCCCAAATAGGTCGACAAGGGGGCCAGATTTTCAAACGTGATGTTTGACGCGATATAGACCGAATCCGTCATCAGCAATTCGCGCAGCAAAGGCACTTTCATCGCCTCGCGTTTAAAGTTGTCGGCAATGTATTCGCCCATATAGCGCGTGCCGATCCGGTAATCGACCGAGTAGTGAAACCAGCCCGATCCGCGCATCATGTTGGACAGATAGGTCTTGCCCAAGCCCGACATGCCAAAGAGCAGCACCTGTTTGTGGGCGGCCTTGCGATAGTCTTGGGCGGATTGGTAGAGCATCAGCGTTGGGTCCTGTGGTCAAGCCGGGAGGTTTTACACCCACCGGCCCCCCTTGGAGTAGATCCGCCTCAAAGAAGGCGGGGGGGTAAGACGGGTTTAACGAAAACGCACGGGCGTTTCACGCGGAAAATTGATGTCTCAGCCAACGCAGGGGGCGGCCATCCAGCACGACCATGCCAAGGGTCAGGAAAGCCACGCCGCCAAAGGCTTGCGGGGGCAGGGTTTCGTGGAACAGGACCGCACCAAAAAGGATGGCAAAGGGCGTGATCAGCAGGGTGACAAGCCCCAGATTGCCAGCGCCGGCCTGTTGCAAGATGGTGTAGAACAAGCGGTAGGCGAGGGCCGAGGCGATAAGAGCAAGATACAGCAGCGCTGCCAGTGTCTGTCCTTGGGGCAGGGGCGGCAGACCACCCAAAATCAGCGCTGTGGGGGTCATGATCAGGGCCGAGGCGGTGAGCATGGCGGCCGCGCCGACCTCAGGCCTGATGCCGCGCAGGGCTTGGCGGCCAAAGGCTGCAGCGCCGGCATAAGACAGGCCCGCGCCCAAAATGGCCAATTGCCCCAGCGAGGTCAGATCAAAATGCCGCAGCGCATCGGGGCCGATCACCACGGCCACCCCCGCCAACCCCAAGATCACCCCGATCAAGCGGCGCGGTCCTAAGCGTTCGTCAGGAAACAAGGCTGCGGCCAAAAGCACCGAGAAGAGCGCAGTGGCGGCATTCAAGATGCCCGCAAGGCCCGAGGCGATATGGGTTTGGCCCCAGACGATCAGGCTAAAGGGGACAACATTGTTGAACACGCCTAAAACCAGTGCACTGCGGGCAAAGGCCCAAGTTTTTGGCACGGGCAAGCGGGCTATGGCGATATAGGCCCAAAGCACGATCGCCGCCCCCGTGACGCGAAAGGCCACCACAGTCGCCACAGGCATTTGCGTCAAGGCTGCATGGTTGGCGGTAAACGACCCGCCCCAGATGAGGGCAAGAAGGAGCAGCAGGCTCCATCCTTTCAATGTCAGGCTGCGTTGGGTTACGGGGGCTGTCATGCTGGTTTATGCGGTGGCAGGCAGGCGCATCTGCGCGCGAATGTTCAACAAGATACCGGCAAAAATCACCACTCCGCCCAAAAGCACGAAAGGATCAAAAGGCTCGGCATAAAACAGCGCGCCGATCACCGCGATCAGGGGCAGGCGCAGAAAGTCGATGGGGGCGACAAAGCCAGCGGGGGCAAGTGATAGGGCCGAGGTTAGGCTAAGGTGGGCTGCCACCCCGCAGACCCCGATCAGCACCAGCCAGGGCAGGGTTTGGCCCGTTGGCCAAGTGATGTGACCATCTATGCCCGCACCGATCAGGCCAAAGAAAAACTGCATCAAGGTCAGCCAGAACAAAATGCCAATCACACTGACCCCGCGCGTCAACCGCTTGGTCATGATCGACACGGCCGCAAAGGCCACGGCCGAGCCCGCCGCCGCCAAGACGCCCAAACTTAAGCTCTCAGCCCCCGGTTGGGCCACGATCAATATGCCCGCAAAGCCCAAGGCCGCAGCGCCTAATCGCAGGTGAGTAAGCCTTTCGCCCAAGAACATCGGCGAGAGTAAGATCACCCAAAGAGGCGAGGTGAACTCTATCGCAAAGACTTGGGCCAAGGGGATCAGCGTGATGGCGATGAACCACAGGTTCTGGCCGGTAAAATGCACAATGTTACGCAGGGCATGGCCCGACAGGCGTTGGGTGGACACCTCGTGCAAGCGGCCCGTCATCAGGCCCACGATCACCACCAAGCAAAATCCCACGGCAGAGCGAAGGGTCAGCACTTCAAAACTGTCATGCACGGTTTCAATATTGCGCGCAGCAATGGCGATAAGCGAGAACGAGATGACAGATCCCATCATCCAAGCCGCAGCCTTGGTCAGGCGGGCGTCAACCATGGGGCGTGCCATCGAGCTTGTCAGCACGGCGCAGCGCAGGGAACATCCAAGCCCAAGCCCCAGTAACAACCATCGTGCCAATCCCGCCAAAGGCCGCCGCCATCACGGGCCCGATGAAGCGCGACAGAACACCGCTTTCAAACTCTCCCAATTCGTTCGAGCCGGAAATGAACAGGCCCGAGACGGCCGAAACCCGCCCGCGCATATGATCTGGCGTGACGATTTGGATCAGGGTTTGGCGCACATTGACCGAGATCATATCCCCAGCCCCCAGCACCGCCAGTGCCAGCAAAGACAAGGGCAACGAGCGGGAAAAGGCAAAGACCACGGTCGATAGGCCAAAGGCTGCAACGCCTAAGAACATCTTGACCCCTGCTTTGCGCTTTATCGGGCGGAAGGTCAGGTAGGTGGACATGGCCAAGCCCCCTACGGCTGGCCCCATGCGCAACAGCGCGTTGCCCATGGGCCCAACGTGCAAAATATCGGTGGCAAAGGCGGGCAGCAGGGCCGTGGCCCCGCCCAAAAGCACAGCGAACAGGTCCAGCGATATGGCGCCAAAAACCACCTTGTTTTGCCAGACGTAAGACAGCCCTTCGACCACAAGGGTCAGTGGATGCCCTGTTTGGCGTTCGGGCGTGGTATTGGCGCGGATCGACAAGATCATAGCGATGCCAACCCCATAAGTGAGAGCGGCTGCGCCATAAGCTAAGGGAATAGAGCCTGCAATCAGCAAGCCGCCGATGAAGGGGCCGACGATGACGCCCGTCATCCAGATGGTGGTGGAAAAAGAAATCGCCACTGGCATGTCATCGCGGGTGACCAGCATGGGCACCAGGGCTGAAGCTGCGGGCGCTAAAAACGCGCGCGCTGCACCAAACAGGCCCGCAATCACAAAGATGGGCATCAGCCCCTGAACGGGTTGCACGGACAAAAGTGTCAGGGCCAAGACCCCAACAGCCTCGGCCAACAAGGCCCAGATCACGATGGCCTTGCGGTTATAACGGTCGGCGGCGTTGCCGGCAAACAGTGTCAGGGCGAACATGGGCAGGAATTGGCACAGTCCCACCATGCCCACCATAAAGGCGCTTTCCTCGATCGAGCGGGTCTGGCGAGCGATGTGATAAACTTGCCAAGCTAGGGTAATCGCCTCGATCTGGGTGCCAAATTGGATTGGGATCATGCCAAGGAAATAACGCCGATAATCCTTATGGCGGGACAGGAATTGTAATGGCGCGGCAGACATATATCACCCAAGGATTGCGGTCGGACCATGGCGCTGGTCTGCGCGCTTCGCAAGGGGGAACTGGAGGGCTGCGCGCCCTCCAGACCTCTGCGGGATATTTGGGCACGAATGAAAGGGTTAGGGCAGGATAAGCACTTTGACGTCATCGGGCAGCGGGGGCTGCGAGATGGCCTTAACGGCCTGATCCAGCGAAATTTGGCGCGAGATGAGCGGGGCCACCTGCACCAAACCGCTGGCGATGAGGCCAGCGGCGCGGGCTTGGGTAAAGGGGTTGAGGAAAGAATAAAGCAGGCTGATTTCGCGAAACAACAGGTCAAAAGGTTCGATTTCGACCTTTGCCCCTTGGGGAAGGACGCCCAAGATCACCACCTTGCCGCCCGCCGCACACAGGGCAGGGGCGAAGGCCACGGTTTCAGGCACTCCCGCGCA
>CAMAYO010000070.1 GCA_945862465.1 Pseudorhodobacter antarcticus | reverse complement strand
ACGACCGCGCGCCGAACCTGACACGCAATACACGGGAGACGCCAATGGCTGACGCAGCCCTCCATGGCCACGACCATGACCATGAGCACAAAGGGTTCTTTACCCGCTGGTTCATGTCGACGAACCATAAAGACATCGGGATCTTGTATCTGTTCACCGGCGGGCTGGTTGGCCTGATCTCGGTCATCTTCACCATCTACATGCGGATGGAGTTGATGTACCCCGGCGTGCAATATCTTTGCACCGAAGGCCTGCGCTTTGTGGCCGATGCCAGCCAAACCTGCACACCCGATGGCCACCAGTGGAACGTGATCATCACGGGCCACGGGGTCTTGATGATGTTCTTCGTGGTAATCCCCGCGCTTTTCGGCGGCTTTGGCAACTACTTTATGCCGCTGCAAATCGGCGCGCCGGACATGGCTTTTCCGCGCATGAACAACCTGTCCTACTGGATGTTTGTGGCTGGTTCGGCTTTGGGGATTATGTCGGTTTTTGCCCCGGGCGGTGAAGGCGGCACGGGCGCGGGCGTGGGTTGGGTTTTGTACCCACCGCTGTCAACACGTGAAGACGGCTACGCCATGGACCTAGCGATCTTCGCGGTTCACTTGTCGGGTGCCTCGTCGATCTTGGGGGCGATCAACATGATCACCACCTTCCTGAACATGCGCGCACCGGGCATGACGATGCACAAAGTGCCTTTGTTTGCTTGGTCAATCTTTGTCACTGCTTGGTTGATTCTGTTGGCTTTGCCGGTTCTGGCCGGTGCCATCACCATGCTTCTGACCGACCGCAATTTCGGGACGACCTTCTTTGATCCGGCTGGCGGTGGCGACCCGATCCTGTATCAGCACATCTTATGGTTCTTCGGCCATCCGGAAGTGTATATCATCGTGATCCCGGCCTTTGGCATCATCAGCCATGTCATTGCGACATTTGCGAAAAAGCCGGTGTTTGGCTATCTGCCAATGGTTTACGCCATGGTCGCCATCGGGGTTCTGGGCTTTGTTGTCTGGGCGCACCACATGTACACGGTTGGCATGTCGCTGACCCAGCAAAGCTACTTCATGATGGCTACGATGGTCATCGCGGTTCCCACCGGCGTGAAGGTCTTCAGCTGGATCGCCACGATGTGGGGCGGGTCGATCGAATTTAAGACGCCGATGCTTTGGGCTTTTGGCTTCTTGTTCTTGTTCACCGTGGGCGGGGTGACGGGCATCATGCTCAGCCAAGCGCCGGTGGACCGGATGTATCACGACACCTATTACGTCGTGGCGCACTTCCACTATGTGATGAGCTTGGGCGCGGTGTTTGGCATCTTCGCCGGCATCTACTTTTGGTTCGGCAAAATGTCGGGCCGCGAGTATCCGGAATGGGCGGGTAAGCTGCACTTCTGGACAATGTTCATCGGCGCCAACCTGACCTTCTTCCCGCAGCACTTCTTGGGTCGTCAGGGCATGCCGCGCCGTTACATCGACTATCCGGAAGCCTTCGCCTATTGGAACGAAATCTCGTCTTACGGCGCGTTCCTAAGCTTTGCTTCGTTCGTGTTCTTCCTTGTGGTGATTTTCTACTCGCTGTTCTTTGGCAAGAAGATCACCGTGAACAACTACTGGAACGAATACGCCGACACGCTGGAATGGACCCTGCCCTGCCCGCCGCCCGAACACACGTTCGAGCAGCTGCCCAAGCGGGAAGACTGGGATCACGCCCATAACCACTAAGGGTTGCAGGCAAAAGATCAAAAGGCCCCAGAGTAATCTGGGGCCTTTTACATTTGGCTGCTCTGGTGGACAAATGACGTTTCGAACCTGGATCCAACTGACTGATCGGTTTCACGGATCAGTCACAATCTTTTCTGCCTACCTTCGCGCAACCGTCACCCACGCGCCCGATAGTCAAAGCTCACTCCCACCCAAAGGATGACATGATGTTTCGCACCCTTCTTCTGGCCAGCGTTGCCACTTTCGCCGGTTTTGCCGCGCAAGCTGAAAGCTTTACCTTCGTTGCCATGGGCGACACCGCTTACGGCGATCCGGCAGAGGTTTATCCGCAATTTGAAGCGCTGATCAAAACCGTAAACGACCGCGCGCCCAAGCTTGTTATCCATGTGGGCGACATCAAATCTGGATCGACCTTGTGTTCGGATGAAAACCTGTTGGCGCAACTGGCTTACCTGAACACCTTATCTGCACCCGTGATGTATACCCCCGGCGACAACGAATGGACCGATTGCCACCGCAAGAAAGCCGGTGAGTTTGACCCGCTAGAACGTTTGGCCTTTTTGCGCACCAATTTCTTTGCCAGCGCCAAAACCTTGGGCGCGGCGCCGGTTGAGGTGAGTTCGATGGCCACCGAGGGTTATCCCGAAAATGCCCGGCTTGCGCTGAATGACGTGATGTTTGTCACCGCCTCGGTTCCCGGGTCAAACAACAATTTCGAAGTGCGCGACATGGCTGCCGTCACCGAATTCATGGCACGCGATGCGGCCAATGTGAAATGGCTGGAAGACAGCTTTGCCGCCGCCAAAGACAGCAAGGCGCTGGTCTTAGGCATTCAGGCCAATATGTTCGAGGCCAATTGGAACATCGGCGGCGACGAGACTTGGTCGACCTTTTCCGGCTATATGAAGTTCGGGGCCAAACTGATCGAACTTTCTGCTGCCTTTGGCAAACCAGTTTTGTTGGTATACGGGGATAGCCACGTCTATAGCGAGACCCGCCCCTTCCCGCTGAACGCCCCGAATGTTCTGGCACTGGAAGTGCCCGGCGAAAAGAGGATGGATGCGGTTGAAGTGACCGTTGACACCGCCACCTCGGGCGTCTTTTCGACCGTGCTCGTCAAGAATCCCGCCTTGGTCAAGCCGTAATCTGCACCCTCGGGCACAGGGGCAGGCACGCGCCTGCCCCTGATGTGCGCAATGGGCTGGAAAATGGCGTCTGCCGCCCTATGATTGACCAAAGCTTTCCTTGGTCAAAATGCCCTATCACTGGTCCCCTACCCCGCCGTCTGCACCACATCGACTGCACCTATGGGCGCATCAGTCGCTTAGCCCGCGCGGGTTTGTGGGGTTTGTCGGGGTGACGGCGATCATGCTGGCCCTGCCCCTGATCACGCAACTCGGCCATCCGGGCTTGTGGGTGCTGTTGCCGTGTTTGCTGGCAGCGCTTGCGGGCTTGTGGACAGCACTTTCCCGCAATGCGCGGGATCGGGCGATCACCGAGGATTTGACCCTGTCGGCGGAAGAGGTCACCCTAACTCGTCACGGCCCGCATGGACGGCGGCAAGCTTGGCAGGCCAACCCGCATTGGCTGCGCCTGACCTTGCACCCCACAGACGGGCCCGTGCCGCAGTATCTGACGCTGTCAGGCGGCGGACGGGTGGTAGAGTTGGGGGCGTTCTTGACCGAGGCCGAACGTCTAGCGCTTAAGGGCGAGATTGAGCGTTTGCTGGTCACCCTGCGCTAGGCTGGAGGGCTGCGCGCCCTCCAGACCTCTGCGGGATATTTGTGCACATATGAAAGGGGGGTGCGGGGGGCTTAGGCGAGGCGGGCTTTTATAAGGGCACCGACAGAGCCGAAATCCATGGAGCCGGTGTATTTGGCTTTCAGCACCGCCATGACACGGCCCATATCTTTGACCGAAGTGGCCCCCACTTCGTCCACGGCGGCGGCGATGGCGGCTTCGACTTCGGCGGCAGTCAGTTGCTTGGGCAGGAATTCTTCGATCACCTTGATCTCGGCGATCTCTTTATCCGCCAAGTCTTGCCGCGCACCTTCTAGGTAAACTTTAACCGATTCTTGGCGCTGTTTGACCATCTTAGCCAGAACGGCCAACTCATCGGCATCACTGATCGCCACGCCGTCACCGCGCAGCGCAATCTCGCGCTCTTTCAAACCGTTCAGAATCAGCCGCAGGGCCGAGAGACGATCCGCCGCTTTGGCCTTCATCGCCTCTTTAATCTCGCTCATCAGATCATCGCGCAATGCCATTTTCGTCCCCATTTGTGCTTGAGCGCCACCATATCTGCCACACGCCCGTCGCGCAACCAAGGCGCGCAAAATCAACCCGCTGAAATCACGGCATATTCTTAAACGCAGCCCACCTTGACCCCAAAGGCCACAGCCCTTAGGTTCCGCCCGTTTGCCGCCACAAACCCTTAGGAGTTGCCCCATGCCAAACCCCGCCGAAAAACCCACCGCGTGTCTGGCCTTGGCCGATGGTACGCTGTTCTTCGGCCATGGCTTTGGCGCTGTGGGGGAAACGGTGGCAGAGCTGGTCTTTAACACCGCCATGACCGGCTATCAGGAAATTATGACCGACCCGTCTTATGCGGGCCAAGTGGTGACCTTTACCTTCCCCCATATCGGCAACACCGGCATCACCGACGAAGACGATGAAACAGCCACACCGGTGGCCGCGGGCATGGTCGTGAAGTGGGATCCGACAGAGCCGTCGAACTGGCGTGCCACGGGCGATCTGGTGGCGTGGATGGCGGCCAAGGGGCGCATCGGGATTGGCGGGCTAGACACCCGCCGCCTGACCCGCGCCATTCGCCAACAAGGTGCGCCGCATGTGGCCCTAGCCCACGACCCTTCGGGCAATTTTGACATTGCACGGTTGGTCGCCAAGGCGCGCGCTTGGAAGGGGTTGGTAGGGCTGGATTTGGCCAAGGATGTGTCGTGCGCGCAATCTTACCGCTGGGACGAGCAGCTTTGGGCTTGGCCGGAAGGCTACACCAAGCGCCAAGGCCCCGGCCTGCGCGTGGTGGCGATTGACTACGGCGCAAAGCGCAACATCCTGCGCTGCCTTGCTTCTACGGGGTGCGAGGTGACAGTGTTGCCCGCCACCGCCACAGCCGAAGACGTTCTGGCACTGAACCCGGAAGGTGTGTTCCTGTCGAACGGGCCGGGGGATCCGGCAGCGACGGGGGCCTATGCTGTGCCGATGATTCAAGGTGTTCTCAAGGCCGATCTGCCGCTGTTTGGGATTTGCCTTGGCCACCAGATGCTGGCCTTGGCCCTAGGGGCCACCACGGTGAAAATGAATCACGGCCACCACGGGGCCAACCATCCGGTGAAAGACCTGACCACGGGCAAGGTGGAAATCACCTCGATGAACCACGGCTTCACGGTCGATAGCCAAACCCTGCCCAAGGGCGTGTCGGAAACGCATGTCAGCCTGTTTGATGGGTCAAACTGTGGCATCGCGGTGGATGGCAAGCCGATCTTTTCGGTGCAGTATCACCCCGAGGCGTCACCCGGCCCGCAGGACAGCTTTTATCTGTTCGAACGTTTCGCCGAAGCCATGCGGGCGCGTCGGGCAGCTTAAGGGTTGGCCCGTGAGGGAAGCGGCTTGTGGATAGAAACTGTATAAAATGTGCAAAACGCCGATTTTGTTAAGGTTATCTTAACCTTAAGGCATTGATCCTGCCTCAAGGCCCATCCCGGGCCACGGGGGCCCCCATGTCCATTGCACAGCGCCTGTCGACCCTACGTCCAGCCACGGTTGCCTATGGAGCGGGGCAACGGGTTTTGCATCCTTTCCGCCCCAACCCAGCACTCAAGCCCCCAACGGCGCTGATCGAAAGTGACAGGCGTTTGGCAGCCACCCTGCTGCGCGATGGCCTTGTGTCACCCCACGGCCTGATCGAAGCGCTGGCCTATATAAAGGATGGGCCAGCACATCGATTGATGACTGTGCTGTTGGACAGAAAGCTGGTGGGGGAAGAGCAGCTATTTGCCACGTTGCACCGACAGACGGGGATCGAGCGGGCCGATCTGTCAGCGCCGTTTGACCCAAGCCTGATCGACCATTTAGGCGCGTCATTTTGTTTGGCCGAAGGCCTTTTGCCACTGCGCCGCATGGGGCTTGACACCCTTGTTGCCGCTCCGAGCCCAGAGATTTTTCTGCGCCATAAGCATAAATTGGCGGAGGTCTTTGGCCAAGTGCTGCCCAGCCTTGCCCCCGCGTCGTTGATCGAGGCGCGTATTCTGGCTGCGCGCGGCCCCGCATTGGCGCAAGCTGCGGAAACCACTGTGGCGTTGGATATGTCGTGCCGCACCTACCGCAAGGCAAGCCCCGCCACTTTGCGGTTGTTTGGGCTGGCAGGCGTGGTGGCGGCGGTGGCTATCAAACCCTTGTTTTGGATTTTGACCATTTGCGCGGTCCTAACGCTGGCGCTGTCTACGGGCCTGAAGCTTGCGGCCTTGATAGCCAGCCTTCGCGCGCAAGCGCCTATGCCCGCGAAACCTGCCCATCTGGCCCGCTTGCCAACGGTGTCTATCCTCGTGGCGCTTTATCGCGAAAGCGACATTGCAGCGCGATTGGTCAAGCGCTTGGGGCGGTTGGACTATCCCCGCGCGCTGTTGGATGTGGTTCTGGTGGTTGAAGAAGATGATAGCCAGACCCGCCAATCCCTGTCGCGCGCCGATCTGCCGGGGTGGATGCGGGTGGTGATAAACCCCGCGGGCCGCGTGAAAACCAAACCCCGTGCATTGAACCACGCGCTGACCCAATGCAAGGGCAGTATCGTGGGGGTCTATGACGCCGAAGATGCCCCCGCATCTGACCAAATCCGCCAAGTGGTGAGGAGCTTTGCCCAAAGCGGCCCAAAGGTCGCCTGCTTGCAAGGCGCGTTGGATTTCTACAACCCGACCAAAACGTGGCTGGCACGTTGCTTTACGCTGGAATACGCCGCTTGGTTCCGCGTGATCTTGCCGGGGTTGCAGTACTTGGGGATGCCCTTGCCCTTGGGCGGCACGACCCTGTTCTTCCGACGCGAAGTGCTGGAAAAACTGGGCGCTTGGGATGCCTATAATGTCACCGAGGACGCCGATCTTGGCATTCGCTTGGCCCGCCATGGCTATCGCGCCGAGATATTGCCCTCGACCACGATGGAGGAGGCCACCTGTCACGCGCAGCCTTGGGTCAATCAACGCTCGCGCTGGATCAAGGGCTACATGATGACCTACCTGACCCATATGCGCGACCCTGTTCGGCTGTATGGCGATTTGGGGCTGCGCGGGTTTATGGGCTTTCAAATTTTGTTTTTGGGAAGCATTAGCCAAGCCTTGCTTGCACCAGTGCTATGGTCATTCTGGGCTTTTTGCCTAGGGCTCGGCCATCCCTTGTCGGGCGCGTTGGGTTCACAGGCGCTGACGGCCCTAACGCTGTTCTTTATCGGCTGCGAGGCGGTGAATTTGGCCGTGGGCCTTTTGGGATTGAAACGATCGGGGCAAGACATTTCGCCCCTATGGTTGGTCTCACTGACCGCCTATTTTTCGCTGCAAAGCTTGGCTGCTTATAAAGCCACCTATGAGATGCTGGTTAAACCGTTTTATTGGGACAAAACCCCCCACGGGGCGTTTCACCAAGCGCCGATCTTCAGCGCAGCTTCAACTCTCCCGCATCGACGCGCAGGCGTGTTTCATAGGCTTTCGAGATGTGCATCTTAAGCGCCAGATAAGCGGCGTCGCCGTCGCGCGCTTCTATCGCGGCCACGATGCCGTCATGTTCGGCCAAGGCAGGGCCATCGCGGCCTACTGCGGCAAAAGAGGTGTTGGTCATCAGCGCCATAGAGCGATGCACCAGATCAAGCTGTTGCACCAAAAAGCGGTTGTGGCTGGCAAGGTGGATTTGCTTGTGAAAGCGCTTGTTGGCGCGTGACAGCGCGCGCGGGTCGCCGCCCAGCAGGGCCTTATCCTCGGCCACCATCGAACGCAAAACGCGCACCTCTTCATCGGTGGCATGGCGTGCGGCGAGGCGGGCGGCCAAGCCCTCCAATTCGGTCCGCACGGCGTAAAGTTCGGCCAGTTGGTTGTGATCAAGGGATGCCACGATCAAACTGCGGCCATCACGGGTGAGCATGGCTTGGGTTTCCATGCGCTGCAACGCCTCGCGCACGGGGGTGCGGCTGACGCCGAAACGGTCAGCTAGATCAGATTCCACCAAGCGGTCGCCGGGCTTGTAAACGCCCGCCTCAATCGCCTCTAGGATCAGTGTATAGGCATCTTTGGCCATGGGCCCCCCGTCAATTTTACCGCAAAGCCTAGCGAAGCCGATCGTTAGGCACAACCCATGGACGTGGCCCCCCACGCGCGCTAGGTTTACGTCATGCGCGATGATTTTTCCCATATCGAAACTTGGGTCTTTGACCTGGACAACACCCTATACCCGCCGCAGTTTCGCCTGTTCGACCAGATCGAGGTGAAGATGACGGCTTGGGTAATGCGCGAATTGGGCGTGGGGGCAACCGAAGCCGACCGCCTGCGCCAGCATTACTGGGACACTTACGGCACAACCTTGGCGGGATTGATGCGCGAGCATGGTGCAGATCCGGCCCCCTATTTGACCGAAGTGCATGACATCGACTTTAGCGTGCTGCCCACCGATCCACCTTTGGCGCGGGCGATCAAAGCCCTGCCAGGTCGGCGGATTGTTTATACCAACGGCAGCGCGCCTTATGCGCATCAGGTGCTGCAAGCGCGGGGGCTATCGGGCCTGTTTGACGCGGTTTATGGCATTGAGGAGGCTGGCTTTCTGCCCAAACCTGAACGCGCTGCCTTTGAGGTGATCTTTGCCGCTGACGGGCTTGACCCGCAAAAGTCCGCAATGTTCGAGGATGATCCGCGCAACCTATCGGCCCCCCATGCCATGGGAATGCGCACGGTTCATGTGGCCCCGAAAGCCCTAAAGGCCCTGCATATCCACCATCACACCGACGATCTGGCGCATTTTTTGTCCAAAGTGATCTGACCCCTTCGCTTTGCCCCGCTCGCGCCTTAGATATGTTGGGAACGGAGGCGTCTCATGCGCAAGACAACAGACATCCTGATTTCCGGCGGCGGCGTGGCGGGCCTGACGGCGGCGGCGGCTTTTGGGTCGGCGGGGTTTGAGGTGCTGTGCATTGAGCCCACCCCGCCCGTGACCGATGCCACATCCCCCGGGGCGGATCTGCGCACCACGGCGTTCCTGACCCCCTCTATCGCCGTGCTAGAGGCTGCGGGCCTGTGGCAGCGCTTGGCCCCCCAAGCGGCGGCCTTGCAAATCATGCGGATCGTCGATGCGGGTGGCAAGCTGCAAGAACCCCGCCAGATCAAAGACTTTGATGCGGGCGAAGTGTCCGACCAACCCTTTGGCTGGAACCTGCCCAACTGGCTTTTGCGTCGCGAAATGCTGGCGCGTCTGGAAGAATTGCCCAATGTCACCTTTCGCACAGGTGTTTCAACCACGGCGCTTGTCACGCGCGATGATGAGGCGCTGGTAACTTTGTCAGACGGCAGTCAAGTCGCGACACGCTTGGTCGTGGCGGCAGATGGGCGCAATTCGACCATGCGCACGGCGGCAGGCATTGGGGTGAAAACCTTTCGCTATGGGCAAAAAGCTTTGACCTTTGCTGTCACCCATCTGGTGCCGCACCAGAATGTCTCGACCGAAATTCACCGCTCAGGCGGGCCTTTCACGCTGGTGCCCCTGCCCGACGTGGATGGCAAACCCGCTTCGGCGGTGGTCTGGATGGAACGGGGGGCCGAAGCCCAGCGTCTGTTTGCTCTGCCAGAGGCGGCGTTCGAGGCCGAGATCAACGCGCGGTCTTGTCTGATCTTGGGTCCGCTGAAGCTGGCGTCTAAAAGGATGGTCTGGCCGATGATTGCGCAACTGGCGCATTCTATGGCGGGCCAGCGCGTGGCTCTGATGGCCGAAGCGGCCCATGTTGTGCCGCCCATCGGCGCGCAGGGCTTGAACATGAGCTTGGCCGATCTGGCCTGCCTGTTGGATTTGGCGAAAACCCACCCCTTGGGCAGCGCGCAAATGCTGCAAGCCTACCACCGCCGCAGACATGGCGAGGTGACAGCCCGTGTCTTGGGGATTGACGCTCTCAACCGCGCGTCGATGGCCGAAGCGCCTTTGCTGCGCGATTTGCGGGCAGCGGGGTTAAACCTGCTGCACGGGTTCACCCCCCTGCGCCGCACGCTGATGCGAGCGGGGTTGGGGCTGCGCTGACGGCAGGGGGAACTGGCATGGATTGGCCAAACCCACACTCAAAACTTCGCGTCTGGTAGGCCGCAAAAGGCATCGACGGGGCTATGGGCATTCCACGGCGCACGGCCCAGCAAACATTCCACGACCGCCCGCTGCATCGAGGGCATCGTGGCATAGGCGTTCACATAGGTGGGCACGCGGGGCGCATCGTACAGGTAATAGGGATACCCAAACGAGATCATCACGGTCGGAATCTCATGCCAATGCCGCGCCATCGCCCCTTCGAAATTGCCGACAATCTTGAGCCAATCCAGAAAAATCCGCCCCCGTGTCAGCAAAGTTTCCTCGCCAAACAGATAGATCATCAGGTCATAATCGGTGGACGAGGGCTGTGTGCCCGCGCTGTGCAGCGTCACCTCGAACCCTTCGGCTTGCAGCATTTCGGGCAGATCAAAGGGTATGGGATGGGGGAAGAAGGGCACGATGATGCCCGAGGTCACCACCAAGACGCGCTTGTGCTTGGCCTGTGACAGCGGCAACAGCCCTTGCACATCCTTGACCAAGGTCGGCGCGCGTTGGGTGATGGCTTGCGCCGCCACCGCATTTTCCGGCCGCGCCAGCGCCGCCTTGTTCACCTTGGCAGCGCCCTTATGCAACCCCGCCCAAGCCTTTAGCCCCAAGATGCGCGTCAAAGCCGCATCCAACCGCGCAGCACTGATGCGCCCATCCGCGACAGCCGCCGTGATCAACGCCACATCCGCTGCGGCATCGCGGGAAAAAAGGATGATATCGCAGCCATTCTCAATCACCTCGGGCAGCATTTCATCGCGCGATGCCCAAGACCCAAAGCCCGCCATCGGCGTGGCATCAGAGACGATCAGCCCGTTAAAGCCCAACTGTCCGCGCAGCAAATCAAGGTTCAGCGCCTTTGACACGGCGGCAGGGCGATAGGCCTCGACCCCGGCAGCGGGATTTTGGGCCAAAACGAAAGATGGCAAGGCGATATGGGCTGACATGACCGACATCACCCCTTGCGCTATCGCCGCACGATACAGGCGGCCAAATGTCGCCTCCCACTGGGCCATCGTCAGCGGGTTGATCGTGGTAACCAAATGCTGATCACGGTCGTCATAGCCTTCGCCTGGCCAGTGTTTGACAGTGGCCGCCACACCTTGCGACTGAAATTCGTCAATCTGGGCCAAAGCTTGGGCTTCGATCGCCTCAACCGAGGACCCAAAGCCCCGCGTGGCGACAATGGCGCTGCGAAAGGCGTGATTGATGTCGATCACCGGCGTGAAAGACCAGTTAATCCCGATGCCCCGCGCCTCTTGCGCCATGATGCGGGCAATGGTGCGGCTGGCTTGAATGTCATTCACCGCCGCCAAGGCCAGCGGATTGGGCACTTGGGTGCCCACGGGCAGCGACATTCGACTGCCCTCTAGATCGGCTGAAATAAACAGGGGCACTGTGGCCGCCCCTTGCAAGGTGTCGATGAACTGCGCCTCATAAGCCAGATCGGCCGAGAAATTGCGCGTGATGCCTGCAGGTTCAAGCTGCGCCAATTTTGCCAATTCATCAGGGTCTTGGCCCATCGAATGGAAGACAAAAAGCTGACCAATCTTTTCGGTCAGCGTCATCTGCGCCTTGGTGGCCGTGACCCAATCGATTGCCATTTGATCTAAGTGAAAGGGCGCTATGCGCAGAATTTCGGTATTGGTCATGGCAGCCCTTGGGAATCGGTGATGATGCCGATGACTAAACCCTGCCCCGTACGCTTTGCAAAGCCCACACAACCCCTTGCGTCCATGATCTGCCCCTTCCATGGTGGCGCACGCATTCAAGGGGAGGCGATGGGCATTGGCGAAGTGATCCTGCTATTTTGCGGCGGCCTTTTGGCGGGCATCATAAATGTGATCGTCGGCGGCGCAGGATTTATGACCTTTCCGTTGCTTATGGCGGCGGGAATGACCGAAATTGAGGCCAACGCTTCCAATTTTGTTGCGGTTCTGCCGGCCAATTTGGTGGGCACATATCTGTATCGCAACGAGTTGAAATCGGTCCGCAAGCATCTGGGCCTTAGGCTTTTCATGTCGGCTTTGGGCGGGCTGATGGGATCCTTGATCTTAACACTAACAGGACAAGCCTCGTTTCAAACGGCGGTGCCTTGGTTGTTGCTGTTTGCCACAACCACCTTTGCCTTGGGTCCACGCTTGAAAGCAAAAATCGAAAGCTATCCTCAATTTGACCGCGAACGATGGGTGTGGCTGCAACTGACGCTAGAGTTTTGCGTTTATATCTATTGCGGTTATTTTGGTTTGGGCATGGGGAAAATTCTTTTTGCCATTTACGGCATATTCTCGCAAATGACGCTGCATCAAGGCAACGCCGTGCGCAACATCACAACCAGCCTGTCAAGTTTGGTCGCGATTGTGATTTTCATTCATTCTGGTTTGATCCGGTGGCTGCCAGCTCTGATCATGATGTCAGGGGCCGTGACAGGCGGCTTCATCGCCGTGCGCATTGCCAAACGCTTGCCGTCAGCATGGGTAAGGATGGCGATATTGACCTGGGCCGCAGGGCTGACCGGATTGGCGTTTTATCGATATCTTTAAAGCAACAGACGGTCAGGGCAACCCTGCGACGATCTTGCATGGCGCTTTCGTCAACGCCCCCTACCGCGATCAAATCCCATTGGGCGCAGGAAACTTGGCAGACGTAAAGCCAGAAGCCTATTCATAAATCCAATCACTCCATGAGGCACTCTTTGGATAAGATTTCTTCACCTAAGATTATTTGACGCAAGACCCTGATTGCTTTGATGTCCTAAGACCACCTTGGGACAAGACCAATGCTGAAATGGGCCATCATACTGCTTTTTTTAGGGATAACCCCTGCCATAGCCCATACCGGTGGGCTTGATGCAAAAGGGTGCCATCATGATAGAAAAACCGGCCAATATCACTGTCATAAACCCGAAGATGCTGCCTATGTAGGCATAACGTCTGTGATTGATGGCGACACAATCGACATTCACGGCCAAAGGTTCCGTCTATTTGGCATTGACGCGCCGGAATCAAAACAGCTGTGCAATGACGCTACGGGGCAAGCCTATCGCTGCGGGCAAGTGGCCGCCAATGCGCTTTATAAAATGATCGGCCGCAAAACGGTGTCTTGTGTGAAAAAGGATATGGACCGCTATAAGCGCATCGTGGCCCAATGCTTCGTTCAAAGCCAAGACCTTGGTGCCTATTTGGTGGGTCAGGGTTTGGCCGTTGCCTACGTGCATTATTCACAAGACTATGTTGCAGCAGAACGCACCGCGCGGTCAAATAGCTTGGGCCTTTGGGCGGGAGAGTTTCAAATGCCATGGGATTGGCGCAAGGCAAATTGAAAATCAGCTTCGGCATGATGCACCCAATGGCAAGGCGCATTTGCTGTAATCCTTGCGTCATACGGCGATTTGTATGAGGATCATCAATAGCCATGGCAAAGTGAACATCTTCAACCTTGCCAAGAATGCTGAGACCTCGGTCGATCAGATCGAACAGTTTTATGCCAAGTATCTGCCGTTGCCGAAAGAGAAGGCAAAGAACCTGCAAAGTTTCGGTGAGTGATCAAACCCGTTGCCTGGTTGGGCAGACGAGCGAAACCATCATAACACTTGGTTATTCAGTGTTTCAAAAAATAGTGACTAATTTAACCTTTAATCTAGTTACATTCAAATTTTGCAAAATTATAAACTATTTGTCTGGGCAAAACAGGTATGCGGTATCCATCCAAATACCAGTCGCCAAACCTCGCCTGCGACTCCTTGCTTCTGCCCATGTATCTGCTCCTAAACACCATTGTATTTGTCGTAAACTCGAATATTCTGTATTTTCCATGATACGTTCAGCCAGAACCTGTTTCTACGAATCGCCACATGAATCAATCGTTTTGCAAACTCCATGTTTTACAGCAAGTACAGAAATAACATCATCTCCCGAACTCATCGTCGAAAAGTACATTATTGGCAGAATAGAACCGAAGAAAATAACTCCTACCAAAGACCAAAACTTATCAATCATAAAGCCCTCCATTTTCTACCAGCATCGTTTATTGTGAATAATCGATACCACACAAGCTGGCCTATTTCACTTAAAAAATGCCCGTACAACACTCATAACTTCCTTAGCGGAAAAAACAGCATCGAGCCTTCATGGCTCCTGTACCCTTGCCGTAAGCACAATACCCAGATGAGCTACCCCCCGAAAATCGGACAGTGACGGAAGCTATGATCTGAGCTTTGCTGGTCTCCAAGAATGAGGAGATCAGACTATGAAGAAACGCAGGAACCATGACGCGGGGTTCAAAGCTCGTGTTGCGCTGGAAGCCGTGAAGGGC
>CAMAYO010000069.1 GCA_945862465.1 Pseudorhodobacter antarcticus | reverse complement strand
GGCGCGTTGAAAACCGTGGCAGCAAGCCTGTTCAAAATCGCCAACGACCTGCGACTGTTGGGGTCTGGCCCGCGTTCGGGCTTGGGGGAGTTGATCTTGCCAGAAAACGAACCTGGATCGTCGATCATGCCCGGCAAAGTGAACCCCACGCAGGCCGAAGCGCTGACGATGGTCTGCGCCCATGTCATGGGCAATGATGCCGCCGTGGGCTTTGCCGGATCGCAGGGGCATTTTGAGCTGAACGTTTACAACCCAATGATGGCCTATAACGTCTTGCAATCCATGCAACTTTTGGGTGATGCTTCGGGATCTTTCACCGACAACATGGTGGTGGGCACCCAAGCCAACATTCCGCGCATCGAAAAGCTGATGAAAGAAAGCTTGATGCTGGTGACAGCCCTTGCCCCCACCATTGGCTATGACGCCGCCACCAAAGTCGCCAAAACCGCGCATAAAAACGGCACGACCCTGCGCGAAGAGGCGATTGCTTTGGGCTATGTAGACGGCGCAACATTCGACCGCATCGTGCGGCCCGAAGACATGGTAGGCCCCAAAGGCTGATGGCGGAACTCCTAAACCTACGCCAAGCTCGCAAAGCGGTGGCCCGCAAGGAAAGCCGCTTGGCGGGCGATGCTGCGGCGATGAAATCAGGCCGCACTAAGGCGCAAAAAGGGCGTGAAGCCGCCGAAGCCGCCAAGGCCAAGGCAGCGCTTGATGGCAAAAAACTGGGGGCAACGGACGCGCCTTAAAGGCGCACGTTGCGGCATCGGGCCAGATCATGGCAGACTATTCGCAGATCGAGAAAGGCCCACCATGAGCCAAACCACCCCTTCAGGCCGCCCCGTCAAGCACAGCCTAACCCTGCGCGGGCATCGCACATCCGTGTCGCTAGAGCAGGCGTTTTGGCTGGCCTTTCGGGCAATCGCTGCAGATCAGCACCAGTCTCTCAACGATTTGGCGGCGCGCATAGACGCGCAACGCGGCGATGTTGGCCTTGCCTCGGCCATCAGGGTCTATGTGCTCACCACCTTGCAGGACAAATGCGCCTGACGGGCAAAAACCGGCCTTCCTGCACAAATGGGCCATTGTATTTGCCCGCCCTTTGCCCTTAAGTGGAGCCACGCGATTAGCTTCGCGCAAGCATTCTCTGGCCACCCGCTCTGGCGCCTCTTATCGGCGCCGAAACGGCGGTCAGTCGGATCGGTCGCAAGACCGGAGAGTTGCCCAGCAAGTCGTTGATTTACTGGGATTTCATTGAGGCCCGTCCGGGGCCTGGAAGAGAACCGCGATGAAGCGCGCGTCAACATTGGTGAAAGTCGAGGGCTGCCTATTGGGCATAGCCGCGCTTTCGCATGCGCTGCCCCTCGCCCGAACACGCCGCCCGTTTCTTGGTCTGTCCCGCACTGGCACATCGCCACCGGGCCCCGCAAGGCCGCGCGGCATTGGAACACCATGTCTAAGAAAATGCTCATCGACGCCACCCACGCAGAGGAAACTCGCGTTGTTGTGGTGGACGGAAACAAAGTCGAAGAATTTGACTTTGAAACCCTAAACAAGCGCCAGCTTGCCGGAAACATCTATTTGGCCAAAGTGACGCGGGTTGAACCCTCGTTGCAGGCGGCCTTTATTGATTACGGCGGCAATCGGCACGGCTTTTTGGCCTTTGCCGAAATTCACCCCGATTACTATCAAATCCCAGTCGCCGACCGCAAAGCCCTGCTCGATGAAGAGCGCGCCTTTGCTAGGGCTGAGGATGACGAGGACAATCGCCGCTCCAGCCGCCCTGCGCAGCGCCAGCGGTCGCAACCCGCCCGCGTGGAAAACCGCGATCAGGTGGAAAGCGCGCCCGCTTCGTCCAGTTATGGCAGCATGGATGTGGTCGACCTGTCAGAGGACACGGCCGCCGAAGACGGCCAAGTCGCTGACGCTGGTGTCGAAGCCGTGGCCGAGCAGGTTGTAGAAGCCGCTCCGGCGCATGACCACGACCACCATCACGACCATGACCACGCCCACAGCCACGACGATGCACAGCCCGCCGAAGGCGACGCCCCCTTCCGCGCCATCGACCACGCTTCGGAAACCGATGACGAAATTGAGTCCATCGCCGAAGAGGATGTGCAGGAAGAAATCAGCGCCCCGCGCAAGCCGCGCGCCCGCCGCTATAAGATCCAAGAAGTGGTCAAAGTGCGCCAGATCATGCTGGTGCAGGTTGTCAAAGAAGAGCGCGGCAATAAAGGCGCAGCGCTGACCACTTATCTATCGCTCGCCGGTCGCTACTGCGTTCTGATGCCCAACACCGCGCGTGGCGGTGGCATTTCGCGCAAGATCACTGTCGCCACTGACCGCAAAAAGCTGAAAGAAATCGCGTCAGAATTGGAAGTGCCGGAAGGCGCTGGCCTGATCATCCGCACGGCGGGTGCCAAGCGCACCAAGCCGGAAATCAACCGCGATTACGAATATCTGATGCGTCTGTGGGAGCAGATTCGCGAACTGACGCTGAAATCGATGGCTCCCGCCGCCATTTACGAAGAGGGCGATCTGATCAAACGCTCGATCCGCGATCTTTACAGCCGCGAGATTGACGAGATTTTGGTCGAAGGCGAAGCAGGCTACCGCACCGCCAAAGACTTTATGAAAATGATCATGCCGTCGCACGCCAAAGTGGTGCAGCGCCATAATGACCAGATGCCGCTGTTTGCGCGCTATCAGGTCGAAAGCTATCTGGCGGGTATGTTCAACCCCACGGTTCAGCTGAAATCGGGCGGTTACATCGTGATCGGCGTGACCGAGGCGTTGGTGGCCATCGACGTGAACTCTGGCCGCGCCACCAAAGAAGGCTCGATCGAAGACACCGCGCTGAAAACCAACCTTGAAGCCGCCGAAGAGATTGCCCGCCAGTTGCGCTTGCGCGACTTGGCTGGGTTGATCGTGATTGACTTCATCGACATGGAAGAACGCCGCAACAATCTGGCGGTGGAAAAGCGCATCAAGGACAAGCTGAAAACCGACCGCGCCCGCATTCAAATCGGGCGGATTTCGGGCTTTGGCCTGTTGGAAATGTCGCGCCAACGCTTGCGTCCGGGGATGCTAGAATCAACGACCCAGCCCTGCGCGCATTGCCATGGCACGGGCTTGATCCGCTCCGACGATAGCCTTGGCCTGCAAGTGCTGCGCGCTTTGGAAGACGAGGGGGCGCGCAAGCGGTCAAAAGAAGTGCTGTTGAAAGCGCCGATTGGGATTGTGAACTTCCTGTTCAACCAAAAGCGCGAACATCTGGCCGTGATCGAAGCCCGCTACGGCATGGCCGTGCGGATCGAGGCGGATCCGATGATGATCAGCCCTGATTTCTTGCTTGAAAAGTTCAAGACTGCCACGCGCGTCGTGCCAGATGCGGCGGCTGTCATCTCTGGCAACGCCAGCCTCATGGGCGCGCCGGTGCTTGAAGAAGAAGACGACGATATCGTGGAAGAGGATATCGACGACGAAACCGATGATGCGGAAGATGAGGGCGAGGGTGAAAGCACCGCCACCACCAATGGCCGCTCTGCCGATCCGGCGACTCCGGGCAAGAAAAAACGCCGTCGTCGTCGCAAGAAGAAGGGTGGCGCTGGGGCTGGTCAAGGCGAACCGGGCGAGACCGTGGACCAAGACGGGTCTGAGCCGGCCGCTGTGGCATCTGATGCCGAAGGCGCTGGTTCAACCGAGGCCGCTCCTGCCGCTGATGCCGAGGCCAAAAAGGCCCCGCGCCGCTCGCGCAGCCGGTCTTCGAAAGCCCTCGAAACTGTGGCCGAGGCCCCTGTGGTTGAAGTTGTGGCCGAAGCTGTAGCCGAACCCGCCGCAGAGCCCGTGGCCGAAGTGGCAGCACCTGCCACCAAACGCCCCGCATCGCGTCGCAAGGCCGCCGTGGAAGCCCCCGGCGAAGGGGTGGAACCTGCCCCCAAGCCCGCCCGCACCCGCACACCGCGCGGAAAAGCGGCTGTGGCGGCGGAAACCTTCCCCGCTGACCCTGGGGTTACAGAACCTGCAGTGGCAGATGTTAAGCCCGTGTTGCGCGCTGATCCTGAAGATGTTGCAGCACAAACTGCACCAGCCGCCCCTGCGGCAGAGCCTGAGGATCCCAACAAACCCAAGCGCAAGGGGTGGTGGTCACTCGGCCGCTAAACTGACGCTTTAAAGATCAAACGCCCGACAGCATCCCTGTCGGGCGTTTTCTTTAAGCGCCGGCGCGGATCAGGTGCAGGGTGACGTTTCCGTCCTCCTCCGCGCCCAAATAGCTGTGCCCAGCCTCAGTGCAAAAATGCGGCAGGTCGATGCGGGCCATAGCATCGGTGGCGCGCAGGCACAGCACTTGGCCCACGCGCATTGCCATCAACCGCTTGCGAGCTTTCAGCACCGGCAGCGGGCAAAGCAGCCCCTCGCAATCCAAAACCTCATCCCACATCGCTGTCCCCTTTGGCCTGTCATACAAACCAAGCCTCTCAAAGGCCACATAAAGGTGAAGATTGCGCAGGTGACGGCGGGGACCAAACAAGGTAAGCCTGCGCCATGTTCGGAATAGATATCCTCGACGCCAGCCTTTTGCCCGCAGCCTTTGTCGCTTTAGCGGCGGGGGTCTTGTCATTCTTATCGCCCTGCGTGCTGCCCATTGTGCCCCCCTATCTGGCCTACATGTCGGGCATCAGTTTGGGAGAGATGAAGTCAGGCCGCAAACCGCTGCTGGCCGCCAGTTTCTTTGTGCTGGGTCTGTCGACGGTCTTCTTGCTGATGGGGGCTGCGTCTTCTGCCTTTGGGGCGTTCTTTCTGGCGCGCTCGCAAACCTTCGCCACCTTGTCGGCCATTGTCGTTATGATCTTTGGCGGGCATTTTCTGGGCATCTTTCGTCTGCGCTTTCTGGATCAAGACATCCGCCTGAATGCCGGCGACAAAGGCGGGTCTGCCATGGGGGCCTATGTGCTGGGGCTGGCCTTTGCCTTTGGCTGGACACCTTGCATCGGCCCACAACTGGGCGCGATCCTGACGATTGCCGCCCAAGAAGGTTCGGTTGGGCGCGGCACGCTGTTGCTGGCGGTTTACGCCCTTGGCCTTGGCCTGCCATTCCTGTTGGTCGCGGCCTTTTTCCCGCGCCTGACGCCCCTAATGGCGCTGATGAAGCGCCATATGGAGCGGATCGAGAAGATCATGGGCCTGATGCTGTGGACCATTGGCCTGCTTATGCTGACCGGCGGCTTTTCGCAGTTTTCCTACTGGCTGCTCGAACATCTGCCTGCGCTCAGCCAGTTCGGCTAAACGTCGATCAGACGTAATCTTGCCGCTGCAAGTTATACTTGGCCATCTTTTCGTTCAGCGTGCGGCGCGGCAGGCACAATTCATCCATCACCGCCACGATAGACCCCTTATGGCGGCGCATGGTGTTGTCGATCAACATCCGCTCAAAGGCTTCGACATAGTCTTTCAGCGGTTTGCCTTCGGTTGTCAGCGTCGGCCCCGTGGAATCGTTGTCGGCCATCAACAGCGATGCAATCGACCCCGACCCGCGCCGGTTCTGCAACACAGCGCGTTCAGCCACATTAACCAATTGGCGCACATTGCCCGGCCACGGCGCTTGCAGCAGTTGGGCGGCTTCTTGGGCGGTCACTTGGGGCGCATCGCAGCCGTATTCATCGGCGAATTGCTCGGTCAGGCCGTTGAACAGGGTTAAAATATCCTCGCCCCGCGCGCGCAAGGGCGGCAGAACGATGGTCATGGCCCCAAGGCGGTAGAACAGGTCAGGGCGCAGCGTGTCTTCCAGCGTTTTGTCGGGCGCATGGCGGTTGCAGATCGCGATGATGCGGGTTTCGGGCGGGGTGCCTTGATCGTTGATCAACTCTAGCAGGCGGGCCTGCATGGCGCCGGACAGGGCCTCGATATCCTCAAGACAAATCGTCCCCCCCCGCGCGTCTTCAATCATCGGGATCATGCCATCTTCGGCGGGGCCGAACAGGCGGGCTGCCAATTGGTCTTCGGACCAAGCGGCACAAGACACTGTGACAAACCTGCGCCCCGCGCGGGGGCCTACAGCGTGCAGGGCATGGGCCACCAAAGTCTTGCCCGTGCCCGTTTCACCATCAATCAGCACATGGGCATCGGCTTGGCCCAGATCGAGGATGTCCTCGCGCAAGCGCTCCATCACGGGGCTCGTGCCGATCAGCTTTTTCATCAAGATCGATCCGTCAGACAATTCTTTGCGCAAAGCGCGGTTGTCCAGCGTCATGCGGCGGGTTTGGGTGGCGCGTTTGGCCAGTTCGGTCATCCGGTCGGGGTTGAAGGGCTTTTCCAGAAAGTCAAAAGCCCCAACCCGCATCGCTTCGACCGCCATGGGCACATCGCCGTGGCCTGTGATCAAAATCACTGGCAGGCCCGAATCCATCCCCATCAGCTTTTTCAAAAACGCCATGCCATCCATGCCGGGCATCTTGATATCCGACACGATCACCCCGGGAAAGTCGGCCCCGATCACCTTCAGCGCCTCTTCGGCCGAGGCGAAGGTTTCCGTATCAAACCCCGACAGGGCCAGCCATTGGCTGATGGATTGCCGCATATCGGCTTCGTCATCCACAATCGCCACTTTCATCGCCCGCGCCATGCCACCCTCACTCTGCTGCTTTCACGTCTTGCCCCAAATCCTGCGCCAAGTCTTGGCCCAAGATTGGAAGCTGCATTTCAAATACCGCCCCTTGCGGGCTACCATTGCGGGCGGTCAAGCGACCACCAAAATCAGTCATGATGCCCGAACTGATCGCAAGCCCCAGCCCCACACCTTCGCCCGCCTTTTTGGTGGTGTAGAAGGGTTCAAAGAGGTTCTCCAGATCAGAGATGCCATGTCCATTGTCGGACACTGTCAGCGTGGCCGTATCGTCTGCAGAAAGGGTCAGGTCGATCATCGGTTCGCGGGCATCTTTGGTGGCATCCAGCGCATTGCGCAGAAGGTTGATGATCACCTGTTCCAAGCGCAATCGGTCCACCATCACCATCACCGCAGTCCTTGGCACGGAACGTGTGATCTTAACGACGCGCAGCTTCAGTTGCGGTTCCATCATCGCAAGGGCCGACGACAAGCACTGGCGCAGATCAACCGGTTCAAAAGCATCGCCACCCTTGCGGGCATAAGACTTAAGCTGGCGCGTGATGGCCCCCATGCGGTCGATGAGATCGTCGATCCGCTGGAACGAGGATAGCGCCTCTTCCGCGCGTTTGCGCTGCAAAAGCAAGCGCGCACCTGCCAGATAGGTTTTCATCGCCGCCAAGGGCTGGTTCAACTCATGGCTGACAGCCGCCGACATTTCGCCCAAGGCCGCGAGTTTGGATGACTGCGCCAAGGTCTGCTCGGCCACCGCCAGATCTTTTTGCACTTTTTCGCGCTGGGCCACTTCGCGTTGCAGGCGGGCGTTCAATTGGCGCAACTCAAGCGATTCGCGCCGAAAGGACAGGGTCTGCGACCATGCCCGGCGCGACAGCAGGTAAAAGGTCAAAGCTGCCAGAATGGCAAAGCCCATGATTTCCAGCGCCAAAATGCCGTTGACCCGTTCGCGCACCGAATCATAGGCCGTAAAGCTGGCCATGTGCCAACCGCGAAAAATCATCCGGTTATCGGTGCGCAGCACGGCCACGCCGCGCACATAGGCGTCGGGGTGGTTTTGGGTCAGATCTGAGGTGACCAAGATGGCCCTGTTCAGCGCAACATTCAGGGCTGAAGGACTGACGGGGGCTGCGATGGCTTGTTCCACTGGCTTGCCGCGCCAGCGCGGTTCGGTCGACAAGATCACCTTGCCTTCCCCATCCGTCACCAGCACCAAATCTTGCAACGCAGCCCAAGCGCGTTCGAACTTCATCAGATCAACAGCCACAACAATCACGCCCAGCGCTTTGCCCTCGGCAAAGACCTGTTGGCTATAAGTGAACTCATACCCCCCGCCTTCGCGCGGGGTGGTGGAAAAGACGGTTTCGGCCGATTGCATCGCTTGCGTATAGAAGGGTGCCTTGTTGTAAGGCGTGCCCAAGAGCATCCGATTGGTGGCGCCAACGGTGCGCCCTTCGGTGTCCAACAGCAAAATCGAGGCCACGCTGATATCGGCCTGCACTTGGATCAGGCGCTGGCTGGCATGGGCATAATCGCCCTTGATCAAAGCATCAGATATCGTGGCATCGCGCGACAGAAGCAAAGGCACAACAGAGGTGCGCTGCAATTCCGACACCACGTTGCCGCTGTACAGCGCAAGGCGCAGTTCGGCCTTGTTGCGGGTGGTTTCGGTGAAGCCTTCCGTCATCCAGCGGTTGGTGATCAGCACCACGCCGAAAGCAAAAATGATCAGCGCCGCGACCGCAACCTTGACCCAAACCGATGTGCGCGCAGGGCTATCGGCTTGCGCGGGCGGGCTTGCGGGGATCACAGGTGTTTCAGCCATGACGCAACCTAATCCGCAGGTCAGGCCACCTCAAGTACGAGCAAAATCAACGCTGTCAGGCCAGCGCCATCCCGCCCATCAAGCTGGCAAAAAGCGCCGCCCCATCGACGCCGCCCTGTGCCGTTTCGACCGCACGTTCGGGGTGGGGCATCATGCCCAAAACCCGCCGATTGGGCGACAGGATACCCGCGATATCGGCCGTAGCCCCGTTGGGATTGGACAGATAAGTAAAGGCGATGCGGTCTTGGTCTTGCAGGGCTTTCAAACCTTCAGAATCAATGGTGAAATTGCCATCGTGATGGGCGATGGGAAGTGTCACTTCTTGCCCCAGACCGTAAGCCCCCGTGAAGGCCGCATCGGTGGTCGCCACCCGCAATCCCACGCTGCGGCAGACAAATTTCAGCCCTGCATTGCGCATCAAAGCCCCGGGCAGCAGGCGCATTTCGGTCAGCACCTGAAAACCGTTGCACACGCCCAGCACAAAGCCGCCCCGCCCCGCATGGGCCACCACGGCCGCAGCAATCGGCGATTGCGCCGCAATCGCCCCGCAGCGCAGGTAATCGCCAAAGGAAAAGCCACCGGGCAAACCCACCACATCGGTGCCAAGCGGCAGGTTGGTGTCCTTGTGCCAGACGCGCGCCACCTGAAACCCAGCCTTTTCAAAGGCCACAGCCAAATCACGGTCACAATTGGATCCGGGGAAGGTGATGACAGCGGCTTTCATCGCGGGCTCCATTTATTGGGATTGCCACGCCTTAGCGCAAAGCGGACTTGTCTGCCAGTGGGGGCTTCAGGTTTTGCGCCGCATCGAAAGCGGCGTTTCACACCCAGCACCGCCGTGGCGTTTTTGGGACTACAGGAAAAGGTCAAAGACCCAGACGGGGGATTTCGATCGCGGGGCAGCGATCCATCACCACGTCAAGCCCTGCCGCGCGGGCAGCGCGGGCGGCCTCATCGTTGACAACACCCAGTTGCATCCAAATGGCGCGGCGGCCCGACAGATGATTGATGGCTTCCTCCACCACAGCCCCCACCTCTGCTGAGGCGCGGAAGATATCGACCATATCGACAGGCTCGGTGATGTCAGAAAGAGCGGCGCGCACCCCCTCTCCCCACGCGGTCACGACCCCCACTTGGCCGGGGTTGACCGGGATCACGCGATAACCGCGCGCAACCAGATAGGCCGCGACACGGTGGCTGGGGCGGTCGGGCTTGGGCGACCAGCCGACCAAGGCTATCACCTTCGTTTGGGTCAAGATACGGGCCACGAGGGCGTCTTGTGTCATGCTTGGTTCCACATAAAAAGACACCCGAACCTTAATTCGGGTGCCAGTCTGGAACAAGGGACAGCGAAAGAAGTGGCATTCCGGACCAACCTCTGATCCTTAGGTAGCCTGAACACCGCAACTTTAAAGGGCAACCCATTTAATTTGACAGATTTTAGGCCTGAACCCCATTCAGCGCTGCCTAGCGCACCGAGGCCGCATAAAGCGCAATCGCCGCCGCGTTGGACACATTCAGCGAGCCGAACGCATCAGCAAAGGGGATGCGGGCTATCACATCGCAGGTTTCGCGCGTCTTTTCGCGCAGGCCCGGCCCTTCGGCCCCCATCACAATCGCCACAGCCCGCGTGCCGGCATCGGTCATGGCTTGCGACAGCGTGACACTGCCTTCGCCGTCTAGGCCTATCAGCACATAGCCCATCTCACGCAGCGTATTCATCGCATCAGACAGGTTGGTCACCCGCAGGTAGGGTTGGCGTTCCAAAGCACCCGATGCCGTCTTGGCCAAGGCACCGGTTTCTGGCGCGGAATGGTGGCGCGGCGCTATGACAGCGCGCGCGCCAAACACCTCGGCCGAGCGCAGCACGGCGCCGGCATTATGCGGATCGGTCACGCGGTCAAGGCAAACAACCAGCGCATTGCCTTTGCCAGAGATGCACACATCTTCCAGTTTGCCCCAATTCAGCGGGCGCACTTCCATCGCAGCGCCTTGGTGGACCGAATCTTCCGCGATTGGCACTTGGAATTTGCGCGGATCGACTATCTCGGGCTCAATCCCCGCATGGGGCAGCGCATCGGCCAAACGATCGGCGGCGTTCTTGGTCAAGACAAGGCGCAGCTTTTCGCGGTTGGGGTTCAACAGCGCATCGCGCACGGCGTGGATGCCAAACAGCCACAGCGTCTCTTTCGCCTCGGCGCGTTTGGTGCGTTCTTTGTCGACCACCCAAGTGGGTTTGGTATTGCCGCTATAGCCAGTCATGGTGCCCTCGTCTTTCTGCCCCATTTGGCGCGGCTTGGGCTGTGGTGCAAGCTGAAACCTTCTGCAAGCTCCCCCTTGACGCCCCCCTGCCCCTTGGATATTCCCCAGCCTCAGTGGGCGATATGCTACAAGGTGTGGCAGCGGACTGTAACTCCGCCGAGGCGACTCGTGCCTGGTTCGATTCCAGGATCGCCCACCATCTTTCAACAAAGTATCAAGCCGTTACAGCGCAAAGCCGCTGATTTGTTGCGGGCTTAGCCTGCGAAAGGCTGGCCCAAAGAGGCCACGGTGTTCAACCGCATCCTGCGGCGGTTCGAGGATATCACCGCCAGCATCAAAATCGTCACCGCATAGGGCAAAGATGCCAAAAGCTGCGAGGGCAGCGCCACACCCGCCGCCTGCGCAATAAGCCCGCCCAAAGACAGCGCGCCAAACAGCAGCGCGCCAAAGGCGGTTCGCCCTGCCGCCCAAGTGCCAAAGACCACCAGCGCCACCGCAATCCACCCGCGCCCCGCGATCATGCCATCAGCCCAAAGCGGCGTGTAAATGGTCGAGGCATAGGCCCCCGCCATCCCCGCCATCGCCCCACCAAAGGCCACAGCAAAAAGACGGATGCGCAGCACGCGAAAGCCCAACGCCCGGGCGGCGGTGGGATTTTCGCCAACCGCACGGATGATCAGGCCCAGTTTGGAATGGTTCAGCACGGCCCAAATTGCCACGGCCAAGGCCAGTGTCAGAAAGACCACCACATCCTGCTGGAAAAGCGGCCCGATCACCGGCAGATCGGCCAAAAGCGGTATCGAAAGCTTGCCCGGCGCGTCTAGCGTTTGGCTCTCCAACGGCTTGCCGATCAGCGAGGACAGCCCCAGCCCGAGCACCCCAATCGCCAGCCCCGCCGCCACCTGATTGGCCATAAAGCCCAAGGCCAGCGTTGCAAAGACCAGTGACAGCGCCATGCCCGCCAAAGCCGCCACAGCAAAGCCCAAGACGGGGTTGTGGGTGTGATAGGTCACCACAAAGCCCACAGCCGCGCCGAGGGCCATCATGCCTTCGATGCCAAGGTTCAAAACGCCTGCGCGCTCCACGATCAACTCGCCAAGAGCGGCCAAAAGCAAGGGTGTGGCGGCAGCCAAAGTTCCGGCCAGAATGAAGGTCAAAATCGTCATGCGCGCGCCGCCCAGTTGAAGATCACCCGATGGCGGATAAAGGTCAGGCTGGCGAGATAGAAGACCAGCAAAAGCCCCTGAAACACGAACACCGCAGCCACCGGCAAATCGGCTGACACCATGGCGTTGTCGCCGCCAATAAACAGCGCCGCCATCAGGAAGGCTGACACCACGATCCCCAAAGGGTTCAACCCGCCCAGATAGGCCACGATGATGGCCGAATATCCGTAGCCCGTAGAGACTGAGCGTTGCAATTGCCCCAAGGGGCCAGCCACCTCACAAGCGCCAGCAAGGCCCGCCATGAGGCCGCCCACCAGCAGACTGACCCATACGGCGCGCGCCTCGGTAAAGCCTGCGTAGCGGGCGGCGCGGGGGGCAAGGCCACCGACCAGCAGTTGATAGCCCGCAAAGCGGTGGCGCATCATCACATAGGCCAAAGCGCTGAGCAGCAGCGCCGCCAGAACCGAGATATTCACCCGTGTGCCCGACAGCAGAATGGGCAGCAAAGCCGCATCAGGGAAGATCACGCTTTGGGGGAAGTTAAAGCCATTGGGGTCTTTCCAAGGGCCAAGCAGCAGATAGTTCAGCACCTGTGTGGCGATCAGCGTCAGCATCAAGGTGACAAGGATTTCATTGGCGTTGAACCGCACCCGAAGCCCTGCCGCAATCCCCGCCCATGCGGCCCCACCCAAAGCGCCCAGCGCGATCATGGCGGGTAGCATCAGGGGCGATGATCCTTCGGGAAAATAGATTGGCAAAGCACTGGCAAAGAGTGCCCCAATGATCAGCTGCCCTTCCGCCCCGATGTTGAACACATTGGCGCGAAAGCCAATTGCCAGCCCTTGGGCGATCAGCATCAAAGGCCCCATCTTCAGCAAGACTTCCGAAATATTGTACCAGCCCACAAAGGGTTCCAGCAGCAGCGAATAAAGCGCCTGCCCCGCAGGTTTGCCCAAGGCGGCGAACAGGATCAGGCTGGTCAGCATGGCAAGGCCCAAGGCGATGACGGGGGCTGCAAACAGCACAGGCCGCGACAGGGCGGTGCGGCGTTCAAAGGTGATCTTCATGCCGCAGCCCCGATCATATAGGTGCCGATCTGTTCGACGCTTGTTGCCGCCACATCCTGCGAGGGCGACAGGTGCCCCTTGTGCAGCACCTGCAAGCGGTCGCAGATTTCAAACAGCTCGTCGATTTCTTCCGAGATCACCACAATCGCCGCCCCTGCGTTGCGCATAGCAACCAGCCGCTGGCGAATTTCAGAGGCAGCGCCGATATCCACACCCCAAGTCGGTTGAGCTACCAGCAGCACAGACGGCTCTAGCATCATCTCGCGGCCCATGATGAACTTTTGCAAATTGCCGCCTGACAGGGATCCAGCCTCCGCCTGCGGGCCTGCCGTGCGCACATCAAACCTCGCGATGCAATCAGCGGTAAAGGCGCGTTCGGCCTTGCGGTTGATAAAGCCGTTTTGCACCAGCCCACGGGAATGGGCGGTGAGCAGCGCGTTGTCGGCCAGTGACATATCCGGCACAGCCCCGCGCCCCAGCCTGTCTTCGGGCACAAAGGCCAAGCCGCGCTTGCGCCGTGCGGCAGCGCCCAGATTGCCCACAGGCTGCCCCATTAAGGTCACAGCAGAAGCGACTGATTTCAATGCAATCTCGCCAGATATCAGCGCAGCCAATTCTTGCTGACCATTGCCCGAAATCCCCGCAATTCCCAGAATTTCCCCGCCCCGCACCGAAAGCGAGACATCTTTCAGTGACACGCCAAACGGGTCTTCATTGGCAAAGGTTAGGTTGGACAGGGCCAACCGCTCTTCTCCCAACCCATGCGGGGTGGGATGCACGGGGGGCGGCATGGGGCGGCCGATCATCAAGGTGGCCAGTTCATGGGCCGTGCCTTGGCGCGGGTCTAGGCGGGCTGTGACTTTGCCCTGCCGCAGGATCGTGGCGCAATCGCACAACTCACGGATTTCTTCCAACTTATGGCTGATGAACAAAATCGCCATGCCCTTGGCCCGCAGCGCACGCAACGTGTCAAACAGCAGGGCGACAGATTGCGGCGGCAGAACGGATGTTGGCTCGTCCAAGATCAACAGTTTGGGGTTCAACAGCAGGCAGCGGATGATCTCGACCCTTTGGCGTTCGCCCACCGAAAGCGAATGCACCATGGCTTGCGGGTCAACCGACAGGCCAAAGGCTGCGCCAAGATCGCGGATGCGCGTGGCGAGTTCCGTTTTTGACCCCGGCACAATCAGGGCCATGTTCTGCACGACACTGAGCGTTTCAAACAAGGAAAAGTGCTGAAACACCATGCCAATGCCCAAACGGCGCGCATCAGACGGGCTGGATAGGGCAACCGCACCCCCTTGCCAGAACACCTGCCCCTCATCGGGACGTTCCACGCCATAGATCAGCTTCATCAGTGTGGATTTGCCAGCACCGTTTTCGCCCAAAATCGCGTGGATTGTTCCGGCATCGACCGAAAGATCGATGCCGGAATTGGCTTGCACCCCGCCATAGCGTTTGGATACGCCAGAAAGCTGCAACAGCGGGGCCATGCTTACCTCTTACTTCGGCAGGGGCGTGGTGACGCCCTTCACGTGCCAATCCATCGACAGGATCATATCGTCGCCCAAGGTGACGCCGGCTGCAACCTGTTCTGCGCCATCTTGGTTTGTGATGGGGCCGGTGAAGGGCGAAAACGCGCCCGTTTCAATGGCCGCTTGCATTTC
>CAMAYO010000068.1 GCA_945862465.1 Pseudorhodobacter antarcticus | reverse complement strand
GGTCGCCTGAAACCACCACGGGCGGCAATGCGCTGAAATTCTACGCCTCGGTCCGGTTGGATATTCGCCGGATCGGGTCGATCAAAGACCGCGATACGGTGATTGGAAACTCGACCCGCGTGAAGGTGGTGAAGAACAAAGTTTCTCCTCCCTTCAAAGAGGTGGAGTTTGACATCATGTTCGGTGAGGGCATTTCCAAACTGGGCGAAATCGTCGATCTGGGTGTGAAATGCGGGGTCGTGGAAAAATCAGGCTCTTGGTATTCGTATAAAGACGAGCGCATCGGGCAGGGGCGTGAGAATGCCAAGGTGTTCTTGAAATCAAACCCCGCCATGGCGGCAGAGATTGAAGAAAAAATCCGCGCGGCTTCGGGACTTGATTTTTCGATGGCCCCGGGCGACCAAGAAGCGGTGTTGGACGACTGATCCCCGCCAAATGTGGATGACAGGGCCGCCCCACCCCGGGCGGCCTTATGCATTCATAATGGACAGGACTGGCCCTTGCGGCTAAACGGAGGCCAACCCCTTGCGCCTTTGTGATAGGACCGATTTCCGCCATGCCCACGCTGAACGACATCCGCTCGACCTTCCTCGATTTTTTTGCCCGCAACGGTCACAAGGTGGTCGACAGCTCGCCCTTGGTGCCGCGCAACGACCCAACCTTGATGTTCACCAATTCGGGCATGGTGCAGTTTAAGAACTGCTTCACGGGCGTGGAGACGCGCGATTACAAACGGGCCACAACGGCGCAAAAATCGGTGCGCGCGGGCGGTAAACACAACGATCTGGACAATGTGGGCTACACCGCCCGCCACCATACGTTCTTTGAGATGCTGGGGAACTTTTCTTTCGGCGATTACTTCAAAGAACAAGCGATCACCTTCGCTTGGGAGCTGTTGACCAAAGACTTCGACATCCCGAAAGACAAGCTGTGCGTCACCGTCTATCACACCGATGACGAAGCTGCAGGCTATTGGAAGAAAATCGCAGGCCTGCCCGATCACCGCATCATCCGCATCGCATCAGACGACAATTTCTGGCGCATGGGGCCGACCGGCCCTTGTGGCCCCTGCACCGAGATTTTCTTTGACCATGGCGAAAGCATCTGGGGCGGCCCCCCTGGCAGTGCCGATCAAGACGGCGACCGCTTTATCGAGATTTGGAACAACGTCTTCATGCAGAACGAACAATTCGCCGATGGGCGTTTGGTTCCTTTGGAAATGCAGTCGATCGATACCGGCATGGGGCTGGAACGCATCGGCGCTTTGCTGCAAGGCAAGCATGACAATTACGATACCGATTTGATGCGGTCGTTGATCGAAGCCTCGGCCCATGCCACCAGCACCGACCCTGACGGTTCGGGCAAAACCCACCACCGCGTTATTGCCGACCACCTACGCTCCACCTCTTTCCTGATTGCCGATGGTGTTATGCCGTCAAACGAAGGGCGCGGTTATGTGCTGCGCCGCATCATGCGCCGTGCGATGCGCCACGCGCATATGCTGGGCGCGCAAGACCCTGTGATGCACCGCTTGGTGCCCGCTTTGGTGCGCCAAATGGGCGGGGCATACCCCGAACTGACGCGCGCGCAAAGCCTGATCGAAGAGACGCTGCGCTTGGAAGAATCGCGCTTCCGCACCACGCTGGATCGTGGGTTGCGCCTGCTGGATGACGAACTGGCGCGCCTGCCCGAAGCCTCGGCGCTGCCGGGCGCTGCGGCGTTCAAACTCTATGACACCTACGGCTTTCCGCTGGATCTGACCCAAGACGCCTTGCGCGAAAAGGGACGCGAGGTTGATGTGCAAGGCTTTGAAGCGGCCATGGACGAGCAGCGCAAGAAAGCGCGGGCGGCTTGGTCGGGTTCGGGTGAGGCGTCTGATGCCAATATCTGGTTCGAACTCGCCGAAGCACATGGTGTGACAGAATTCCTAGGCTACGACACTGAAACCGCCGAGGGTGAGATTAAGGCACTTGTCCGTGACGGTGCTGCCATTGGCGCAGCGGAATTGGGGTCAACGGTGCAAATCGTGGTCAACCAAACGCCGTTCTACGCCGAAAGCGGTGGCCAAGTGGGTGATCACGGCTTTATCCGCACGCAAACCGGCCTTGCTGAAGTGACCGATACCCGTAAAGCGGCGGGGGTGTTTATTCATGTGGCCAAGGTTGTTGAAGGCACGGTTCTTAAGGGCCAACCTGCCAAGCTGGATGTCAGCCGCACACGCCGCGCGCAAATTCGCGCCAACCATTCGGCCACGCACCTTTTGCACGAAGCCTTGCGCCGCGCCTTGGGCGATCATGTGGCCCAGCGTGGCAGCTTGAACGCGCCAGATCGGTTGCGGTTTGATTTTAGCCATGGGCAGGGGATGACTGCCGCCGAACTGGCCACGGTTGAAGCGGAGGTGAACGAATACATCCGCCAGAACACCCCCGTCGATACCCGCATCATGACGCCCGATGACGCCCGCGCCATTGGCGCACAGGCGCTGTTTGGGGAAAAATACGGCGACGAAGTGCGCGTGGTGTCGATGGGCAGCTTGGCCGGATCGGGCAAGGGCGCGGATGGGCAGACCTATTCGCTGGAACTGTGCGGCGGCACGCATGTGGTGCGCACAGGTGACATCGGGGCCTTTGTGGCGCTATCGGAAAGTGCGTCATCCGCTGGGGTGCGTCGGTTTGAGGCGTTGACGGGCCAAGCAGCGCTGGATCATCTGCGCGCGCAGGATGCGAAGTTGATGGAAGTCGCGGGGATATTGAAAGCCTCACCCGTCGAACTCGCCGACCGTGTCAAGCAACTGGCCGACGAACGCCGCGCTTTGCAAAACGAAGTTGCAACCCTGCGCCGTGAATTGGCGATGGGGGGCAAATCGGGCGGGCCAGAGATTGTGGAAATCAACGGTATCAAGCTGATCGCCCAAGTGCTGCAAGGCGTTTCGGGCAAAGATTTGCCGGCGCTGATTGACGAGATGAAGGCGAAACTTGGTTCAGGTGCGGTGGTTTTGATTGCGGACACAGGGGCCAAACCTGCTGTCGCGGCAGGTGTCACCGCCGATCTGACAGGGCGCATCAGCGCTGTGACGCTGGTCAAAGCTGCCTCTGCCGCTTTGGGTGGCAAGGGCGGTGGCGGGCGGCCCGATATGGCGCAGGCGGGGGGCGAGGATATCGCCTTGGCAGAGGCAGCACTGAAAGCGGTTCACGCCGCTTTGGAGGCGTAAGATGCCAAGCGCTTTGTGGATTGCCCATGTGACTGTCACAGATCCCGTGGCTTACGGCGAATATGCCAAACGCGCCACTGTGGCCATTGCAGCGCACGGCGGGGTTTTTCTGGCCCGTGCTGGCCGTTATGTTCAACTTGAGGGCAAGGACCGCCCGCGCAACGTGGTTGCGCGGTTTCCAAGCCTTGAAAAGGCGGTCGAATGCTACCACTCAGCAGCCTATCAAGAGGCGATGTCTTTTGCCAAAGGTGCCGCAGAGCGGGAATTGATGGTGGTGGAAGAGGCGGATTGATCCACCGCCCCACGTGCCAAGAAAAAGGCCGCCCGTTTGGGCGGCCTTTCTTTTACTGCCCGCTGCGCGATTGACGCTTGCGGTCGTTGCTGTCTAAGAAGCGTTTGCGCATCCGGATGTTCTTGGGCGTCACTTCGACCAGTTCATCATCGTCGATATAGGCAATCGACTGTTCCAGCGACAGCTTGACCGGCGTGGTCAGGCGCACGGCTTCGTCGGTTCCCGAAGCACGCACGTTGGTCAATTGCTTGCCCTTCAGCGCGTTCACTTCCAGATCATTGTCGCGGTTATGCTCGCCAATGATCATGCCGCTGTAAATCTGCTCTTGCACACCGATGAAGAAGTGGCCGCGATCTTCCAGCTTCCACATGGCATAGGCCACCGAAACACCAGTTTCCATCGAGATCAAAACACCCTGACGGCGCCCCTCAATCGGGCCTTTGTGCGCAGCCCAACCATGGAAAACGCGGTTCAAAACGCCAGTTCCGCGCGTGTCGGTCATGAATTGGCCGTGATAGCCGATCAAACCACGCGAAGGCACATGGGCGATGATGCGGGTTTTGCCCACACCTGCGGGCTTCATCTCGATCAGATCGCCCTTGCGCGGGCCGGTCAGCTTTTCGATCACGGGGCCGGTGTATTCATCATCAACGTCGATGGTGACTTCTTCAATCGGCTCTTGCTTAACGCCGCCTTCCTCGCGGAAAATCACGCGCGGGCGCGAGATTGACAGTTCAAACCCTTCGCGGCGCATGTTTTCGATCAAAACACCCATCTGCAATTCGCCACGACCCGAGACTTCGAACGCATCGCCGCCGGGGGTGTCAGCAACCTTGATGGCCACGTTCACTTCCGCCTCGCGCATCAGACGTTCGCGGATCACGCGCGATTGCACCTTGGTGCCGTCTTTGCCTGCAAGGGGCGAATCGTTGATGCCAAAGGTGACGGTGATGGTGGGCGGGTCGATGGGTTGGGAAGGCAGGGCCACGTCGATCGACGGGTCGCAGAGCGTATCGGCCACGGTGGCTTTGGTCATGCCGGCCACGGTGACGATGTCACCCGCCAAAGCTTCGTCCACCGCTGTCATGTTCAGCCCGCGAAAGGCCAGAACTTTGGTCACGCGAAAGGCTTCAATCCGCTCGCCGGTGCGGGTCATGGCCTTAAGCTGCGTGCCAACTGTCAAACGGCCAGCTTCGATACGGCCCGTCAAAATGCGCCCAATGAAGGGGTCTGCCGACAAAGTGGTGGCAAGCATCTGGAAAGGTTCATCGACGCGCGCGATTTGTTTGGGGTGGGGCACATGGCTGACAATCATGTCAAACAGCGCGTCCAAATTCTTGCGCGGCCCGTCCAGCGACATATCGGCCCAGCCATTGCGGCCCGAGGCGTAGATATGGGGGAAATCCAACTGCTCGTCGGTGGCGCCCAAGTTGGCGAACAGATCGAACACTTCGTTCAAGGCGCGTTCGGGCTCAGCGTCGGGCTTATCTACCTTGTTCAGCACCACAATCGGGCGCAGGCCCAAAGCAAGGGCCTTGGCCAGAACGAATTTGGTCTGTGGCATCGGGCCTTCGGCGGCGTCAACCAACAGGCACACGCCGTCAACCATCGACAAGATCCGCTCCACCTCGCCACCGAAATCGGCGTGGCCGGGGGTGTCGACGATGTTGATGCGGATGCCGTCATGTTCGACACTTGTGCATTTGGCCAAAATGGTAATGCCGCGCTCACGCTCGATGTCGTTGCTGTCCATCGCGCGCTCAGAGACTTGCTGCCCCTCGCGGAACGAGCCGGATTGTTTCAAAAGCTCGTCAACGAGCGTGGTTTTGCCATGGTCGACGTGGGCGATAATGGCGATGTTGCGAAGCTCCATCGGGGCGGTCTCTTTCGGTTTTCTGCGGTTGCGAGGGCCTTACAGGGTTTGCGATTGGAAAGCCAGAGGCGTTCCAAATGAAAAGGCCGGGGGGCCAGCCCCCCCCGATCACGCCAAAGCCGGGGGGCCAGCCCCCCGGACCCCCCGGGATATTTAGACACGCATGAAAGGGTCAGCCGACGAGCGCTTTGTTCAGGTATTCGTCGACCTTTTCCAGATAGCCAATGGTGGTGAGCCATTTTTGATCAGGGCCAACCAGCAGGGCCAAGTCTTTGGTCATCCAGCCATCTTCAACCGCATCGACTGTGACTTTTTCCAAGGTTTGGGCAAAGCGCATCAGTTGGGCGTTGTCATCCAGTTTGGCGCGGTGCTTGAGGCCACCTGTCCAAGCGAAGATCGAGGCCACCGAGTTGGTCGAGGTTTGCTGGCCCTTCTGGTGCTGGCGGTAGTGGCGGGTGACGGTGCCGTGGGCGGCCTCGGCCTCGACAATTTTGCCATCGGGGGTCATCAAAACCGAGGTCATCAGGCCCAGCGAGCCAAAGCCTTGCGCCACAGTATCAGACTGCACATCGCCGTCGTAGTTCTTGCAGGCCCAGACATAACCGCCAGACCATTTCATAGCTGATGCGACCATATCATCGATCAAGCGGTGTTCGTAATGGATGCCAGCCGCCTTGAATTTGTCTTCAAATTCTTCGGCATAGACCTTGGCGAACAAATCCTTAAAGCGGCCATCATAGGCCTTTAGGATTGTGTTCTTGGTTGAAAGATACACGGGCCAGCCTTTTAGCAAGCCGTAGTTCATCGAAGAACGGGCAAAGTCGATGATGCTGTCGTCAAGGTTATACATGCCCATGTAAACGCCCGCCGAGGGGGCGGAATACACGTCACGTTCAATCACCGTGCCATCGTTGCCCACGAATTTCATCGTCAGCTTGCCAGCACCGGGAAAGTGGAAGTCGGTTGCGCGGTATTGATCGCCAAAAGCGTGGCGGCCGATGACGATCGGCTTGGTCCAACCCGGAACAAGGCGGGGCACGTTTTGGCAGATGATGGGTTCGCGAAAGATCACGCCGCCCAGAATGTTGCGGATCGTGCCGTTGGGCGACTTCCACATTTGCTTCAGGCCGAACTCTTCCACGCGCTGTTCATCGGGCGTGATCGTCGCGCATTTGACGCCTACGCCGTACGTCTTGATGGCTTCCGCCGAATCGATGGTGATCTGGTCATTGGTCCGATCACGCTCTTCGATGCCCAGATCGTAATACTTAAGATCAATGTCGAGATAGGGCAGGATCAGCTTTTGCTTGATGAAGTCCCAGATGATGCGGGTCATCTCATCGCCGTCAAGCTCGACAACGGGATTGGCCACTTTGATTTTGGTCATGTCAGGCCCTTTTCAGACTGCAGAGGTTGCAGGCTGTATACTGGAAAATCCGGGAGAAGAAAAGACGGTATGCGAAAGTATACAAGCTAAGATGCCGCCGAAAGCCTATCTTGGCAGTCTTCCCATCATCTGCCATCAAGAGTGCAGTATTTTTATCCGGAGCTATTTTGATGCGTAAACTTTTCTTGCACATTGGCGTGCATCGCACGGCCACATCGTCGCTTCAGAAATTCCTGCGCGACAATGAAAAGGTCTTGTTGTCCCACGGCTATCTGTATCCCTATTCTGCGCCACGCCATGCGGCCCAGATCGAACAAATTGTTTCAGGCGGGATTTCCGCCGCTGATTTTGCAATCGATTTGCTAAGGCAGGTTGAGCAAGCCTCTGTGCCCGTAGATGCCGTGATCCTGAGCGATGAAGATATCTCGCTGATCGCCGACCCATCCATCTTGGCGGGTTTGCAGAAGATGTTTGAGGTGAAGATTGTCGTTAGCCTGCGCAGGCAGGACCTTTGGCTTGAAAGCTGGTATCTGCAGAACGTGAAGTGGCAATGGAACCCACGTCTTGCCCATCTTACATTTGATGACTTTTTTGCGCAGCGTGATCGATTTTTTTGGATTGATTATGCCGCTCACCTTGGAAGATATGAGGCTGTGTTCGGCTTAGACGCTGTTTTGGTTTCGGTCTTTGAAACCTCTTCCATGCCAGACGGGCCAATTGCAGCGTTTCTTCGTCTCTTGGGTATCTCAGATTTGACCGGTTTTGGGCCATTCTTGACCATAAATTCCTCACTTAGCCCCATGATGACAGAGTTTGTACGCCATCTGCCGCTTGATACCATGCGCAGGATAGAGCGGGCTGTCTTCGAGAAAGCCATCGCCCGCGTCGACGCGCAGCTTCCTAAGCAGGTTTCAAAATTGCTTTTGACCTATGATCAAAGGCTGGATGTGATCTTTTCCCATGCTGATGGGAACCGTTCTGTGGCGCAGCGCTACTTTGCCCGAAGCACGCTTTTTCTTGAACCCATTCCCCACCGCGACACGCCCTTAGCGGATCAAACTTTGCCTGATACGCCGCTGGCGTTGATGCAGATGTTGGTGGCCCCCATGGTGCAGGAATTGGGGGCAGGGATGCAAAAAGAAAGGCTGTCGAAAAAAACGAATAGAGATCCGCTAAGTGGCAAAAAATGACAGTGCTAGACGGTGCCGAAATAGGCCCGCGTCTTTGCCCTAACCCAATCCCACAGCTTTGGCGCGCCCCGCGCGATTTTGCTGCCGACGCGGGTGTCGAGCTGGTCAGAGGTTACGTTGTATTCCACCCAAGTGCCGCCGCCTGACATCAGGTTGGCCATGACGGGCTGCACGCGGTCCAGCGCTTTGGCAAAGACGGCGTCGGGGGTAAGGGCTGCTTCAAACTCTTGCCACAGCGCCAAAAACGCAGCGCTTTGATCCGGTGGCAGCAAGCCAAAGATACGGGCGGCGGCTTTGGCCTCGGCGTCGTGGGTGGCGGTTGACCCATGGGCCTGCCCCCCCGCAGAGTGGATGGGCACATCGCCCACGTCAATTTCCACCAGATCGTGCAGCAAAAGCATCCGGATCACGCGGTCAATCCGCACATCAGAGGCGGCTTGGTCGGCCAGGGCCATGGCGTAAAGCGCCAAATGCCAAGAGTGCTCGCCCGAATTCTCGCGCCGCGAGCCGTCGACCAAGGTTGTGGCGCGCAGCACCGATTTCAGTCGATCCGCCTCGTTCAGAAAAGCAAATTGGGCGGTTAGACGGGTATCTGCGTCAGCCCCGCCCCCGCTCATCAGCGCGTCACCTCGCCCAAGCGGCGTTTGACATAGGTTGAGACGGTGTTGATCATCGGGTTCATATGCGCTTCTTCGTCTTTGAAGAAGTGATCCGCGCCTTCGACGACGTCATGGGTGATTGTGATGCCCTTTTGCTCGTGCAGTTTGTTCACCAGCGTCAGCGTATCCTTTGGCGGGGCAACCTTATCGGCACTGCCGTTGATGATCAGGCCAGAGGCGGGGCAGGGCGCTAAGAACGTAAAGTCGTACATATTGGCCGGCGGGGCGACCGAGATGAAGCCAGTGATCTCTGGCCGGCGCATCAAAAGCTGCATGCCGATCCACGCGCCAAACGAAAAGCCCGCAACCCAGCAGTGCTTGGCGTTTTGGTTCATCGTTTGCAGATAATCCAGCGCACTGGCAGCATCTGACAATTCGCCAATGCCCAGATCATATTCGCCTTGGCTGCGGCCCACGCCGCGAAAGTTGAAACGCAGAACCGAAAAGCCCAACCGATAAAAGGCATAGTGGAGGTTGTAGACCACCTTGTTGTTCATCGTCCCGCCATAGTTGGGGTGGGGATGCAGCACGATGGCGATGGGGGCATCACGATCTTTTTGCGGGTGGTAGCGGCCTTCAAGACGCCCTTCCGGGCCTGCGAAAATCACTTCGGGCATTGTCTAACGTCCAGTCTTGGGCCTGTGGATCGGGCCGATTGTTGACAAAATCGGTCAGATAAACTAAAGCCATTCCCAAGGCAGCCCAGCGCCACCTTGCGTTCCGGCTTGAGGTAATGTCCGCAGCGCCCTACGTCAATGGGATTACAATTTTATGAAACTTTCCACCAAAGGCCGCTATGCCATGGTGGCCTTGGCCGATCTGGCCTTGGCTGAGGTGCAGGCCGATAAGCCCGATGATCTGATGTCTTTGGCCGAGATTGCCAAACGGCAGGATATCTCTTTGCCCTATCTGGAACAGTTGTTCGTCAAACTGCGCCGCGCGGGTTTGGTGGAAGCGGTTCGGGGGCCGGGTGGGGGCTATAAGCTGGCGCGCACGCCTTCAGATATTCGCGTGTCCGAAATTTTGACAGCGGTGGAAGAAAACGTCGATGCGATGCGCGCGGGCGCTGGGGCGCATGGCGGGGTTTCGGGCACACGGGCGCAAAGCCTGACCAACCGCTTGTGGGAGGGGCTTTCGGCGCATGTCTATGTGTTCTTGCACCAAACCCGCCTATCCGATGTGATCCGTAATGAAATGCAGCCTTGTCCTGCGGTGCCGGCTTTGTTTGCTGTGGTGGACGAAGATTAAGGATGTTGGGGCCTATTGGCTCCCCGTTACCTTAAAACTGGCCCCCTTAAGAATTGTTGGACCAAGATCGATGTCAAAACGCGCTTACCTTGACTGGAACGCCACCACCCCACTGCGCCCAGAGGTGCGGGTGGCTATGGCACAGGCCATGGATGTGGTGGGCAATCCTTCATCCGTGCACGCCGAGGGGCGGGCCGCGAAAGGGCTGATCGAACGCGCGCGCGCGCAGGTGGCGGCGGCTTTAGGGGCCGAGGGGGCGGATATCGTCTTCACCTCGGGTGCGACGGAAGCGGCAGCGATGGCTTGTGCAGGGCGCGGGTTGCATTGTGCGGGGATAGAGCATGATGCGGTGGCGGCGTGGTGCTTGGGGGATTTGAGTGTGGATCAACAGGGCAGGGTGTCTGTGGCTGACCCTGCGCGCAGTGCGGTGCAACTGGCCAATTCAGAAACGGGTGTTTTGCAGGCCGTGCCCGAAGGTTTGGCCGTGTCAGACCTGACCCAAGCCTTTGGCAAAGTGCCCTTGGCGTTCAATTGGCTTGGCTGTCAGATGGGTTTGGTATCGGCTCACAAGCTGGGCGGGCCCAAAGGCATTGGCGCTTTGGTGTTGCGGCGGGGGGTCGACTTTGACCCCGTGCTGAAAGGCGGTGGTCAAGAAATGGGGCGCCGCGCTGGCACAGAAAACCTGATCGGCATCGCCGGATTTGGCGCTGCGGCCGAGGCTGCGGCGCGGGATTTGACCGATGGTGTGTGGGAGCGGGTTGCCGAACTTAGAAATACTCTAAATCAGGCGTTGTCCTTTGAGGGATTTAATACTATTTCTGTCGGGAATAGCGCAGCCCGTCTGCCGAACACGCTTTGCCTGATCGCGCCCCATTGGAAAGGCGAGACGCAGGTGATGGTGATGGACCTTGCGGGCTTTGCTATCTCGGCGGGGTCGGCCTGTTCCAGCGGCAAGGTGCGGGCCAGCAAAACGCTGCAGGCGATGGGCTATGACGAGACTTTGGCAGGCCAAGCGATCCGCATTTCGCTGGGGCCCACCAATACGGAAGATGAGGTTCTGCGCTTTGCCGAAGCTTGGGGCCGGGAATACAAGCGCATCCTTGCGCGGTTTACTTAAAGAACGCGCCGCAAGGCACTGAGGGTGAAGGAAAAGATCATGGCCAATGTCGAAGTTGACCTGCCTCAGTTAGAGGTGCGCGACGGCGTGGACCGTGAGACGATTGAAACCGTCGCCTCGATGGGGGCCTATAAATACGGCTGGGCCACCGATATCGAGATGGATTATGCCCCCAAGGGCTTGTCGGAAGACATCGTCCGTCTGATCAGCTCTAAGAATGGTGAGCCTGAGTGGCTGTTGGAGTGGCGCTTGGCCGCTTATCGCCGTTGGTTGGGCATGGAAGAACCGCATTGGGCTATGCTGAATTATCCCAAGATCGACTATCAAGATCAGTATTACTACGCCACACCGCGCAGCATGGCCATCAAACCCAAGTCGCTGGACGAGGTGGACCCTAAGCTTTTGGCCACCTATAAAAAGCTTGGCATCCCGTTGAAAGAACAGGCTTTACTGGCCGGTGTCGAAGCGCCCGAAGGCGAGCGGCGGGTGGCTGTGGATGCGGTGTTTGACAGCGTTTCGGTTGGCACGACGTTTAAGGCTGAATTGGCTAAAGCTGGCGTGATATTTTGTTCCATCAGTGAAGCGGTCAAAGACCACCCCGAACTGGTGCGCAAATATCTCGGCTCGGTGGTTCCGCCCACTGACAACTTCTTTGCCACGCTCAACAGTGCGGTCTTTTCCGATGGGTCGTTTGTGTACATCCCCCCCGGCACGCGCTGCCCGATGGAGCTATCAACCTATTTTCGCATCAATGCCGAAAACACCGGTCAATTCGAACGCACGCTGATAGTCTGCGACCGTGGGGCCTATGTCAGCTACCTTGAAGGCTGCACCGCGCCCAAGCGCGACACCCACCAGTTGCACGCCGCTGTGGTGGAACTGGTGATCCTTGAAGATGCCGAAGTGAAATATTCCACTGTGCAAAACTGGTATCCGGGCGACGAAGAAGGTCGTGGCGGGATTTACAACTTTGTTACCAAGCGCGCCGATTGCCGCGAAGCCCGCGCCAAAGTGATGTGGACGCAAGTGGAAACAGGGTCGGCGATCACTTGGAAATATCCATCCTGCATCCTGCGCGGGGATGACTCTCAAGGGGAATTCTATTCGATTGCCATCGCCAACAATGCCCAACAGGCCGACACCGGCACCAAGATGATCCATTTGGGCAAGCGCACCAAGTCGCGCATTGTGTCTAAGGGGATCTCGGCGGGCCGCGCCCAAAATACCTATCGCGGCTTGGTTTCCATGCACCCCAAGGCCACCGACAGCCGCAATTACACCCAATGCGACAGCCTGCTGATCGGTGATCAGTGCGGTGCCCATACCGTGCCTTATATCGAGGTTAAGAACACCTCTTCGCGGGTGGAACACGAAGCGACCACCTCCAAGGTGGATGAAGATCAGTTGTTCTACTGCCGTTCGCGCGGGATGAGCGAGGAAGAGGCCGTAGCCCTTGTGGTCAACGGTTTTTGCCGCGAAGTGCTGCAAGCCTTGCCCATGGAATTCGCCATGGAGGCGCAAAGCCTCGTGGCCATCAGCCTTGAAGGATCGGTGGGCTAAGCCCATCCAAACATTTGCCCGCTGCGACCAGCGTTAAGGACCAAAAGAATGCTTGAGATCAAGAACCTGCACGTGAAACTGGAAGAAGAGGATAAGCAAATCCTTAAGGGCGTCACGCTGTCGATTGGGGCTGGCGAGGTTCACGCGATTATGGGGCCGAATGGGTCGGGCAAATCGACGCTGTCTTACGTTCTGTCGGGCCGCGATGGCTATACCGTCACCGATGGCAGCGCCACGCTGGACGGCGCTGATTTGCTAGAGATGGACCCGGAACTGCGCGCCGCTCAAGGTTTGTTCTTGGCCTTTCAGTATCCGGTCGAAATTCCGGGTGTGGGCAACATGACCTTCTTGCGCACCGCTTTGAATGCGCAGCGCAAAACGCGCGGCGAGCCGGAAATTTCAGCGGGCGATTTTCTGAAACTGGTGCGCGAAAAGGCCAAAAACCTGAAGATTGATGCCGAGATGCTCAAGCGCCCTGTCAACGTGGGCTTTTCGGGTGGCGAGAAAAAGCGCAACGAAATCCTGCAAATGGCCATGTTGGAACCCAAGATGTGCATCTTGGATGAAACCGATTCCGGCTTGGATGTCGATGCGATGAAACTGGTGTCCGAAGGGGTGAATGCCCTCCGCTCGGCCGGTCGCAGCTTTTTGGTGATCACGCATTACCAGCGCCTGCTGGATCATATCAAACCTGATGTGGTGCATATCATGGCCGCAGGCCGCATCATCAAAACCGGCGGGCCGGAATTGGCGTTGGAAGTTGAAAACAACGGCTATGCGGATCTGCTGGCAGAGGTGAAGTGATGGGCGCAGTGTCAGTCAAGGCCGAGGCGCTGATGCAGCGCTTGGCGGGGTTGGCGCGGCCCAGCGAGCTGGCTGCGCCACGCGAGGCGGCTATGGCGCGACTGGCAGGCATGGGCTTGCCCAGCAAGCGCGATGAATATTGGCAGTACACCGACCCTGCGGCGCTGAATGCAACCGTGGCTTTGCCTGCGGCTTTGGCGGTTGATGACGATGCAGCCCTGTTTGGCGCTTTGGATGCGGTGCGGTTGGTCTTTGTGGACGGCGTGTTTGATGCCGCAGCCTCTGACGATCTGGCGCTAGCGGGGGTGACAATATCTAGGCTGGCCAATGCGCCTGATGGTCATTGGGCAGAAACCGCTTACGGCGCATTGGAAGCGCTTGGGCAAACCCCGATTGCACGGCCTTGGGCGACGTTGAACACGGCTTACGCGACGGATGGGCTGTTGATCCACGTGACGGGCAAGGCGCAAAAGCCGCTGTCCATCACCTACCTTCGTCGCGATCAATTGACCGATGCAATCTTGCACCATGTGATCAAGCTGGACGCTGGGGCCGAACTGACCCTGCTGGAACAAGGCCCCGCCGCCGCACGGCTGAACCATGTGATCGAGGTTGATTTGGGCACCTCCGCCCGCTTCCACCACATCCGCGCCCAAGGCCGCGATATGGGTCGCCGCGCCGTCACCCATATCTTCGCCCATCTGGCGGGCGAGGCGCTTTTTAAATCTTTCACCCTAACCGCTGACGGCGCGCTGACACGCAACGAGGCGGTGATCACCTTTGCCGGCCCCAATGCCAAGGCCCATATCGCCGGCGCTGCAATGGGCGACGGGGCGTTTCATCACGACGACACGGTGTTTATCACCCACGCCGCTGAACGCTGCGAAAGCCGGCAAGTTTTCAAGAAGGTGCTCAAACACGGCGCGGTGGGCGTGTTTCAGGGCAAGATCTTGGTGAAAAAAGGCGCGCAAAAGACCGATGGCTATCAAATCAGCCAAGCTCTGCTGCTGGATGATGGCAGCCAGTTCCTAGCCAAGCCAGAGCTTGAGATTTACGCCGACGATGTCAAATGCAGCCACGGCTCAACCTCGGGTGCGATTGACGACACAGCGCTGTTCTATCTGCGCTCGCGCGGGGTGCCGCTAAGGGCGGCGCAAAGCTTGCTGATCTTGGCCTTTCTGGCCGACACGATTGCTGAAATTGAAGATGAAGCGATTGCCGAAGACATTCGCGCAGGGTTGGAAACTTGGCTTGCAAGGCATGAAAGCTGATGGCGCTGACCTCTGACATCGTTGAAAGCTGGCACAGCCCGCGCCGTGTGGTGCGCCGCTTGCGCGGGGCGGGGCGGTCAGAGCCGTTTGTGTTTACGTTTCTGTTCGTCTTTCTGCTGTTGGCCTTTGTGTCTTTGGCCCCCTACCTGTCGCGTCAAGCCGCCTTGAACCCCGATGTC
>CAMAYO010000067.1 GCA_945862465.1 Pseudorhodobacter antarcticus | reverse complement strand
CGCCCTTCACGGCTTCCAGCGCAACACGAGCTTTGAACCCCGCGTCATGGTTCCTGCGTTTCTTCATAGTCTGATCTCCTCATTCTTGGAGACCAGCAAAGCTCAGATCATAGCTTCCGTCACTGTCCGATTTTCGGGGGGTAGCTCACTGAGCGCGTGCCGGAGCCAACTTTCCCTGTTGCCCTTGAAGGCTAGGAGACTTGGTTGGGTGTGCTCTGCCAAACTAAGATGCAAAATTGTGAAAACTCTATCCTTCACATTTCAACTCCATTCAACGTCGCTCCGCGTCGGCGGAAGACTATTCCTATAGAATAAATGCTTTCATACTTTATGATAGAAATCAATATCGAAAGTTATAACTTATGCGTGCGATCATCTTACACAAATCGGGGCGGTAGGCTCCCCCCTACCCCAAAACCTCCATAAACTCGCGCCATTCCCCCTTGCTCATGCCGCTGCTCTCTTGGTCCACCGCCTCCCCCGCCAACCGCCGTTTCAGCACGGCCAAGGCCTTGGCACTTAGCGTCGCGCCACCCATGCGGTAATCTTCGAACGCGCCGTAAGCCAGTGGCACCCAGTCTTTGACCAAGCGGCACATCTCTTCGGCATAAACGCGGATTTCGTATTGGGCGTGGCTGTCGGCCCGCAGGCGCAGGAAATGGAACAGGTTGTGCAGATCAACCTTCCAATACCACTGGGTGTAAATGTTCATCGGCAGGTTCATCCGCGCCAATTCGCGCGCCAAGCCCTGCTGGCCTTCTTGCGAGAGCATTTCTTCATAGTGGTCATAGGATGTCGCCGCATCGCGTTTCAGCATTTCCAGCACGCGGGCGGCTTCTTCGCCCTGCAAAACTTCACCCCGCCCTTGGTTGTTCACCACCGACTGCGCGGCCAATTGCGAGGGTTCGGGAATGTAAAACTCTCGGTCCAAAATCGAATAGCGCGCCGAGTATTCGTTTACATTGGCCGTGCGGTGACGAATCCATTGGCGCGCTACAAAGACCGGCAATTTGATGTGCAGCTTAATCTCGCACATTTCAAACGGGGTGGAATGCCAATGCCGCATCAGATAGCGGATCAGCCCTTCGTCGTTTTGCACGTGTTTGGTGCCCGCCCCATAGCTGACCCGTGCCGCCTGCACGATGGCCGCATCGTCGCCCATATAGTCAATCACCCGTACCAGCCCGTGATCGAGCACGGGATAGGCTTTGTACAGGTGGCTTTCCATCCCTTCGCTGACCGCGCGCAGGGTTAGGCGGGGGGTGGCGCGGGCGGCTTCGATGTCGGCAATCTGTTCAGGAGACAGGGGCATAAGCTGGGCCTTTCAGGCGTGAGTCGCGGCTAGAATAGCCGTGACGGGCGGGATTGTCAGGGCCACCCAGTTTTCGCCCCTGACGCGCCGCTTTTGGCCTGCTAAGGTAGGCAAGCCCCATAGGATAGGAATCCCCCCGCGATGAAAGTTCGGTATCTGCACACGATGGTCCGCGTTTTGGATCTGGAAAAGTCTTTGGCCTTTTACAAGCTACTCGGTCTGGAAGAGATCCGCCGTTATGACAACGATAAGGGTCGCTTTTCATTGGTCTTTCTGGCCGCCTCCGGCCAGCCCGAAGCACCCATTGAGCTGACCTATAACTGGGATGGCGACACGGGCCTGCCCTCAGACGGGCGGCACTTTGGCCATTTGGCTTACGAGTTCGACAATATCTATGACATCTGCGCCAAACTGGCGGCTGCGGGTGTCACGATCAACCGCCCACCGCGCGATGGGCATATGGCCTTTGTACGCAGCCCCGACAATGTCTCGATCGAGATTTTGCAGATGGGCGACAGCCTGCCCCCGCAAGAGCCTTGGGCCAGCATGGGCAACACAGGCCACTGGTAATGTTATGGGCGGGCTAAGCCCCGCCCCTAGCGCACTTTCAGCGTGGCAAGGCCCAGCATCGCCAAGATAAGCGAGATGATCCAGAAGCGGATCACGATCTGCGGTTCAGCCCAGCCGCGCTTTTCGAAATGGTGATGGATCGGCGCCATCAGAAAAATGCGCTTTTTGGTGCGTTTGTAATAGGCGACTTGGATGATGACCGACAGCGCCTCGACCACGAACAAACCGCCCACAATCGCCAAAACGATTTCATGTTTGATGCAAACCGCAATCGCCCCCAGAGCGCCGCCCAAGGCCAACGATCCCGTGTCGCCCATGAAAACGGCGGCGGGTGGGGCGTTGTACCACAAGAACCCTAGGCCCGCCCCGAAGAGGGCTGCGGCAAAGATCAAAATCTCGCCCGTGCCGGGCACAAAATGCACGCCAAGGTATTCGGCAAAGTTAAAGTTGCCCACGACATAGGCGATCACGCCCAAAGTGGCCCCAGCGATCATTACAGGCATGATCGCCAGTCCGTCCAAGCCATCGGTCAGGTTGACGGCGTTGGCAGAACCCACAATCACAAACATCCCAAAGGGCACATAGAACCAGCCCAGATTGACCAGCGCGTCCTTGAAAACAGGCAATGCCAGTTGGCCCGTTAGATCCGCCGGATGAAAGCTTGACGCCGCATAGGCCGCCAAGCACGCAATCAGCAATCCCAGCAGCATTCGGATGCGCGACGACACGCCCTTGGTGGTCTGTTTGGTTACCTTTGCATAGTCATCAGCAAATCCAATGCCTCCAAAAGCCAGCGTCACCAAAAGCACGATCCAGATATAGGGATTGTCCAGACGCGCCCAGACCAGCGTGGCAAAGACCAGCGCGGATAAGATCAACAGCCCCCCCATCGTGGGCGTACCCGCCTTGGAAAGGTGGCTTTGCGGGCCATCTTCGCGGATCGGCTGGCCTTTGCCCTGCTTGCGCCGCAAAAAGTTAATCAGCGGTTGGCCAAAGATAAATCCGAAAATCAGCGCCGTGATAAAGGCACAGCCCGCGCGGAAGGTGATGTATTTGAACAGGTTGAAAATGCCACCGCCATCGGCAAATTGCGTCATCCAGTAAAGCATTTATTCCCCTCCAAACATTTGGGCAGTCCCTTGTGCGGGGACCGAGTGACCTAGTTTGCGCAAGCCGTCAACGAGAAGCGACACCTTGATCCCCTTGGACCCCTTCACCAACACCACATCGCCCGCATCAATCAGGCCGCGCAGGCGAGGCAACAGGTCTTTGGCCTCGGCCACCCATTCGCCCCTTTGGGCGCGGGGCAAGGCCGCGTGCAGGGCGCGCATCCGGGGGCCTACGCAGTGGATTGTGGCGATTTTCTCTATGCTCGGATGATCGGCAATAGCGGTGTGCAGGGACCCTTCGGTTGGGCCCAGTTCCAACATATCGCCCAATATGGCGATCCTGCGACCTTGCGTGATGCGGCCCGACCCATCTTGCGGCTTTGCAGCGATCAACACATCCAAAGCCGCGGCCATCGAGGCGGGGTTGGCGTTGAACGCATCATCAAACAGATCAAAGCCGTCGTCTTCTAACCTATCCAGCAATATACGTTCGCGTGTGCCGCGGCCGGCAGGGGGGCTCCAAAGGCCAAGGTCTGTGGCGGCGATGGCGGGGTCTAGGCCCAAGGCATCGGCCACAGCCAAGGCCGCCAGCCCGTTAAAGGCAAAATGCCGCCCGGGGGAGCGGACCTTGAACAGGAATGGCACGCCCGCGCGTTCGGCGCGCACAATCGTAGCGCCCTCGCCAAGGGTGGCTGAGGTGAGGTGGTATTGCGCTTTAGTGCTGGCACCAAAGGTGCGGATATGGGCGTTCTGGCCGCGTGCGGCAGCCATTAGGATTGGCGTTGTGTCAAGATCGGCGGGCAGCACAGCGGTTCCGCCCGCTTCTAACCCGTCACAAATCGCTGCTTTTTCTTGGGCAATGCCCGCTACATCGCCAAACGCCTCTAGGTGTGCGGCGGCCACGGTGGTGATCAGCGCCACATGGGGGCGGGTCAGGCGGGATAGGGGGGCGATCTCGCCGGGGTGGTTCATGCCGATTTCAACAACCGCGAATTGAGCGTCTTGGGGCATACGGGCCAAGGTCAAAGGCACGCCCCAATGGTTATTGTAACTCGCCTCAGCCGCATGAACACGGCCCTGCCCGCCCAAAACCGCGCGGAGCATTTCTTTGGTCGAGGTTTTACCGACAGATCCCGTCACCCCCACGACTTTCGCTTTGCTCCGCGCACGGCCCGCAGAGCCAAGCGATGTCAGTGCCGCCAAGACATCCGGCACGATCAGCAAAGGCGCCGAATGGTCGAGCCCGTCGGGAATATGGCTGACAATCGCCGCTGCTGCCCCTTTGGACAGAGCCTGAGCCACAAACTCATGCCCGTCGCGCACGTCTTTCAGCGCCACAAACAGATCCCCCGGCTGCAGGGTTCTTGTGTCGATTGACACGCCATTCGCGCTCCAAGCACGGGTGGTGCTGCCACCGGTTGCCGCCACCGCTTCGGCCGATGTCCAAAGGGTTTGGGTCATATCACACCGTCCAAAGCTGCCACGGCGATGCTGGCTTGTTCCACATCGTCAAAGGGATAGATGTCTCCCCTGATGATCTGCCCCGTCTCGTGGCCCTTGCCTGCAATCAGCAAAGCATCCCCTGCCCCCAGCGCATCCACCCCGCGCAAGATCGCTTCAGCCCGGTCACCCACTTCGCTGGCGTCAGGACAGGCTTGCAATATTGCTGCACGAATGGCGGCTGGATCTTCACTTCTAGGGTTATCATCTGTCACAAATAGAACATCGGCATGATTTTGCGCCGCCTGTCCCATCAGCGGACGCTTGGTGCTGTCACGGTCACCGCCCGCGCCAAAGACGATCACAATCCGCCCCATCACATGCGGGCGCAAAGCCTGCAAGGCGGTGGCGATGGCATCGGGCGTGTGGGCGTAATCGACAAAAACCGATGCCCCGCTTTTGCGGGTGGCGGCCAGTTGCATCCGCCCGCGCACGCCCGTCAGGGCTGGCAGAGTCGCCATGACATCGCCAGCCCGCGCGCCGGCGGCGATCACCAAGCCAGCAGCCAAAATCACGTTTTCTGACTGAAACCCGCCGATCAGCGACAGCCGTGTTTGATAGGTCACCCCTTGATACGACAGACGCAAATCTTGCCCCGTCGCATCATACCGATGCGCCAGCAGGCGCAGATCCGCCTCGGCCCCGTGGCCTACTGTGATCAGCCCCTGCCCCTTGTCGCGCACCAAGGCCGCAAGTTCTGCGCCCTTGGGATCATCAAGGTTGATCACCGCCGTGCCATCGGGGGGCAAAAGGCGGCTGAAAAGCCCCGCTTTCGCGGCAAAGTAGGCCTCGAACGTCTTGTGATAATCCAGATGGTCTTGGGTAAAGTTGGTGAAGCCTGCAGCCTTTAGGCGAACACCATCCAACCGGCGTTGGTCCAGCCCGTGGCTTGAGGCCTCCATCGCGGCGTGGGTCACGCCTTCTGCGGCGGCTTGGGCCAGCATATTGTGCAGCGTCAAAGGATCAGGAGTTGTGTGGGATGACGGGGCCGACCATGCGCCTTCGACGCCCGTGGTGCCGATGTTGATGGCGGCATGGCCCAACTGCATCCAAATCTGACGGCAAAAGGTCGCGGTCGAGGTTTTGCCATTGGTCCCCGTCACCGCGACCATTGTGGCAGGTTGTGCGCCAAACCACAGCGCCGCAGCGCGGGCCAAAGCCTCGCGCGGGTCTTCTGCCACCACTAGGGCCACGGGCGCGCTGTCTAGCGCATCTTTGGCAAGGCTGGCCCCCGTAGCGTCGGTTAAGATGGCCGCAGCCCCCGCTTCAATCGCCGTGGCGATATAGGTTGCCCCATGCAGGGCCGATCCGGGCAGGGCCGCAAACAAAAATCCCGACCGCACGACGCGACTATCTGCCGTCAGGCCCTCCAAATGCGGATCGCGTCCGCCGCGGGCGGACAATCCCAAGTGCGACAATGATTTCGGGCGAGGGATGGTCACCGCCGCCTACTCCTGCGCCACTGGCTTTTTGGGCGGTGCATTGATTTCCGCCAAAGTTGTCTCTTCAACCAAGGGACGCAAGCCCACCAAGGGCCCGATCCGTCGGATGATCGCCGCCGCAACGGGCACAGCTGTATAGCCTGCGGTGCGCAACGGCTTGGGTCCAGCGGTTTCCACAGGCTCGTCCAAGGTCACCACAAGAACATACTGCGGATCACTGGCTGGAAAGACCGAGGCGAAGGTATTGATAACCTTCTCTTTATCATAACCACGCCCGTCTTTCTTGGGTTTTTCTGCCGTTCCGGTTTTGCCCGCAACCTGATAGCCCGGCACATTGGCGAAAGTGGCCGTGCCATCGGTGACGACGCGGCGCATCATAAGCACGGCAGCCTGAGAGGTTTCTTCGGTAACGACACGCGGTCCAAGCACATGATGGTCAGAATGCAGCAAGGTGGGCGTCACCTTTGTTCCACCATTGCTTAGGGTGGCATAGGCCGCGGCAAGGTTCAAAAGGCTGGTGGCAACCCCATGCCCGTAAGAAGCGGTAACGGTCACCACATCGTTCCAAGGCTGCTGAAACATCGCGCGGGCAGAGCGTGCCTCGGTCAATTCGATCTGTGGCGCATCCAGCAACCCTAGGCTTTTAAGAAAGCCCTTCTGCCGTTCTCCGCCAATCATCAATCCAAGATGCGCTGCCCCGATGTTAGACGAAACCGCAATCACGTCAGACAGGCTTTTTGTGGGGCCGTAGTTATGCCCATCAAATTCATTGATCGGAAACCGCCCAACGCGGAACGGTTTGGCTGTATCAATCTGGGTGTCAGGGGTGGCCAATCCAAGTTCCATAACTTGGGCAGCGGCGAAAATCTTAAAGGTCGAACCCAGTTCGTAAACGCCTTGCACCGCGCGGTTAAACAGCGGGTTGTCCGATGGGTCGCGCGTTGCGCTAATGCCTTGCCGATCGTTGGGGTCAAAATCGGGCAGGCTGGCCATAGCCAGAACTTCGCCCGTGTGCACATCCATCAAGATGGCCGCGGCCCCCTTGGCGTGCAGCGTGGTCATGCCCGTCAACAAAACCTCTTCCATCGTGGCTTGCAGGGTCAGGTCGATCGAAAGGGTCAACGGAGTGGATGATTGGGCGGGATCGCTTAAGCGCGCTTCTTGAAAGGCTTCAAGTCCAGCGGTGCCGATAACTTGGGCGGAACTGACCCCTTCAGTGCCAAAAGCCGTTCCACCCAGAATATGTGCGGCCAGCGTGCCATTGGGATAAAGGCGCATTTCACGCGGGCCGAAGTATAAGCCTGGGTCGCCAATCTCATGAACTCTTTGCTTTTGCTCAGGCGACAAGACCTTGCGCACCCACAAAAAACTGCGCCCATCGGTGAAGCGACGTTGCAAGTCTTTGGCATTGAGTTCCGGAAAAATCTCGGCCAAGGCCATGGCGGTTCCGGCGGGATCAACCAGATCACGGGGTTGGGCATAAAGCGCGTAGGTCAACATATTTGTGGCCAAGATGCGGCCCTTGCGATCCACAATGTCTGCACGCTGCGCTGTGATCGCTGAACCACCTGCCGCCGCACGCGGTTCCGTAGGGGTAGATGCGGCAAGTGTGCCCATCCGCACCCCGATCACTGCAAAAGAGGCAAAAAAACACAAGGCCAGCAATATCAACCGCTTTTCAGCTCGCGCCCGCGACGTGTCGCGCAAGGCGTCATTGCGCGCGGCAAGATTTTCTTTCTCGATCACATCCGGGTTTTGGCCCTTGGAGCGAGCATCCAAAATCCGTGCCAAAGGGCGCAGCGGCGTGCGGATCATGGAATTTGTGCTCCCTCAGAGCCCACGAGGACGGGGGCCAAGGCTCCATCGGCCTGAACTTCGCCGCTGATCAGCAAGGGTTCGGCGACAGGCATAGCCACATCCGAGGCGGCCCCCAATTGCAGCGCCGCCATGGGCATCAAGCCCAATCTGTCAAAGTTCATCGCCGCAAGATCGCGCAGGCGTGTCGGGCGGTTCAGATAGGCCCATTCCGCCTTTTGCATCGCAATCTCATCGCGCAGGGCCGCGATTTGGTTTTGCACCTTGGCCATGTCTTTCAACTGGGTCTGGGTCGCATAATTTTCACGATAGGCCCAAAAGGCCAAAGTCATGACAAGGATGAAAGATAAGATCGACAGGAACGGACGCATTCAGCGGCCTCCTTTGCGGGCAGAGGTGGGCTTTGGGGTCAAGGGCACGTCAATGTCGGCCATGGCGATGGTCTGCGGCGGGGCTGCGGTGCGCTGCGCAATGCGCAGTTTTGCAGACCGCGCGCGAGGGTTTTCGGCCAGCTCTTCCTCGTCAGCGTCGATGGCGCGCTTGGTGACAAGGGTGAACCTTGCGGTCGTCTCCGCCCGCGCTGGGGCATAGCGATTGGCATTGGATTCGGTGCCCGAAGCCAGTTGAAAAAAGCGTTTGACGATGCGGTCTTCCAAGCTGTGAAAGGTTACAACCGCCAAGAGCCCACCCGGTTTCAAGGCACGCTCCGCAGCAGCCAACCCCTGCGCCAGTTCGGTAAACTCGGCATTGACCGCGATGCGCAACGCCTGAAAGCTGCGCGTCGCCGGATGGCTTTGGCCCGGTTTGGGGCGCGGCAGACAGCGGGCGATGACTTCGGCCAGTTGCAGCGTGGTCTCAAACGGCGTTTTGGCAGCATGCTCTACGATAGCCCGCGCAATGCGGCGCGAGGCGCGCTCTTCGCCATAATGATAGAGAATATCAGCAATCTCGGTTTCCGATCCATGGTTCACCAAATCGGCGGCAGAAGGGCCCTTTTGGCTCATCCGCATATCCAAGGGGCCATCTTTTTGGAACGAAAAGCCGCGCTCTGGCTGGTCAATTTGCATTGAAGAAATGCCAAGATCCAAGACCACCCCATCCAAAGGCTCACCCGCCAAAGCATCCAGATCTGAGAAAGTCCCCTCTTCCAACCGCAGGCGCGGCCCAAACTCGCCCGCCCAAGAGGAAGCCATCTGATGCGCCAAAGGGTCGCGGTCGATGCCGATGACCTTTTCGGCCCCCGCCTCTAGCAAGCCGCGCGCGTAGCCGCCTGCGCCAAAGGTGCCATCCAGCCAAACGCCGGAAACGGGGAAAAGGGCTGCCAGCAAAGGCCGCAGCAAAACAGGAATATGTGCCTTGCGACCAGATGTGGGATCGCTTGCCTGCACATTTCCCCCCTAGACGGTGTTCTTAAGCAGCGAGAGCGGATCCGCCCCTGCCAATAGCTTGGTTTCCAAGGCGCGGATCGCGGGCTTGCGCTCGGCCCGATAGGTGTCGGCACGCCACATCCGGAAGGAATGTTTAGAGCCTATGAACACCACCTCGACCTCATCCTTGGGCAGATCGAGCTTTTCGCGCACCTGCGGCGGCGGGCTAAAGCGGCCATCCTTGTCGGTTTCAACGCCGATGGACTGTTCATAGAAAATCGCATTAGCCAGATCGTATTCTTCCGACCCCATGGGCAGTTGGCTGATCCGGCGGTCCAGATCCTCAGCCCCCGCTTGGGTATAACCCTCGACAAAGGGCCGGTCGCTGCCACCATAGATCAGCAGCATCTGAAAGCCCGCACCTGCACTGGGTTTGTCAACAAGGTCAAAGACATGACGAAAGGGCGCGGGCAGCATGACGCGGCCCTTGGAATCTACCTTCAGGTAGTGTTCGCCCCTGAACGTCTCTGTCGCCACGGCGCTGCGCGCCTCCATCTGGCCCATCGCTGGGCATAAAACAAAATACGGCGGACCCTGCTGCTGCCACTGCCGGGTCCGCCGTCTGTCCCATCGCTGGGCGTCCAGCTTCGCGCGTCGCCTTGGGGGAGACGTAGGTCGCGTCGCGCGCCGGATTCATTTCTTTTTTCGAGGAGAGCGCCTGATGAACCTGCCTCTGGCTCTTTTATTTTGGGTCGTTTCGTCCGCCCTAAAGTGCCGCCCGCCTCTTGCTATTGTGTATGAACGGGATTGATCCCCTTTTCAAGGGAAATAATGGGAAAATGCCCCACTTTTGTCGAAAAGGAGAGTTGGCGCCAAAAAGCCTTGCAAACACTCTATATCTTGTACGTCTCCGCGCCATCATTCCAATATTTAGACAGCCGCAGACCGTGCTCTCAGCGTCATTCAACGCATTTCATTTAAGAAAGACTGCTTTCAGATGCTTTTTCCGCAGTTGTGGGGCGATTTCCCAGGCAATTTCCACGAATCACCCCGCAATAGGCCACAGTCCTGCGCCCGCTATTTGCAAAAAAATCTCTGGAAAGGCTGGAAAGGCCTCTAGGCTCAGGGGGTGAGGCTGCCCCCCCCTCTGGTTCAGCCCATGCCGCCGTCAATCAAACGGCGCGCCAAGCGGATATAGGGGTCGGCCAAGGGGCTGTCAGTGGCGGCAATCGGAGTGCCCGCATCGCCTGCAATCCGCACCTCTAGGTTCAGAGGCAATTCGCCCAAAAAGGGCAGGTTCAGTTTCTTAGCCTCGGCCGCTACGCCGCCGTGGCCGAAGATATGCGCTTCATGCCCGCAGTTGGGGCAGATATAGGTCGACATATTCTCAATCAGGCCCAACACGGGCACCTTCAGCTTCTCAAACATATCCAACGCTTTGCGCGCATCCAGCAGCGCCACGTCTTGCGGAGTGGAAACCACAATGGCCCCTGTCAGATGGGTGCGCTGTGCCAAGGTCAGTTGCACATCCCCTGTGCCGGGCGGCAAGTCGATCACCAGCACATCCAACCGCCCCCAAGCCACTTGGTTGATCAGTTGCTGCAAGGCCCCCATCAGCATGGGCCCACGCCAGATCACAGCCTCATCCTCTTTTAGCATTAGACCGATCGACATCATCGTCACGCCGTGCGCGTGAAGCGGTTCAATCGTCTTGCCATCCGGCGAAGCAGGACGCTTTGATACGCCCATCATGCGCGGTTGGGATGGGCCGTAGATATCGGCGTCCAACAGCCCCACCCGCCGCCCCTGCCGCGCCAATGCCACCGCAAGGTTCGAGGCCACGGTGGATTTGCCAACCCCGCCCTTACCCGAAGCGATGGCAATGATCCGATCCACCCCCGACACCCGTGCAGGCCCGCCTTGATGCGGCGTTGGATGCCCACCCACTTTCAGCGAGGGCGGCTCAGCAGGTGCCGCGGCAACGGGTTTGGCCGAAGGGCCGTGAGCTGTCAGCACGACCTGCACCGCCGTCACTCCCTCCAAACGCCGCAGCGCCGTTTCAGCGGCGTTTTGGGCAGCCCCCAAGGCGCGCGCGTGATCGGCACTGGACGCTTCTATCACAAACCGCACAACTCCGCTCTCGATGGTCAGGGCGCGCACCAAATCATCGCGCACCAGATTGCCCCCGCTTGGGGTGGCAATCTTTGCCAGTTCCGCCATCACCACATCACGCGTCGGGGCCATCAAACTCTCCTATGCCAAAGGCTTTTCTAAGGTGTGCCTCTTTGGGGCAAAGGGCAAGACAGTCTTGACCAAACGCTCAAAAATTAAGCGATAATATTGATAAGTATGAACATTTTTTGACAGCTAGCCATGCACCAAGCGCATGGCGGCATTGATCGAAGGGCGTATTGTGCAGGTGCAGCATTTGCCCCATGTTTGCCCTAACAGCGCAGAACCTGATCACATCGTGACGAACAGGGCCGGCGCAATAGAAAAAATGTGAGGCTGAAAATGGCATATGTGACTTCGATCCGCTCGGTGCAAATGAGCTTCTCTGATCGGTTCGCCGCTTTGGCGGTAGCTTTAAAAGATATGATCGCCCGTCGCCGCGTTTTCAATCAAACGCTGTTTGAACTGGGCCAATTGTCCGACCGTGACCTGTCTGATCTGGGCCTGAGCCGTGCAAGCATCAGTGATGTGGCTCGCGAGGCGGCTTATAAAGTTTAATCTTGCCCCCAGACTTGCAACCTCCTCCCTGCAAGTCCCTGGTCAAGTGCGGCGGTGCCCTGCTCTTCCCTGGCATCGTCGCTTTTCTACCAAGGCCCTTAACGGGCCAGACTTCGGCGGCCCAAACCTCCTCCCTTGGGCTATCGGACCGGCGGCATCCTCAACCTCCTCCCTGAGGGTGCCGCTTTCTTCTTCGCCTGACCCCGATCTCCTCCCCGGGTAAAGGCCAAGTGCGGCGGCGCCCAGCCTCCTCCCCCGGGCACCGTCGCGGAATTCAGGCGCTGATCTTTGCGCCTTACGGTGTACGCGGGCCTTGTCCTCCTCCCTGAGGCCCCCGGACCAGCGGCGACCTCGACCTCCTCCCCGAGGTCGCCGCACCCTTCGCTCCAAACAAAAAGCCCGCTGAAATCAGCGGGCTTTTTGTTTTGACAAATCTGGGTGGCTGCGCGCCCCCAAGAGCCTTGCAGAGTATTTGCTCCTCAGCGGAGGTTTAGCGGGTGGCGCGTATCAAGGCCAATATCTCGGCAGCAGCTTTAGGGATATGGGTGCCAGGGCCGAAGATGGCTTTGACACCTTTGGATTTGAGGAAGGCATAATCCTGCGCGGGAATAACGCCGCCGCAGATGACAAGGATGTCGCCTGCGCCTTTGGCGGCGAGTGCCTCAATCAACTTTGGCGCAAGGGTCATGTGACCTGCGGCTTGCGAGGAGATTCCAATGACATGAACATCATTGTCGATGGCGTCTTGCGCCGCCTCTTCCGGCGTTTGGAACAGCGGGCCCATGTCAACGTCAAAGCCCATATCAGCAAAGGCTGTTGCGATCACTTTAGCGCCGCGATCATGGCCGTCTTGGCCCATCTTAACCACCAACATACGTGGGCGGCGGCCCTCTTCGGCCTCAAAGGCATGAATATCGGCCTGAATCGCTTCAAAGCCCGCGTCGCCGTCATAACCTGCGCCATAGACACCGGCGAGGGTTTTGACCTCGGCCCTGTGGCGACCAAAGACGTTTTCCATCGCGGTCGAAATCTCTCCAACCGTAGCACGGGCGCGCGCGGCGATGATGGCGGCGTCGAGCAAATTGCCGTCAGAGCGGGCGGCAGCTTCCAAGGCTTGCAGGGCGGCTTGGGCTGCGCCTTCATTGCGCGCAGCACGGGTGGTGTGAAGGCGGGCGATTTGGCTGTCTCGCACGGCGATGTTGTCGATCGACAAGATATCCACCGGCGTATCGGTTTCCGGCTGGTATTTGTTGACGCCGACAATCACGTCGGAACCGCGATCAATCAGGGATTGACGGCGCGCAGCGCTTTCTTCGATGCGCAGCTTGGGCATGCCTGATGCAACGGCCTTGGTCATACCGCCCAAGGATTCCACCTCTTCGATAAGCTTCCAAGCCTCTTCAGCCAACTGCGCCGTCAGGGTTTCGACATAATAGCTGCCTGCCAGCGGATCAGCCACATGGGTGATGCCGGTTTCTTCTTGCAAGATCAGTTGCGTGTTGCGCGCGATGCGGGCCGAGGCTTCGGTGGGCAGCGCCATCGCCTCGTCAAAGGAGTTGGTGTGCAGCGATTGCGTGCCGCCGAGCACGGCCGACATCGCCTCATAGGCTGTGCGGATCACGTTGTTGTAAGGATCTTTTTCCTGCAGCGACACGCCAGAGGTTTGGCAATGCGTGCGCAGCATCAGGCTTTCGGGCTTTTGCGCGCCAAATTCCGCCATAATGCGGTGCCACAGCAAGCGGGCGGCACGCAGTTTGGCGGCCTCCATGAAGAAGTTCATGCCGATGGCGAAGAAGAACGACAGGCGGGGGGCGAAATCGTCGACATTCATGCCGCGCGCAAGGGCCGTGCGGACATATTCGCGCCCATCCGCGAGGGTAAAGCCCAGTTCCTGCACCAAATTCGCACCGGCTTCCTGCATGTGGTAGCCGGAAATCGAGATCGAATTGAACTTGGGCATTTCGCGGGCTGTGTAGTCGATGATATCCGCCACGATCCGCATCGAGGGTTCAGGCGGGTAGATATAGGTGTTGCGCACCATAAATTCTTTGAGAATGTCGTTTTGGATTGTGCCCGATAGGGCAGCGCGCGACACGCCCTGCTCTTCGCCCGCCACGATGAAATTGGCCAAGATCGGGATCACAGCACCGTTCATCGTCATGGAAACTGAAACTTTGTCCAAGGGAATTCCGTCAAACAGGATCTTCATATCCTCGACTGAATCGATCGCCACACCAGCCTTGCCCACATCCCCCACCACGCGGGGATGATCGGAATCGTAGCCACGGTGGGTGGCCAGATCAAAGGCGACCGATACGCCTTGTTGCCCTGCCGCCAAAGCCTTGCGGTAGAAGTTGTTGGATTCCTCGGCCGTGGAAAACCCAGCATATTGCCGGATCGTCCAAGGACGGCCCGCATACATCGTGGCGCGCACGCCGCGCGTGAAGGGGGCAAGGCCGGGATAGCCGCCCATATGGGGCAGGTTGGCAGTATCCTCAGCCGTGTAAAGCGGCTTGACCGCGATGCCTTCGAGCGTGGCCCAAGTTAGCGTATCGGGCGACTTGCCCTTAAGATCTTTGGTGGCGAGGGCGTCCCAGTCAGCGCGGGTGGTCATGGCGATGTCCTTGTTGCGGCGGTGGAACCGAGGGCTGTCTGCCCCCGGACCCCCGAGGATATTTGAACACGAATGAAAGGGTCAGACGAATTCCAAGATGATGTCGTCAACCTTCAGCGAGGCGCCTGGGGCTGCTTTGACCGCTTTGACCACGCCCGCGCGGGTGGCTTTGAGGATGTTTTCCATCTTCATCGCCTCAACCGTGGCAAGGGTTTGGCCTTCTTGCACCTCATCCCCCACAGCCACAACCAGGGTGACAAGCAAGCCAGGCATGGGGCAGAGGAGGTATTTCGACGTATCGGGCGGACTCTTTTCCAGCATATGCTGTGAGAGTTCTGCCGCGCGGGGCGA
>CAMAYO010000066.1 GCA_945862465.1 Pseudorhodobacter antarcticus | reverse complement strand
GCCAACCCCTCAGGCCCGTGGTCGACGAAGCGGTCATACCAGCGGTAAAACGTGGTGGGTGGGATGCCGATCTTGGCCAAGGTGCGCCTGACAGGCAGATGCGACTGCTCCACCAACCGGATGATTTCGAGCTTTTCAGCGGCTGGGTACCTCATGCGTGGTCGCCCCCAGCCCCGGTAATGTTTTTTTTGAGCAGCCGGTTTTCGAGGCTAAGATCGGCCACCAGTTCCTTCAGGGCCAAAGCCTCGGTGCGCAGGTCCTTCACCTCGCCAGCATTCGCCTGGCGGGCCGTATCCCCGGCCAGCCGCTTCTTGCCGGCCTCGAGGAATTCCTTCGACCAGCTGTAATACAGGCTTTGGGCGATGTTTTCCTTGCGGCAAAGCTCAGCAATGCTGTCCTCGCCACGAAGGCCGGATAGCACAATCCGGATCTTCTCCTCAGAAGAATGCAACTTGCGCGTCGCACGCCGGATATCCTTCACGACCTGCTCGGCAGGCGCCTTCGTCGTCACGGGTTTCGCTGGCGCGGTCCTTCGGTTCTTCATCATCTTCAACTCCAATTGGGGTAAAGATGAACCGCAAACACTCCACTACGCAATCACGCAAAACTGTTCCATGGGCGCTGACGTCAGACAATCATCGATTGCACAGCCACCGCATTCATCAGGCGTGGCAATACGATATCGCGCACCTTTTTCATGACATCCGCTTTCAAAGTGATCCGGATGGCAATGTCATCTTCCAGCCGCTGGCCAAGTTCCTCGGACATAAAGCCTGCAACCCTTTTGGGGTCTAGGCCAAACCCCTGCGGGATGGGAAAGTCTTGCACGACCAACTCGGCCTGCAAGGCTGGGGCGAAAAGCCCACGCGCCCCACCTGCCAGCACAACAAGCCCCAACCCTGCCGAAAGGATCAGACAAAGTGCGATAAGACTATTCCAAAACCGCATGGGGCCTCCGGCTTGCGTTGGGGGATGCTAGCAGGGGGATGGATTGAAAAATCTAAAGACCAACATTGGTGGCTTAACGTAGACATGTTCGATGCATCGGCCCCAAGTGGGCCCAAGCAAGGGTTTGCGCGCAGGGAGTTGGGACATATGTGGAAATCAATCCTGCTGGCAGCCTTTTTGCCCTTTGGGACCGCACAGGCTGCGGTGCGTGACCTAACCGTGCCGATGTTGGCGATGACAGGCTATGAATCCACCCGACTTGTCGGTCAGTGGTTCGAAGTGGCCCAGACCCCCAGCTTTTTGGAACAAGATTGCCATGGCACTACAGCCGAAGTGACCGCACGCGATGATAGCCGGCTGACACTGAAAATTGTGTGCCACAAATCCAGCGTCACCGGCCCGATCTTACCCTTGGACGGTGTGATGGCACAAACCGATCCCGCCCTGTTCGAAGTGCGCTTTGTTAAACTGCTGGAATTGGGTAACCTGACGTTTGTGGTGTTGTGGCAGGCTGATGATAACAGCATGGTGGCCATCGGCTCTCCCAAGGGTGAAATCGGCTGGATCTGGTCAAAATCGGCGCAACCTGATGCGGCGACACTCGGACAAGCCAAAGCCGCGCTGGTGGCTGCTGGCTATAAGGCCAGCGCTATAAAACCCGTAGATCATGGCAAATAACGCCCCCGCCCGGTGTGGGGTTGGTGGTGCATTTGGGATGTTATGAAAGCCAAACTGGTGCCGCTGAAGGGACTCGAACCCCCGACCCCATCATTACGAATGACGTGCTCTACCAGCTGAGCTACAGCGGCACTTTCTGGTGAGGCTCGTCCTATGGCCCCCCCGTTTTGAAGTCAAGCCCCGCCTTGTTGGCTTGCCCAGAAGGGATTTGGCAGGCCCGTTGCGTGGCGGCAACTAGCGAAAACTTTGACAAAAATGGACGGTATATGTTGACCTTTTGTCCTGAAGGCAGGGTATATACCCCCAACGCCAATTGCGCCCTTTCCGGAGACATTCGCCATGAGTCAAATCTATAGCCTTGAAACATTGGACGCGATTTGGTCGCAATTTGGAACGCTGCGCGCTGCTGATCCATCGCAAAGCCTGTCAACGGCAGTGATATATGCGTGTCGCGCGCAGGGGCTTGATTTGGGCCCAAACGAAGTGAACGAGCTGCTGCGGGTTTATCGACTGCGCAGCTTTCAAGATGCCAATCAATTTCATGGGTTTGTGGCGCTTTTGGCGGGGGATCAAACCCTGCGCATTCAGGTTGCCTATCGGCTGCTAAAAACTGATGGAAACGGACAGGTCGTTTTAAAAAATTTCAACAAACTGCTGGAGCTTTTCGGATTAACCCCCGCCCAGGCGGAGGCCGTGGGCGTTGAACTTAGTGCTGACGGGTCAGAGCATCTGTCTGAAGCTGCATTTGTTAAATTTCTGCCACAAGAGTTTTCTGCCCACCCCAAAGCGTTTCACGGTGGTCATGCCGTGCGAAGCGTTTCGGTAGAAAATCAGGCAGATCAGCCCAAGGTTTTTGCGTCAGAAAAAACACCAAGCGCTGCAGCCGAACCTGCCGCAAAGGCTGTGGCTGATTTGGGCGGCACATCGCCTTTGCAAATGCAAATAGGCTTCTTTCGGCTGATGCAAGGGGCCGCCTATCGGTGCTTTAGGGCCAGCTATTCGGCCAATTCTGAAACGCACCTGCGGGCCTATGATTTGCCCTATACGATCTTTAACTTCGCTAATTTCGCCAATGCAGCGATTGATTACTATCAAGCGCTGGGTGTTGTGCAGCCCGATGCCATGCAGCCGCTTGAAGAGCTGCGCGCTTCGGTGAACACGGCGGTAGATGAATTGCGCGCCCGAATGAGTTCTTGGGATCCATCTATCGCGACGCCTGCCATGATTTTGGCAGAAGCCAAACTTGAAGATGAATTGTCAGAATTGGATCACCATCATCAAATAGTCTCAGCAGCGATCGAATTGATCCTTACGGGCGCGGTTTTGGGCCATAGCTCAAAGACTTTGACGGCCGAAGATCTGCAAATGCATGAACTGAACCGACTGCGTCACTTGGATGATCACCGCGAAATCTCAGGCCATCAGTTCACGCCAGTCCCGGCAGAGGACGTTGATTTTATTGAGTCTTGGCAGCGCGTTATCATCGATGACACAGACACGCACTATGCCGGCGCTATCATGCCCGCCCGGTATTGGTATGAAGATTTCATGCCAAAGCTTTTGCGCGCCTGTTCAGTTCGCACGGTTGCAGATTTGTCAGCGATTGCCAGCGAAACCGAAGCCGATTTAGATATTTGGTTCAAAGGCTGCAAAGATGCAGGCGAATTCATGCCCTATGCCGTTGATGTGCAAGATCACTTTGCCACCTGTGACTTTTGGGTCAAACAAGAGATCAAGCAAGCTTGGCGGTTGAACCGCCACTATTTGAATGGCGTACAAAAGCGGCGTGAACGGGAAGAGTTTGGCCGCGATTCTGGTTATCTTTCCGAATATGTCACCTTCATCGACCTGTATCTGGGCCGCAGCGATGTAGAAGATTCTGAAATGCGGATCAGTTTTCCCTATTTCATCGGCCCAGCAACATGGAGATTTTTGCATACCGGCGCGGAAATTGTTGCGAACTTGCCGGTGGAAAATCAGGGCGATGTGGCCGACGCCTTCAAGGCCTTCTTTGGGGCTTTGGCAACTGTTTATCCCTGCCCCTATTGCCGCTTTCACTTGAACCGTTACGTCATTAAGAACGGCGAGGTGCAGATGTATCCCATTGAGTATCTGCTCCTCGGGCCACAGGCACATTCAACGCATGTTCAAGTGACCATCCATGAAAAATTGAATACAGTTTTGGATGGCAATAGCCTTCGTATGTTCTTGTGGAAGCTGCATAATACCGTTTCTTCGTCTATTGCACGCAGCGAGGCGTGGTATCATCGCGACGAGCAAGCTCATTACACCAGCCGCTATTGGCCCAGCCTAGATTCTGAAATCGCGCGGGCCACGGCCATTGGTCAAGAATATCTGGAAACAAACCGAATTCAGCGGATTTATGGCGTGATGAAACACGCTGCGCATTTAGGAATTGTGCGAGACGAGTTCCAACTGGCCTTAAGTGGTGATTTGACGGGCCATGTGGAACAGGTCGTTGAACGTGCCGAAAGAATTATACCTTTGGCTGAAAATGCCATTCTAACTTCTCGTTTCTTGCAAGAAGCGTATCACTACAACCCAAATGCCGACATGAGCGCACCGCACTTCTCTGCCGAGGAAGAGGCCTTGGCGCGTAGCGGATACTTTGTGGAAGCATAAGCGCAGCTCTTTTCCGACCGTCTAAGAACCCATGAAACATGGCGGTCTGCGCCATTGGGTGCAAAAATGCGGCCCTTTGGCAAAGCCCAAGCGGCATTTCACCGCTTCGGGCGCCTCATCCTTTGGGATAGTAACCTGTACAAAAGTGTACGAAAAACCCCATGTCATGAATTATTCAAAAACCTGTGGAAAGATAGCGATTTTCGATTTTGGTCGCAATGTAAGAAGATCGGGCGATATGCCATAGAGTAAACTTTTATTTGATGCATTTAGACATGAGAGAGTAGACGTCCGAGTGAAATAAAGTTAGCACATCCCTCGTGCGCTTTGGAGAAAACTGGCAAATGTTCAAATTCTTGAAAAGGGCGATCGCCACAGCTTTCATAATGATCGCCGCTGTGGTCGGCACGGCCAGCTTGGCACAAGACGGCCCGCCCGACATAACGGCCATCACCAAGCAGGGTTACATTGTGATCGCGATGCTGGGAACCGACAACGCGCCGTTTTTCAGCGTTCAAGATGGGCAACTTGTTGGAATAGATGTCGACCTAGCCAAAAGCATCGCTTCCGCTATGGGCGTCCAGCCACGGTTCGATCGGTCGGCCAAATCTTTCGATGAAACCATCGAAATGGTGCGCACGGGTCGGGCAGACATTGCCGTATCCAAGCTAAGCCGAACAGGAGAGCGCGCACGGATCGTGGCGTTTTCAAGCCCCTATATCACATTGCGTCACGCTTTGCTTTTCAACCGCCTAAACCTAAAGCAAAAATCTGCCGATGAGGATGTTGGCGACTATATTCGTCATTTTCATGGAACATTAGGTGTCATTGAAAAATCTGCCTATGAAACGTTTGCGACGATGTATTTTCCAGATGCAAAAGTTATCTCTCTTAAGAATTGGTCGGCTGTCGTAGATGCTGCAATTGATGGAACGGTCGATGCTGGATACCGCGATGAGTTCGCAGTACGTGCGGTTGGATTGGACCAGCCTGAAACCTCAATCAGTCTGCGGCCTATAACCATCGACGACGCTCGAAGTGCTATTTCAGTGGCGGTTCCATGGAACAAGCCAATGCTTCTGGCGATCGTAAACCAAGTGATTGATGACCGCCCTAGAAAAATGAACGCAGATGATGTGATGGGCTTATATCGTGCGTCTATCGCCGAAAAGGGAGAGTAGTGACATGATGGCAGCCATTCGGAAGATATTACTGAACCCGCTTTTCCTTTTGCCCGTGACTCTCTTGGCGATTTACGTTGGAATTAAGGCGCCGGCATTGGGGTTTGCCGTGGCGCCCGTCGGAACATATTATATCAGCTTGATGAAGATGATCGTGCTTCCCTATCTGTTTGTGACGATCACATTAGGGATTGCTCGAGTTGCGTCGAACCCAAAAGCTGCTGAATACACCCGCCGCATTGTAATAACTTATCCTTTAACGCTTGTTTTTGTGGCGTTTTTCGGTTTAGGCATGGCTCTGTTGCTTCCGCCCGCAGGTTTTGGTGATGCTAATTCAATGGCGTCCATGGGTAACTTGGTAAATGGCAGTCTGGAAAGCACGCAGGGCATGGGCCAAGACTCCGTGAGCCTTACAAATTCAATGGCTGACACCAAGACCGAGGAACTCAAGATCTTCGATCGCTTTGTGCCTCGCAACATCTTTGAAGCATTAAGCAACGGTGATACGCTAAAGGTTGTGATTTTTTGCATTATTTTTGGTGCCGCAATGGCCCGGGAAATTGACAAGGATACTGAAGATCTTTTTGGAATGTTTAAGGCCGTACAGGCATCCTGCGTTCAAGTTATTTACTGGATCACGCTTGTTCTGCCCTTTGCGCTTTTCTCTATGGTTTCCGCGCAAGTCGCTTCAGTTGGTGTCGGGCCGCTTCTATCACTCGCTCCATTCATGCTTACGCAGATCACTGGTGCCATATGCTTGATTGCGGTTAGCGTGCTAGTGATCGCTCGTCGTGCCGGAGTATCGCCAATTCAAGCGACGAAGCGGTTGCATGATACGTTTGTACTCGCACTCACAACGCAATCAGTTGTTGCGTGTATTCCGACAGCGATCCGGGAAATGACGACGAAACTTGGATTCAGCACCGCGGGTGCAGACTTGCTCTTACCACTTGGCACAACGGTTTGCCGCGTCGCTTCGACCCAATATTTCGTTATTGGAGCGATCTTTGCAGCCCAGATATACGGTGTCGAGATGGATCTAGCCAAATACGCGACAATCATCATTTTCTCAATTGCTGCGGGTATCGCGTCAAGTGGCTCTAGTGGTGCGGTAACCGTTGTGTTGATATCGATTGTAATTGACGCTCTTCACTTGCCATCGGAAGCTATTATTCCAATGTTTATTGCCGTGGACCCTATCGTGACGATGTTCAGGGTCTTCGTGCTTGTGTTGGGCACTTGCGCAACGACATCGATCATCATCCCGAAGTCACGGAAACACAAAGAAGAAAACGATCCTTCTTTGGCAATGAGCGCGCACCAATGAGAGTGTTTCCAAACGATTTTAGTGTGAGGATCACATCGGGGCCCTTACTGCCTATGCCGGGTGTGACGGTTGGGCAGTTGTTGTCAGATCTTACGCTTGAATTGGACTATTGCGATTTCGAAAGTCAGGATAACCGTGCGCCTGTCATCTGGGCGCTCGGGCGGTTGGATCCCACTGACATGGGACGTTCAACAAGAAATATGGCGGAGAATTAAGTTGGATCATCACGCACACCACAAACCGCAGACACTTCTTGGGAGGATTTTCCACTTCCTTCACAGCGGCCCCGGCGTTCTGGCATCTGCCGCCCTAGGCTTATATGTCGGTGTGACATGGTCGCTTGGTGATCTTCCTGACCAATTCCAGCTTTTGTACATTTCGCTGTATCGGATGATGGCTCTGCCGTTTTTGATCCTTACAATAATCTACGCAATCTCAAGGATAAAAGCCCGGAAAGACGAGCGTGGTGCGGGATTGCGTGTGTCTGGTTTATTGGTTTCGGCGATGATCGTAAGCGCCGCGTTGGCGATTTTTGTGTCCTCGATTGTTGTGAATCTAGAGCGGGAAACCATTGGCCGCGGCTTGGGCGACATTGTCAGTGCGTTTGGCAAAACGGACTCAAATTCGGTTGAGGTACTGCTGAGCGGTCAAGGAGAGGCCGGCCACATTTCTTTGCTAGGAGAGGCTGTGACGAACCTCGTCCCAAACAACGTGTTCTCGGCCCTTTCGGAAATGAACCTGGGTCAGATCATCATCTTTTTGATCATTTTCTCGATTGCAGTTTTGCGCTTGTCTGAAGAGCATAGAAGCCGCTTTATTACTTTGATTGGAACGTTGCGACGGCCGTTTGAACACATGATGGAACGTATGCAGATCCTAGTTCCGATTGCCGTGTTCTTTTATGCTGTTCATGCCGCGCATGCCATGTCAGCGGACAACCTAGAAGCACTGGTGCCTTTGTTTGGTGTTATTTTGGCGTCTACGGCGGTTACCTCGACCTTAGCTATTTTGGTGACTGCTCTGGCATCACGACGGTCACCTTTTAAAGTTGCGGCTGATCTTAAAGACGCGATCGTCGCGGGCATCTTGGCTGTGACAGAAGAAGCGTCGCTGGTTCTAGTGCTAGATAAAATCCGGCAAAACGGGTCTGAAGATAGCGATGATCAAGAGGTCGTTGCATCTTTGGGGTTGGCGATTGGTCGCTTTGGAATGATCACAATTCTCGCCTCGGTGTTGGTCTATACAATTGCGGTTTACCAAGTGCCGGTAACGCCACTTTTGTTGTTTAACGTGCTCTGCCTATCCATCATGGCGGCAGTTTTGATTACGGGCCTGAACGGGCCAGGAGTTCTGGCTGCAGCGCTTCTGTTTTGCGGTGGGATTTTGGGGCTACCGTTGGAGGCCCTTTTGGTCTTGGTCATAATCTTGGAGCCTCTGCTCGAGATCCTTTTGATCCCGGTTTCAGTGACTGTGACAACCGCCTTGGTTGTCTTGATGACCTCCCTTAAAAACCGGCAAGCCAAGCGCGCGGCAGTGGCCAAATAAGGCAGCCGTTTTCTATTAAGAGTGATGATCCTCTTCCAAGCTGATTGCGGTAATCGCTATCAAAGCTTCGCGTTCGGCATGGTTAAGCGGTTCAATCAGATGGTGTAGCCGCGCGCGCGCGTCGGCCGATCTAAGAACCTGATCCATTGTATGGAAATGTTGGACGGTATCGTGGCCTTCTGCCACCTGTGCATCTGTGCCTTCAACTGGTGCATGAGCCCCAGTCTCATTCATGTAATGCCCGGCGGCATCTCGGTGTCGCGGTTTGCGATCCGTTTTGATTTTTTGCGAAAAACCATTGGCAAGAATACCTGCGGGCAAAGCGATCATGCCCAGTCCTGCGACGGCTAAAACCATCGTCAAAAGCTGACCTACGGCGGTGATGGGATAATAATCGCCATAACCAATAGATGTTAAGGTCACTACGGCCCAATACATAGAAACGGGAATAGAGGAAAACTTTTCGGGCTGGGCGGCATGTTCTGCTACGTAAATACCCGATGCCGCAAACATGGTCAGCAAGAATAGCATCATCACGGCGGCTGACAGCACTGCACGTTCTTCCCGAACCACAGACATGATCGTTGCGACAGCTTTCGAATACCGCCCGAGCTTCAGCATGCGCAACAACCGCAACGCCCAAAGCCAAGGAACCGGAGTTGGCCATATCAGCACTAAAAAGAATGGTGAGATCGCCGCTAAGTCGATCAAAGCGCCGCCAGTGAAGACATACCTAATACGGCCCAAAATCGGGTTTTTGAATCTAGGATCTTCTACGCAGCAGTATAAGCGAGCGAAGTACTCGAACAGAAACACCGCAGTGACAATCATTTCAAGCGCATGGAATTTTGGCTTATACAGCTCCCGCAGCCACTCAACGCTTTCAAGCGTCATGAGCAGCACAGAAAGCATGATCATCGCGAAGATAACAAAATCCACAACACCGGGGATGCCGTGATCACGCTCCCCTCCGAAGAAGGCGCTATACGTCCTTTGCCGAAAGGAAAAGCCGCGCGTTTCGCGCATAAAGATGTTTACGGTAGACATCACGGGGTGAACCAGTTCCGCCAGGCGCACAATCCGGATGATCTGAATAAAGAAAAGATGCCAAGGGAAAAACAGCGATAGCCAAGATGGGATCAGGATCGCTAAATCCATTAAGGACAAGGGGCGCAGCAGAAATCGCAATCTTTTGAATCGCAACCCGGCGAGGCGCGGGTCAAGATCTGCAATCGCCCACTTAATGACAAGTTCTAGAGTAAGCGCGGTCGTGGCCAATAAGTCTAAACTGAACACCACCAGCAAAAGAAATTTGGTGCTGTTCACATCAAGTAAGAGATCCAAGGTCACCGAAACGACAACCAGCGCGGCGATGCTGCGATCCAAATAGCGCGTCACGTCATCATTTGGGTCGTGTCCGTGTAGAACGCGATACATGCGCTGTACGAGGTGCGAACCGCCGATCGGTGGTTGATACCGGGCGCTGTCGAAATCAAACTTCGCGAAGTCCCGCCATTTGGAGATCAGGTTCAAAAAGGGACCCTCCTGGTCGAGTTTGTTTATCGCGTGTTCGATCACCGGTGTGCCACGCACATTTAATCCAATGGCTGTGACAAAAGTAAGCCGTTTAACGGAGGTTTGTGCATTTTTCAGGATGTTTCATCGTTGGGCGCCGCGTTTCTTGGTTTTTACGAGGAAAGTTGCCAAAAATGTGTTTCGACACGACGCTTGATCTAGGAACCTTCCGCTGCTGTCTGACGACATTCCGGTGGCCGTACCCCTTTCAAACCGCGTGAGAGTTCTTTAAGGACATCGTCGTTAGGGATGTCTTTTCTGATCTGATTCCTGACCCGCGCAAAGCCGGTCATGATGGAGTTCTGTGTCTTTTGACATGGTGGCAGAACAAAACAAACCCACCCGCGCGCTGACCAAACCGCAGCGCAGAGGTCTGGAAGTGTGGCCGAGTGGTTTAAGGCTCTAGTCTTGAAAACTAGCGTGGGGGGAACTCCACCGTGGGTTCGAATCCCACCGCTTCCGCCAAATCACTATGAATTCATTTAATAATATAGCGATTTGCTATCCATACCCGCCATCATACCCGCCCAAGAAAAAGCGCTTGGCTTCCGCTCTCGATTTGTCACCCGCCCGGCGCTGGGACAGTGTCGTCGGCAAGTTCAAGCGTAGGGAAAGCGACAAGGAATCGGGTGGCGTGCTCTAGCGTCCTGAAATAAAAGGCGGTGGCTTCTGATCTGGGGCGGCCTGCCGAATACATCGCATGGCCCTTCGGCCCGAGTTCCTTTGTCAGCCATCGGTGCGGGTCAATGCCTGCCCCCGCAAATCCAAGTTCAGGCACGCGGATGCAAACCCGGATCGGCCAAGTCTTTTCGGCAAGGTCGCGGGCGGGGTTGGATCGGCGGGTCATGTGGCGAGCCTATCAGGCTCGGCCCGTGGCGGGGAAGCCTCCGGGTGGTATTATCTGGACCAGATCGGCCAATCAAAAGGCCACCCCTTGCCGCAGGCGGCCCTGATTTGCCATCAGGCCGCGAATCTTCCCCCTTCCACGATCCGGGCTTGTCCAAGTGCGGTCAGGCTTTCCAGAAGGGGTTGAACCGACGTGGCGCGGGCGCGTAGGAATTGGCGGGCCACCTGTTCGGGGGTGTCGGTGCCAAGGTCGGACAGGGTGGCGCGCACGGCGGCGATTTGTTCGAGCAGGGTTTTCGGCCATGGGGCCTTGTCAGTGGTTTACGCGGGGCCAGTGTACATCGCGGTTTGCTCGCCTTTGGTGACAGCGCGGCCTGCGGGGTTCTGATAGTCGATGCGCAGCCAACATGAAGCTTTCAGGGTCGCTGGCACCACCGTTCAAAAAGCTTGCCGTGTGGCTAAATCATTTTCCAGTTTAAAAAATAACCGTGATTGGGCGCTAGTGTATGAATTCGCAATCAATTCTCTGAGGGCCAGAGTTCCACGTGTAAAGGATGGTGCTTCGGTCTAGGTCTGAACATGACATTCCGGCAACAGCGTCCCCTGCAGGATTGGTTATGATCTTCTGGGAGGTGTATTCCCAAAGCCTTCCAAACCCATTGTCGGGTAGCGTAAAGCGGCTGGCCTGAATAAGTCCGCATGGTCCCAATGGGCTGCTTTCAGCAACCCACATCGTCTCAGAAACCTTCACGAAGGTCTGATCGTATTTGTTGATGAACGGGCGGCAGGTCTTACTGGAACGCTCATGAGTGAACCTAATAAAGGCTTCTACATTGGCAGCAGTCCGTTCTGCGCACAGGTTGTCAACCAGCTTTGCCATGCCGGTGAAATGGTCCAAATCTCTTGGGTCGTCCGAGGCCGGGGTGCCGTCTGCCGCGGGTTCACCAGCTTTAAAGCGGTTGATCGCATCAGCGAGTGAGCGGGGCCCTTCGCCGCAGACGTTGTCAAGGTCCTTTGAGGTTCGGCTTAGGATTTCTGGGATTTGTGCGATCGAAGCTGCTAAGTCTTCTTCTCGCTCTGCCGGAGATAGCAAGACTTGAATGAATTCGCAGTTGATCCGTCCGGACGCGTCCGGGCTTCCGCACTCATAACTCATTGGGTCGCCATCGACTTCACCGATTAGACTGCCATAGGTTGGCTGCGATAGCGCGACCGATGGCAGCAAGGCAGAAAAAGCCATTGCCACATAGATGAAATGTCTTTTTTGAATGTCCACATCAACGCTCCCTCTGGGCAAGTATCGAAACCGACATTCCCCAAGTGGCCTGCCGCTTGACGGCAAAATTGCTTGATAGTGCCAGTTGAGCAAGCGTTTTTTGCCGTAAGCAGCGCCTGCGCTCGTGCAAGCGAACGGGGTTGGGCGGATCAGTCCGCGAAGGCGACGTGGTTGACTTCGACTCAATCGAAACCGATCAGCAGGTGCAGGCCAGAGCTTAAATAACCCAGAAATCTGTCCAAGGATCGGGGAGTAGCTCATTGTGGCCTCAACAGACTTGAGCACACGCCGCTTATGCAAGCAAAATGAGCTACGCACGGCTCGAAGAACCGATTTATTTTTGCGTCATTCGGTTGCCCGCCAATGCGTCACATGCCTTGCCGGATCAGGACGCGACTTCCGCTCTGTCAATCCGCTGGATCGCAACCACCGCGGGACGCGGCACGCCGCCTGCCGCAAAGTCCGGCCACAGGGTCGTTGCCGTGGCCAGCGTGGCGCTGTCTTCAGCGGGATGCTGCACGCTGACAAACAGCGTAGTCCCATCGGGAGTAAAACAGGGCCCGGCAGCCTCTGCGCCGGCTGGGCAGGCGAATAGCAACTTCGGCAAACCGCGCGCTGGGCCTTCGGTGTCGATGCCGTAGATGCCATCGGCAATGCCAAAGTCGTTGGCCCCATCGGTCGCCACGAACATCCGGCCCTTGGGGTCAAAGGTCAGATAGTCCGGGTTGATGAACCAGCCATCCGTCGAAGTGTCAGGATGGAACTTTGCCCCATGCACCGGGTCGGCGGGGTTGCCTGCCAGCACGAACAGATCCCAGCCGTAGCTGCCAGCGGTGTGGTCGGCGTCCTTGCCAACCCCGCCCGGCGGGATCATCTCGACGATATGGCCATAGAAATTCTCGGGCCGGGTGTTAACCGCGTTCAACTTTTCTGCAGTGATCTTCTTGTTCTTCGTCATGTTGGCGTAGACGCGGCCCGTGATCGGGTTCGCCTCCATGCCTTCCGGCCGGTCCATCGGGGTGGCGCCAAGGGCATCGGCAGCAAGACGGGTTTTCAGTAGCACCTCGGCCTGATCAGCAAATCCTTTTTCAGCGGTCAGCGGGCCCTGGCCATGAACCAGCGGCAACCAGTTCATTATACCGTCGGCCGCAAACTGCGCCACAGACAGCGTGCCTGCGTCCAGAATATTTCTGCCCGTGGCCAGATTGGCCGGGTCATAGCTGGCGTCTGAGACAAAACGATAGACATATTCAAAGCTCGAATCATCGCCCATGTAGACGACCACGCGGCCATCCTTGTTAACGACCACGGTCGATCCTTCATGCGCGAAGCGTCCTAACGCAGTGCGCTTGATCGGGGTCGAGGTCGGATCATAGGGATCAATCTCGACCACCCAATCAAAGTGGTTCGGCTCGTTCGGTTCCTTCTCAACGTTGAAGCGGTCCTCAGAACGGGCGAAGCCGTAATAGTCATCTCCGGCATATCCATAGCGTTCCAGTACGGCGGCGAAGGGGGTCTTTGCAATGTCGCCTGCAAAGATGTCACCCGCACCTTCTTCGCAGGTCAGCACGGTGCCCCAGGGCGTCACGCCACCGCCACAGTTGTAGTTGGTGCCGCGTGCCGTCATCCCCTCGGGGTCGGCTGCGGTCTTCATCCACGCATGCCCCGCCGCCGGACCAGACAGCGCCATCGCAGTGTCCATGGTGATGCGGCGGTTCATCGGGCTGCCCTGCACGATCTTCCAGACACCGGCCTCACGCTTTACTTCGACGATCGAATGCCCGATCGCGGCCTTGCACAGGGCCACCTGCTCGAGGGTCATCTTGGCGCCGCCTTCGCCATCATCAGGCATCTCGTCAAACATCACGTTGAAGCTGACATATTCGTTGTTCACGCAAAGCAGGCCGTTGTCGGAGTTCTGCGAACCCTTCGGCAGCGGCATGTAGCCAATGAAATCACAGTTGTAGCCAAACCGCGAAGCCTGATCAGCAGCTGTCATGGTGCGCAGATCTGGCGCACCTTGACCCGCCTGCATCGCATCGCCCCAGGCGGCGACTACATCGGCCTTGTAGCCATCGGCCACATGATGCGTCTTGTCATATATGCGCTTTAGCTCGGTAAAAGTCAGGCTCGATGTCGCAGCCTGCGCATGGGCCGCGCCAGAAAACAGCGAGCCTACAAAGCCACTGGCGGCTACGGCGGTGATCCCAGCACCAGAGCCAAGGAGAAAGCCCCGACGCGTGACGCGGTCAGCAATGATTGTACGAATCGGCTGGCTAATGTTTTGGGTGCGCATGTGCTTCTCTTTCTATGTTTGACGAAATTTAAAATAAATTTAGCACCGGCTGAGCAACAAATTGATGACGCAGGCTCAAAGCCCAAAACAGTGTCATCAATCATCTGAAAAACGATTGATGCTGCAGGATTTTAGCGGGCTGAATTCCGATCCTCAAACACCCGCCTCATCTGCTCCGACCAAGGCAGATTGACAGCCTCAATGAGGTCAATCATCGAAACCGACGGCGGGTCGCGCGAGATTACCAGGCGCTCAAGCACGTCCGGTGACAGATAGGCCAGCCGCAGCATGCGGCTGACGAAGCGGTCGGTTGTCCGTCGTCGAATGATTTGGAACATCCGCGGTGATTTTGGAGCGGAGGTTATTGGCTCATCGGGTTTACGTTATGCTGCTTTACGCTGGTGGTTCAAGCGGCGGTTTTGGATGGTCTTGTGTTTGATGCGTCTCCTTTCTGCCAGGATGGTTTCGCCGCGCCCAAAGTAGACATCTGCTGGCGTTAAGTTGGCGATGCTCTCGTGGTAGCGGTGGGTGTTGTAGTGATCGATGAAGGCGGCGATGGCGGCTTTAAGCTCCCCTTCGAGGAAGTAGTTTTCCAGCAGGATTCGGTTCTTCAGGGTCTGATGCCATCTCTCGATTTTGCCTTGCGTTTGTGGATGCATCGGCGCGCCGCGAATGTGTTTCATGCCCTTGTCCGCAAGATATTCGGCCAGATCGCCAGCGATGTAAGACGAGCCATTGTCGCTGAGCAGGCGCGGTTTGTGCACAACCTTCGCACTGTCACAGCCTGATGCGGCCAAAGCGATGTTGAGCGTGTCGGTGACATC
>CAMAYO010000065.1 GCA_945862465.1 Pseudorhodobacter antarcticus | reverse complement strand
TAGCCCACAATCAAGAACCCAGCGGCAGCCGAGGTTTCGGCCAAAGCCTGCAGGCCAATCGGGTGCCACCCCTCGCCCACCACACCGACACCACCCATCAACGTCACCGCAACTGAGGCCCAGATAGCCCCCGTCGTCGAAGGCAGCGCGCTGGAAAAATACCTCGTCGAAAGATCGCGCAGCACCACGCAGATGACAGAGGCAAGACCCAGCACAGACCAACGGTCAAAATCCGCAGCGCCGGGGCGGATGATCAGCATCACACCCGCAAAACCCACCAAAATTGCAGCCATTTTACGCCAACCAATTGGCATTTTCAAAAGCAAAGCCGCCGCCAAAGTGACCGCCAGCGGCAGCGATTGCATGATGGCTGACAGGTTGGCCAAGGGCATATGCTGCAGGGCGACCAAGAAGGTGACAGTGGCCGTCACTTCACCAATCGTGCGCAGGGTCAGATACCACCTATCAGGGCCGCGCGGCAGCAGATGCATGCCACCGGGGCTTCGCGCCGCAATCAACAGCAATCCCAAAGTCGCCACCACCCCGCGCAGCACGATGGCTTGCGACAGCGGCATCCCATCGCCAATAACCGCCTTCACAAAGGTGTCGTTCAGCGTGAAGGCCAGCATCGAGGCACACATCAGCCAAATGCCGCGCATATTGTCAGAAATATTCATCGCAGCACCTGATAGGAAAAACCCCCCGCCGTTTCCGGCGAGGGGTCAAGGGCTTGGCCTATGGCGCGCTTAGGCGTTGCGGCCTTCGATCGTATCGACCAGACCGGAGTCGTGATCTTCGTCCATGTCCATCACGGCCATCGGTGCGGCCAAGGCGGCAGCCGTTTCGGCTTCGGACTTGCGTGCTTCGATCACGGTTTGGTCGCGGTCGGTCGCGATCTTCTTCACGCGGCTGGTGGCACCACCGGTGCCCGCCGGGATCAGACGACCCACGATGACGTTCTCTTTCAGGCCAACCAGTTTGTCGCGCTTGCCCTGAACCGAAGCTTCGGTCAGCACCCGCGTGGTTTCCTGGAAGGACGCGGCAGAGATAAAGCTGCGCGTCTGCAAGCTGGCCTTGGTGATACCCAACAAGATCGGCTCAGCCACAGCAGGACGCATCCCGTGCAGATGCGCTTTGGCGTTGGCTTCATCCAGTTCCGTCTTGTCGACGTTTTCGCCCTTCAGCAGCGTCGTTTCGCCCGAGTCGAGGATCTCGAACTTTTGCAGCATCTGGCGCACGATGACTTCGATGTGCTTGTCGTTGATCTTCACGCCTTGCAGGCGATACACGTCTTGCACTTCGTCGATCATATAGTTCGCCAGCGCTTCGACACCCAAGATCCGCAAGATATCGTGCGGCGCGGGGTTGCCATCCATGATGTAGTCGCCCTTTTGGACAAAATCGCCTTCCTGAACCGGAATGTGCTTGCCCTTGGGGATCATGTATTCGACGGCTGTCAACGTATCATCCACGGGTTCAACCGTGATGCGGCGCTTGTTCTTGTAGTCTTTGCCAAAGCGCACGTAGCCATCGGTTTCGGCGATGATCGCGTGGTCTTTAGGACGACGGGCTTCGAACAATTCCGCCACGCGGGGAAGACCCCCTGTGATGTCCTTGGTCTTGGCACCTTCGCGCGGAATACGCGCCACAACGTCGCCGGGGCGAATTTCCTGACCGTCTTCGACGGACAGAATGGCGTCCACCGACATCGGGTAGGTGATCGGTGTGCCCGTTTCCGAACGCATCGGTTCGCCCGTGGCGGGATCCATGACGATCACTTCGGGCTTAAGCTCATTGCCCTTGGGGGCCGAACGCCAATCCGACACGATCTTCTGGGTCATGCCCGTTGCTTCATCGGTATCTTCGCGCACCGAAATGCCCGAGATCAGGTCTTTAAACCGCGCCACGCCGGTCTTTTCGGCGATGATCGGCAGGGTATAGGGATCCCATTCGAACAGCTTGTTGCCGCGTTTGACCATTTGGCCATCCTTGGCGTGCAGCTTGGCACCGTAGGTCAGCTTGTGAACAGCGCGGTCTGCGCCAGCTTCGTCCAAGATGGCGATCGACATGTTCCGGCCCACCACGATCTGCTCGCCCGAAACGTTGGACAACAGATTGGCATTGCGGAATTCAATCTTGCCTTCTTGGCTGGCTTCCAAGAACGATTGCTGACCGCCCTGCGCGATGCCGCCGATGTGGAAGGTACGCATCGTTAGCTGCGTGCCGGGTTCACCGATGGATTGGGCGGCGATGATGCCGACCGCTTCGCCTTGGTTGACCAAGGTGCCACGGGCCAAGTCGCGGCCATAGCACATAGCGCAAACGCCCTCTTCCGCATCGCAGGTCAGCGGAGAGCGGATGCGCGCGGTCACAATGCCAGCCTGATGGATCAGGTCGGCACGGCGCTCGTCGATCAACTCGCCACGGGCCACAACGACTTCACCGGTGGCCGGAACCACGATGTCATCAGCCGCCACACGGCCCAGCACACGTTCAGCCAAGCTTTGCACCACTTCGCCGTCATTCACAGCGACGTCCGCGGTGATGCCGCGTTCGGTGCCGCAATCATGGCTGCGCACGATGCAATCTTGCGCCACGTCAACCAAACGACGGGTCAGATAGCCCGAGTTGGCCGTTTTCAACGCCGTATCCGCAAGGCCCTTACGCGCCCCGTGGGTGGAGTTAAAGTATTCTAGAACCGTCAAACCTTCTTTGAAGTTCGAGATGATCGGTGTTTCGATGATTTCGCCCGAAGGCTTGGCCATCAAACCGCGCATCCCGCCCAACTGCTTCATCTGGGCTGGCGAACCGCGTGCCCCAGAGTGCGACATCATATAGACCGAGTTCGGCTCCATCTCGGCGCCGGCGGCATCGTAATGCACGGCAGAGATCGACGACATCATATCCGCCGCGACCTTGTCAGAGCATTTGGACCAAGCGTCGACCACCTTGTTGTACTTTTCGCCCTGCGTGATCAGGCCGTCCATGTACTGCTGTTCGAACTCTTTGACCTGATCGCGCACTTCGTTGACGATTGGCCATTTGGTGTCAGGGATCAACATATCGTCCTTGCCGAACGAAATGCCGGCTTTGAACGCCTCTTTAAAGCCCAGACCCATGATTTGGTCGCAGAAGATCACCGATTCTTTCTGACCGCAGTAGCGGTAGACCGTATCGATGACAGCCTGCACGTCTTTCTTGCGCAGCAAACGGTTGACCAGATCGAACGGTGCCTTGGCGTTCAGCGGCATGATATTGCCCAAGCGCAAACGGCCGGGGGTGGTATCAAAGCGCTTCCAGACAATGTTGCCCTCTTCGTCAACCTGACGCAGGCGGGCTTTGATTTTGGCGTGCAGGTGCAAGATGCCAGCCGCCAAAGCGTGTTCCACTTCGTCGATGTCGGTAAAGGCCATGCCTTCGCCGATCATACCTTTGCGTTCCATGGTGACGTAATAGATGCCCAAAACCATGTCTTGCGACGGAACAATGATCGGTGCGCCGTTGGCGGGCGACAGAACGTTGTTGGTCGACATCATCAACACGCGGGCTTCCAACTGGGCTTCCAGCGAAAGCGGCACGTGCACGGCCATCTGGTCGCCGTCAAAGTCGGCGTTAAAGGCCGAGCAGACCAGCGGGTGCAGCTGAATGGCCTTACCTTCGATCAAGATCGGCTCAAACGCTTGGATGCCCAAACGGTGCAAGGTAGGTGCGCGGTTCAGCAGAACGGGATGTTCGCGGATGACTTCATCCAAGATATCCCAAACTTCCGGACGCTCTTTTTCCACCAGCTTCTTGGCTTGCTTGACGGTCGAAGACAGACCCTTGGCTTCCAAACGCGAGTAGATGAAGGGCTTGAACAGCTCTAGCGCCATCTTCTTCGGTAGACCGCACTGGTGCAGCTTCAACTCTGGCCCCGTCACAATGACCGAGCGACCGGAGAAGTCGACGCGCTTGCCCAGCAAGTTCTGACGGAAGCGGCCTTGCTTGCCTTTCAGCATGTCCGACAGCGATTTCAGCGGGCGCTTGTTGGTGCCCGTGATCACGCGGCCACGACGGCCGTTGTCAAACAGCGCGTCAACCGCCTCTTGCAGCATCCGCTTTTCGTTGCGCACAATGATATCGGGCGCGCGGAGTTCGATCAGCCGCTTTAGGCGGTTGTTGCGGTTGATGACACGGCGATACAGGTCGTTCAGGTCAGAGGTCGCACAGCGGCCGCCATCCAAGGGGACCAAGGGGCGCAGTTCCGGCGGGATGACCGGAAGAATGGTCAGAACCATCCATTCCGGACGGTTGCCGGAATCGAGGAAGGACTCGACGATCTTCAAACGCTTGATGATCTTCTTGGGCTTCAACTCGCCCGTGGCTTCTTTCAGATCGGCGCGCAACTGGTCGGCCAAGGTCTGCAGATCAATCGCGACCAGCATTTCGCGGATCGCTTCCGCGCCGATGTTGGCAGTGAAGGCGTCAGCGCCGTATTGGTCCTGCGCGTCGAGGAACTCTTCTTCCGTCAACATCTGGCAATAGGTCAGGTCGGTCAGACCCGGCTCGATCACCACATAGTTTTCGAAATACAAAATGCGTTCTAGATCGCGCAGCGTCATGTCCAGCATCAGGCCGATGCGCGAGGGCAGCGACTTAAGGAACCAGATGTGCGCGACAGGGGCGGCCAGTTCGATATGGCCCATCCGCTCGCGGCGCACCTTTTGAAGGGTGACTTCCACGCCGCACTTTTCGCAGACAACGCCGCGATATTTCATGCGCTTGTATTTGCCGCACAGGCATTCGTAATCCTTGATCGGGCCAAAGATACGCGCGCAGAAAAGGCCGTCACGTTCGGGCTTGAACGTGCGGTAGTTGATGGTTTCGGGCTTTTTGATCTCGCCGAAGGACCACGACAGGATCCGTTCGGGCGAAGCCAGCGAGATCTTGATCTCGTCGAAAGTTTTCACCGGAGCGACCGGATTGAACGGGTTGGTTGAGAGTTCCTGGTTCATTATCACACCTTATGACTGGGGGCGGCGGGGGAAGAGTGGTGCGTGCAAGCACGCACCCTACAGAAGGTCCGAGGTAGGGTGCGTGATTTCACGCACCGCTCCCAACCCATCCGTTATTCTTCCTCCGCATCCAGGAGTTCCATATTGAGGCCAAGGCCACGCACTTCCTTGACAAGGACGTTGAAGCTTTCCGGAACGCCGGCTTCAAAGTTGTCCTCACCCTTGACGATGCTTTCATAAACCTTGGTCCGGCCTGCCACGTCGTCCGACTTCACAGTCAGCATTTCCTGCAGGGTATAGGCGGCGCCGTAGGCTTCAAGCGCCCAGACTTCCATTTCCCCCAGACGCTGACCACCGAACTGCGCCTTACCACCCAACGGCTGTTGGGTCACAAGCGAGTAGGGGCCGGTCGAACGGGCGTGCAGCTTATCATCCACCAAGTGGTGAAGTTTCAGCATATACTTCACGCCCACCGTGACTTTACGGGCGAATTGCTCGCCCGAACGGCCATCGAAGACCACCGACTGGCCCGATGTGTCAAAGCCCGCACGGGTAAGCGCGTCATTGACATCGGATTCCTTGGCACCGTCAAACACCGGCGAGGCAATCGGCACGCCGCGCGTCACATTGCCTGCAAGTTCCAAGAAGTCAGCTTCGTTGCGGTCAGCAAAGGCTTCGTCATAGGTTTCATCGCCGTAGGCCAGACGCATCGCTTCACGCACTGGGGTCATATCGCCATGGCGGCGATACTCTTTCAGCGCTTCGTCGATTTTCAGGCCCAAGCCGCGCGCGGCCCAACCCATGTGCGTCTCAAAGATCTGACCTACGTTCATCCGGCTTGGCACGCCAAGCGGGTTCAAAACCAGGTCAACCGCCGTGCCATCTGCCAAGAAGGGCATGTCTTCAACCGGAACGACCTTCGAGATAACACCCTTGTTGCCGTGACGGCCGGCCATCTTATCGCCCGGCTGCAGCTTGCGCTTCACCGCGACAAAGACTTTTACCATCTTCATCACACCCGGAGGCAGATCGTCGCCGCGACGGACCTTTTCAACCTTGTCATCAAACCGGTTATCCAGCGCACGCTTTTGCGCTTCGAACTGGTCGTGCAGGGCTTCCACATCCTTGGCTTCGGATTCTTCGGCCAAGGCCAGTTGCCACCATTGGCCTTTGGACAAGGTGCCCAAAAGCTCTTCGTCAATAGTCGAACCGGCTTTAACGCCTTTGGGCCCTTTGACAGCGGTTTTGCTGGTGATCAGGGTTTTCAGGCGCGAGTAGATGTTGCGTTCCAAAATGGTCAGCTCGTCATCGCGGTCGCGGGCGAGGCGTTCGATTTCCTCACGCTCGATCTGCAAGGCGCGCTCGTCTTTATCAACACCGTGGCGATTGAACACCCGAACTTCGACGATCGTACCAAACGCACCGGGCGGCAAACGCAAGCTGGTGTCGCGCACGTCAGAGGCTTTTTCACCAAAGATGGCGCGCAGCAGCTTTTCTTCCGGCGTCATCGGGCTTTCACCCTTGGGGGTGATTTTGCCCACCAGAATGTCGCCCGGCTGCACTTCTGCGCCGATATAGACAATGCCTGCTTCGTCCAGATTGCGCAGCGCTTCTTCGCCCACGTTCGGGATGTCGCGGGTGATTTCCTCTGGCCCCAGCTTGGTGTCACGCGCTGCGACTTCGTATTCTTCGATGTGGATCGATGTGAACACGTCGTCTTTCAGAATGCGTTCCGAAATGAGGATCGAGTCTTCGTAGTTGTAGCCATTCCACGGCATGAAGGCCACGATGACGTTCCGGCCAAGGGCCAATTCGCCCATGTCGGTGCAGGGGCCATCGGCCACCACTTCGCCACGCACCACCGTGTCGCCCACTTTCACCAGCGGACGCTGGTTGATGCAGGACGATTGGTTTGACCGCTTGAACTTACGCAGACGATAGATGTCCACGCCCGGTTCACCCGGATCCAGCATCTCGGTGGCGCGCACCACGATGCGGGTGGCGTCCACTTGGTCAATCACACCCGCGCGGCGGGCCATGATGGCAGCGCCAGAATCGCGGGCCACCACAGCTTCAATCCCCGTGCCCACGAAAGGCGCGTCAGATTGCAGCAAAGGCACGGCCTGACGCTGCATGTTCGAACCCATCAGGGCGCGGTTCGCGTCGTCATTTTCCAAGAACGGGATCAGCGAGGCTGCGACCGACACCAACTGCTTGGGCGAGACGTCGATCAAGTCGATCGCGTCAGGCGGGTTCAGCATGAAGTCGCCCGCTTTCCGGCTGGAAATCAGGTCATCGGTGAAATGCCCTTCGGCATCCTGTGCGGCGTTGGCCTGTGCCACGGTGTGGCGCATTTCCTCGGTCGCAGACATATAGACGACCTCGTCGGTCACCTTGTTGTCGATCACTTTGCGGTACGGCGTTTCGATAAAGCCGTATTTGTTCACGCGCGCAAAGGTTGCCAGCGAGTTGATCAGGCCGATGTTCTGGCCTTCGGGCGTTTCAATCGGGCACATCCGGCCATAGTGGGTCGGGTGCACGTCGCGCACCTCAAAGCCAGCGCGTTCGCGGGTCAAACCGCCCGGCCCAAGGGCCGACAGGCGGCGTTTGTGCGTCACTTCGGACAGCGGGTTGGTTTGGTCCATGAACTGCGACAGTTGCGACGAACCGAAGAATTCGCGCACAGCAGCGGCAGCGGGTTTGGCATTGATCAGGTCTTGCGGCATGATCGTGTCAATCTCGACCGAGGACATACGTTCCTTGATCGCCCGTTCCATCCGCAGCAAGCCAACGCGGTACTGGTTTTCCATCAACTCGCCCACGGAACGCACACGGCGGTTGCCAAGGTGATCGATGTCGTCAATCTCGCCCTTGCCATCGCGCAGCTCGGTCAGGGCTTTGATGCAGGCCACGATGTCTTGGCGGTCGAGCGTGCGCTGGGTATCAGGCTTGCCCAAATCCAGACGCATGTTCATTTTCACTCGGCCCACGGCCGACAGGTCATAGCGTTCTTTATCAAAGAACAGCGTATCGAACAGTTGGCTTGCCGCTTCCACCGTCGGCGGTTCGCCGGGGCGCATCACGCGGTAGATGTCCATCAGCGCTGTGTCGCGGCCCATGTTCTTGTCAGCAGCAAGCGTGTTGCGCAAATAGGGGCCGACGTTGACATTGTCGATGTCCAGAACCGGAATCTCGGTGATGCCCTGATCCAAGAGCGTCTTGAGCGTGCCGCCCTTGACGTTACCGTCACGGTCGTACTCCATCGTCAACTCGTCACCGGCTTCGACCCAGATCTCGCCAGTTTCTTCGTTGATCATGTCCTTGGAGGCATAGCGCCCCACGATCATATCAAAGGGCAGCAGAAGATCGGTGATCTTGCCCTCTTTGCCCCAAGTGTTGGCCATCTTCGGCGTGACTTTTTCGCCGGCCTTCAGCAGCACTTCGCCCGTGGCCGCATCGACCAAGTCATAGGTCGGACGGGTGCCCGACAGGCGCTTGGGGAAGAATTTGGAAACCCAGCCCTTGTTCTTAACATGGTTGAACATGACCGTTTCGTAATAGGCATCCATGATGCCTTCTTGGTCCATGCCCAATGCGTAAAGCAGCGTCGTCACCGGCAGTTTGCGGCGGCGGTCGATGCGCGCGAACACAAGGTCCTTGGCGTCGAATTCAAAATCCAGCCACGACCCGCGATAGGGAATGATCCGGCAGGCGAACAGCAACTTGCCCGACGAATGGGTCTTGCCCTTGTCGTGGTCAAAGAACACGCCCGGAGAGCGGTGCATCTGGCTGACGATCACGCGTTCGGTGCCGTTCACGATGAACGTGCCGTTGGTTGTCATAAGGGGCATATCGCCCATGTAGACGTCTTGTTCTTTGATGTCTTTGACAGAGCGCGCGCCCGTGGCCTCGTCGACATCAAACACGATCAAACGCAGCGTCACCTTCAGGGGTGCTGCATAGGTCAGGTCGCGTTGCATACATTCGTCAACGTCGTACTTGGGCTTTTCCAGTTCGTATTTCACGAACTCCAGCACAGCCGTTTCATTGAAATCCCGGATCGGGAACACCGATTGGAACGTGCCTTGGATACCTTCGTCATCCAGCGGCTTGTCGCCTTCGCCCGAGCGCAGGAACAGATCGTAGGAGCTTTTCTGCACCTCGATCAGGTTCGGCATCTCTAGGACTTCACGGATTTTGCCGTAGTACCGGCGGACACGTTTTTGACCAACGTAAGCTTGCGCCATGCTCGTCGTAACCTTTCATCATCAAAGTGCGCGCTTCCGTCGGGCCACGGACGCGCCACTCGGGCGATAGGGGGCAGTGGTTCTATTCATGCCGCCCATCCCTTAGGGCAGCTCCCGAACCATTACCGCGCCTGAGAAGGGGTTTTCGCAAAAGCCCCTGCTAAGACGCGCATAGCAGGGCCGGAAAAACTTCCGACCCTGCCAGCTTTTCAAAACACCGGGGCGAACCCCAATGTTTTATTACTTCAATTCAACCTTAGCGCCAGCTTCTTCAAGCTTCTTCTTCAGGGCTTCAGCGTCAGCCTTGGTTGCGCCTTCTTTGACTTTGCCGCCAGCCTCAACGAGGTCTTTGGCTTCTTTCAGGCCCAGACCAGTGATGGTGCGGACTTCTTTGATGACGTTGATTTTGTTCGGACCAGCTTCGGTCAGAACAACATCAAATTCCGTCTTTTCTTCTTCGGCAGCAGCCGCCGGGCCAGCGGCCGGGCCAGCAGCCATCATGACGGCGCCACCGGCAGCCGGCTCGATGCCGTACTTGTCTTTCAGGATGTTCTTCAGTTCCACTGCTTGCAGCAGGGTCAGACCTACGATGTCTTCTGCGAGTTTGTTCAGATCAGCCATTTTATGTTCCGTATGGTTGAGAGATGGGTTCTAACGAGGCGAGGACTATCCACACCCGGTCTTTCCGTTGCTTCAGGCGGCAAGCCGCTCCTCGATGGTCGAGAGGATGCTTGCAATCGCGGTTGCCGGCGCGCCAATAGACCCTGCGATGCTCGACGCGGGCGCACCAAGACACGCCACGATGGAAGCAATAACTTCCTCACGCGACGGCATGGAGGCCACGGCTTTCACACCGGCCGAATCCAGAACCGCATCGCCCATTGCCCCGCCAAGAATAACGAATTTATCGTTGGTCTTGGCATAGGCCTCGCAGACCTTCGCCGCAGCGACGGGGTCTTCCGAGTAGGCCATTACGGTCATGCCAGAGAGAAGTGCACCCATCTTTTGACCGGGCTTACCCTCTAGGGCAATCATGGCGAGCTTGTTTTTGGCGACGCGGACCGACCCGTTTACTTCGCGCATTTTGGCGCGCAGGGTCTGCATCTGGGCAACTGTCATACCGGTGTAATGGGCGACCACTACAACGCCAGAGCTTGCGAAGATCTGGCCGAGTTCGTCGACCACTTGCTCTTTCTGGGCTCTATCCACAGTTTTACTCCAAAGTTGGGGGTTTCCCCCCGGCTCATGTATGCCCCCGTTGCCAGGGGCGTCGGGTCCATGATGTCTTCCGAGCCTGCAGACGCCCGAGGATGCCCCGGTGAAATCGGTTCGAACTCCATCTCAGGAGGGAAATTAAGCCTTCCTGCGAAGGCACCCACCGTCTCGGACAAAGCAAGTCCATACGGCGCGACGAATCACGCAGTCTGAACAGAAGGTTCTGTTACAGGACCGTCACGGTCGGCGCAACCCGCACCAAGCCAACCGCTTGCGATGACTTGACCATCACACAGAAGCTTCATGAAAAAACCACCGATGGCCGTGCCACCGGTGGTCCTCAGTTCTAACCCAGAAAGATCAGCGCGCGGTGGCCGAGGCCAGATCAAGCGACACGCCCGGGCCCATCGTCGACGAGAGCGAGACTTTCTTCAGGTAGGTGCCCTTGGCACCAGCAGGACGGGCGCGCGATACGGCATCCACAAAGGCGCGGACGTTTTGCGCCAGCATCTCTTCGGTGAAAGAGACTTTGCCGATACCAGCATGGATCACGCCAGCCTTTTCGACTTTGAACTGCACTTCGCCGCCCTTGGCTGCAGTGACGGCCGCTTTCACGTCCATCGTCACGGTGCCAACTTTGGGGTTGGGCATCAGGTTGCGCGGCCCAAGGATTTTGCCCAAACGGCCCACCAGAGGCATCAGGTCGGGCGTTGCGATGCAACGGTCAAACTCGATTTTGCCGGACTGGATGATTTCCATCAGGTCTTCTGCGCCCACGATGTCAGCGCCAGCGGCCTTGGCTTCATCCGCCTTGGCGCCACGTGCGAACACAGCAACGCGCACGGTTTTGCCGGTGCCATTGGGCAACTGCACCACACCACGGACCATTTGGTCAGCATGGCGCGGGTCAACACCCAAGTTCATCGCAATTTCCAGCGTCTCGTCAAACTTGGCCGAAGCCGAGGATTTGATCAAGGTGAGGGCAGCTTCAACAGCCATAGCGCTTTTGCCAGCAAAGGCGGCGCGGGCGGCGGTGGTACGTTTTCCGAATTTTGCCATGATTTACCCCTTGATCTCAAGGCCGCAAGACTTTGCCGAGCCCAAGATGATGCTCATCGCCGCTTCAACCGAATTGGCGTTCAGATCTTTCATCTTGGTTTCAGCGATGGCACGGATCTGTGCAACGCTGACCGAGCCCGCTACCGTGTGGCCCGGCTTGTCAGAGCCCTTGGCGCGGTTGCGCTTGCCAACCATCGGCAGACCAGCCGCTTGCTTGAGCAGATAAGCCGCCGGAGGCGTCTTGAACTCAAGGCTAAAGGACTTGTCTTGGTAGTAGGTGATGATCACCGGTGTCGGCGTGCCGGGCGGCAGATCAGCGGTCTTTGCGTTGAATTCTTTCACGAACATCATGATGTTCAAACCGCGTTGACCCAAAGCGGGGCCCACTGGCGGAGACGGGTTGGCTTGCCCCGCCTTAACTTGCAGCTTCAAGCTGCCAATAATCTTCTTGGCCATCTGGCCTCTCCTTTTTCACGGCGCCGCCCCTCATTGGGCTTTGGCGCGGTTTAGTGGTCCGGTCTGTCATGCCAAAACAAGTTTGGCACGCGCGCCTCCCACGTGATGCACTTAGATGCCTTTCGACACCTGAGTGAATTCCAATTCGACAGGCGTTGCCCGTCCAAAGATCGAGACAGAGACTTTCAGGCGGCTGTGCGCCTCGTCCACATCTTCGACCATGCCATCGAAGCCTTCGAACGGGCCGTCGGTGACCTTAACCTTTTCGCCGATGTCAAAGCGGATCAGGTTGCGCGGTGCAGCCTCCCCCTCTTCAACACGGTTCAGGATGCCGTTCACTTCAGCGTCGCGCATGGGCATAGGCTTGCCCTGCGGGCCCAAAAAGCCGGTAACACGATTGATCTGCGAAATCAGGTGGTAACCGCGGCTCGACATCTCCATCCGCACCAGCACATAGCCGGGCATGAAGCGCCGCTCTGACGTCACTTTCTTGCCACGCCGCACTTCGATCACTTCTTCGGTCGGCACCAAGACTTCGTCAATTTCTTCTTGCAGACCGGCTTCGGCCACAGCGGTCTTGATCTGCTCGGCCACTTTCTTCTCGAAGTTCGAGAGAACAGAAACCGAATACCAGCGCTTGGCCATCCCACGTCCACCTTGTACTTGCCCCGGCATCACCGAAAGCGTCTGCGTTGTGCGCGAATTTACCGCGCGAAGGAACAAAAAACAGCGCGCTGCCGAATCGCTGCGCGCCGAATGTCCCTATAACCTGCGGCGGGATAGCCCCCCGCCGTTTCGAATTCAAGGAAAATCGGCCCAGAGTTAGGCTTTAGCCCCAGATTAGTGAAAGGCGCTGAGCACAAAGGTCAGGCCGAATTTGATCAGCACATCGGTCAAGCTAAAGAAGGTCGCAGTCAATGCGGCCATCACAAGCACCATAGCGGTGGTCAAAAGCACTTCGCGGCGCTCGGGCCAAACGACCTTGCCGGCCTCAGAGCGGACCTGCTGGATGAATTGGATCGGGTTGGTCATGGCCATGATGGGGTCCGCCTGAATGGGTTTAGGGGCAGATACGCGACAGTCTGCGTAATTTCAAGCCCGCGCCACGCGGCCGACCCTATCGCAGATAATTTGGCAGGAGTTGGGGGACTCGAACCCACGACCCTCGGTTTTGGAGACCGATGCTCTACCAACTGAGCTAAACTCCTAGGCCTGCGGACGAGTTACGGCAGGAAGTGCGGGAAATCAAGAGGCGCTTTGGGAAATCTGCGCTTGAGATTTGCGCTTGTTCGCGTCACAGGGGCGAGACATGCAAGGAGCCCCCCATGATCCCCGCCCGCTATGCCCCCATCCTGTTCGGTTTTTTCTTGTCCGGCATGATGTCGTTTCTAGTCTCTGGCTTGTCGACCTTTCGCGCCTTGGGATTAGGCGCGCATTTTGCCCAAGCTTGGATGGGCAACTGGGCCGTGAGCTGGCTGACGGCCTTTCCAGTGGTGCTGATCGTCGCCCCCATCACCCGCCGCCTTGTCGCGCGGCTGGTGACAAAGGGCTAAGCCTTACGACTTTTTCACAAACTGGGTCAGAATCACAATCGTCTGGTCGTTGACCCGGCCTTCGATCTGTTCGGCGTTGTCGCGCACCAAGCGAATCGAGCGCACCGCCGTGCCACGTTTGGCCACCATCGAACTGCCTTTGACGGGCAGGTCTTTGATCAGCACAACACTGTCGCCTTGAGACAGAACAGCGCCGTTGCTATCGCGGTGGATGATGGCGGCGTCGGCATCGCCCAAGCCCGCCTCGGCGCGGGCCAAAACGTCAGGGTCCAGATAAATGCTTTCCAACAGATCGGCGGCCCAAGCCTCGTCCTTCAAGGCTTGCAGCAAACGATAGGCCGCGATCTGGGTTGGCGCTTCGGCCGCCCAAATGGCATCGCCCAAGCAGCGCCAGCGCGGTCCGGGCGTGATCGTGCCGCTTAAAGCTGCGGCACAAATGGCGCAACAGGCGACGGCATCGTCATTGGGCGCAAGGGTCACAAGGGTGGCATCGGGGGCAGCGCATAGAACGCAGTTCATGGGGGGCTCACTGGAACAGGAAGGGGATCACCAATTGCTTGGCATGCCTTGCATAACCCAAGGTGGGCGAAATGCCCATCCTACTGGGTTGGGGTGCTAAAGCGCCACCATTTCGGCCGGGACGATGTGTAACTGTGTTTGATCGGCGCCAGCGCCTTTAAGTTTGGCCGGTCAAAACAGCCCGATACCAAGCCAATGGTCGGCCCATCATCAATTGCCCCCAAGGTTGACCCGCACCGTGGGCAAAAGGCGCGTTGTGAGGTGTCGGAAGACCGCCACAGCGCCGGCACACCCCCTGCCCCATCCCATTCTATAGCGGTCTTGGGGTAACTGACCCAAGCAAGCGTGGGCGCGCCGGAATGGCGTTGGCACATATGGCATGAACAGGTATGCGGCTCATCCGGCACGCCTGCGGCCGTAAAGCGGATGAAGCCGCACAGGCAGCCCCCTGTCAGTTTTAGCGCCATACTCCCCCCACCCGATGAGACAGCCTTCCGCATATTCTTGCGAAGGCACCGCAATCGTCAAGTCAAAGGCCCCGGCGATGAACCGGGGCCTTTTCAGGATGGGATGCGCTTGATCCCAGATTTCAACCCTAAGCTCAGATCAAGCGATGATCTTGGAAACCACGCCAGCGCCGACGGTGCGGCCGCCTTCGCGGATGGCGAAGCGCAGTTTTTCTTCCATCGCGATCGGCGCGATCAGCGTGACGTTGAACTTCAGGTTGTCGCCCGGCATCACCATTTCGGTGCCAGCGGGCAGCTCAACCGTGCCGGTCACGTCCGTTGTGCGGAAGTAGAACTGCGGGCGGTAGTTTGCGAAGAACGGCGTGTGACGACCGCCTTCTTCCTTGGTCAGAATATAGGCTTCGGCTTCGAACTTGGTGTGGGGCGCAACCGACTTCGGCTTGCACAGCACTTGGCCACGTTCCACGCCTTCACGGTCGATACCGCGCAGCAGAACGCCAACGTTGTCGCCAGCCTCCCCGCGGTCCAGCAGTTTGCGGAACATTTCCACGCCCGTGCAAACCGACTTCTTGGTCTCACGGATGCCAACAATTTCAACTTCTTCGCCAACGTTGATCACGCCGCGCTCGATACGACCGGTCACAACCGTGCCACGGCCCGAGATCGAGAACACGTCTTCGATCGGCAGCAAGAAGGGCTGATCCACTGCGCGTGCCGGGGTCGGGATGTAGCTGTCAACAGCGGCCAGCAGCGCGCGGATCGAATCTTCGCCGATGTCCTTGCGCTCGCCTATCATAGCCTGGTGGGCCGAGCCCTTGATGATCGGAATGTCATCGCCAGGGTAATCATAGGACGAGAACAGTTCGCGGATTTCCATCTCGACCAGTTCAATCAGTTCTTCGTCGTCGACCAGGTCGACCTTGTTCATGTAGCACACCATGTAGGGAATACCCACCTGGCGGCCGAGCAAAATGTGCTCACGCGTTTGCGGCATCGG
>CAMAYO010000064.1 GCA_945862465.1 Pseudorhodobacter antarcticus | reverse complement strand
GACAACACCACCATGACCGCCCTGTTGCAGCGCCCGTTGGATCTGGGCGCGGATCTGGTGGTGGCGGCTGATACCAAAGCGCCAGCGGGCCATTCCGATGTGCTTTATGGCCATGTCTCGGGGCGCGATGCCGGTTTGATGGCGCGGGTTGCGGAATGGCGGAAACTGTCAGGATCGGTGCCGGGGGCCTTTGAAGCGTGGCTTTTGCACCGTGGCCTTGAAACGCTGGATGTGCGGTTAGAGCGTATGTGCGCCAGCGCTCAGATATTGGCAGAGCGCTTCGCTTCGCACCCGCGCATCAAGGCGCTGCGCTATCCGGGTCTGCCCAGTGATCGCTCTCACGCTATTGCCAAGCGTCAAATGACGGGCTTTGGGTTCTTGCTGACGTTTGAATTGGAGGGCGAGGCCGAGGCCGAAGCCTTTTTGTCGCGCTGCGCTTATGTCACGCAAACCACCTCTTTTGGCGGCACCCATTCGGCGGGCGAACGCCGTGCGCGATGGGGGGATGCGGTGGCACCGGGGTTCATCCGCTTTTCGGTGGGGCTAGAGCCTGTCGAGGTGCTTTGGGCGGCCATCGCTGAGGCGTTGCGCAGTTAAGGCGCGCATCCGCAAATTTTCTGCGAAAATTTAAGTGACGATCTTTCGCCGAAAGATCGGAGGTTTGAGTTTTCGCAGAAAACTCGTTTGCGCCACCTCTGGACCTTTTCGCCCCGTTCCGGCATAGACCTTGCAAGCAACCGGAGGTTCTTGATGTCTGTTCTAAAGCGCGCGATCACTTGGTGGAACAGCCAAACCTTGGGCACCCAGCTTTTCACCGCACGGCGCGGGGTCAAGGTGGGCGCAGATGGCCAAGGCAATCTGTATTACCAAACCGCTGACGGCAAAAAACGCTGGGTCATCTACAACGGCGAAATGGAAGCCTCGCGGGTTTCTCCCGATTGGCACGGCTGGCTGCATCACACATGGGACCAACCGCCAACAACCGCTCCTTTGGTGCATAAGCCATGGGAAGAACCGCATTTGGAAAACCTGACGGGCACTGCGGCCGCTTATGCCCCCCCGGGTTCGATCCGCCGCGCAGCCCCCGCCGCGCGGGCCGATTACGAAGCTTGGACGCCCCAGTAACTTTACCCAAGGCAGCGCAGATCATGGCCGAAAACAAGCTAGAGATTGCCGCAGGGTTGCTGGTTGTAGCGGCGGCTTTGGGATTTGTGATCTTTGCTGGCAAAGGGTCCGGCATGGGTTCTGGGGGCGATACTTATGATCTGCGGGCCTCGTTCCGCTCGATCGAAGGGGTCAGTCTTGGGTCGGATGTGAAACTGGCAGGGGTCAAGGTGGGCACGCTGACGCAGGTTTCTTTGAACCCGCAGACTTATATGGCTGACGCCGTGCTATCGCTGCAAAAATCGGTGGAATTGCCCAGCGACAGCGCGGTGTTGATTTCTTCCGAAGGATTGCTAGGTGGCAATTTCATCGAATTGCAACCTGGCGGTATGCCTGATGTTCTGGCCCCGGGTGACGAGATCGAAGACACCCAAGGCGCAGTGTCGCTCGTCTCGCTTTTGATGAAATTCGTAGGTTCCAAGCCTGCTGACAGCGCAGCCACCGCGCCATGAACATGGTTTCCCGCATCACTTTTGCGGGGGTGTTGCTGGCGGGATTGGCCTTGCCTGTGTCTGCCCAAGTGGTGGTTGCCACGGGCGGCGTGCTGCGGGTGTTAGATCGTTTGACGGGGGCTGTGACAGATTACGATCTGGAGCCTGGCCAAAAGCAGGCCCAAGGTCGCCTGACCCTGCGGCTGGACGAATGCCGCTATCCTGCGGACAGCCCGCTCAGCGATGCGTTTGCCCATGTCACGATTTTGGATTCAGGTGTGATTGCCCCCGTATTTCACGGTTGGATGATGGCCTCGAGCCCTGCTTTGTCAGCCCTTGATCATCCGCGTTATGACGTTTGGGTGTTGCGTTGCGATGTGCCGCTGCAAGACAGCACAAATTCCACATCGGGTTCTGGCGGATAACCTTGCGGCGCAAACTGCGCCTTTGTTGCCAATGCTTCGGCCAAGCGTTTGCGATAGGCGGCGCGCGAAAGCTCCACCGCCCCAAGGCTTGCCAGATGGTCGGTCAGGAACTGCACATCAAACAGCGTAAATCCGCCTGCCCGCAACCGATGCATCAGGTAGACCAACGCCATCTTTGACCCGTTCACTTGGGCTGAAAACATACTTTCGCCAAAAAATGCCGCCCCCAAAACCACGCCGTAAATGCCGCCGATCAGCGCGCCATCTTGCCACACCTCCAAGCTATGGGCATGGCCTTGGTCAAAAAGCGCGGTATAGGCGGCGAAAATCTCGTCATTGATCCAAGTTTCGGGCCGATTGGCACAGGCGCGCACCACGCCCGCAAAATCCCTATCCACCGTGACGCGGGGTTGAATGCGGCGGATATGGCGCGCCAAACTGCGTGAGGTGTGAAAACCCTCCATGGGAAAGATCGCGCGGCGTTGCGGGTCGATCCAATGGATCACGGGGTCATCGCGCCCTTCGGCCATTGGGAAAACCCCCGCCGCATAGGCGCGCAGCAACAGCGCGGGGGTCAAGCTCATGGCTGCGCCCATGCCTGCATCTGCGCCATCAGCGCCGCTTCGAGCCGGCGCGCCGTGGGCCGCAAGGTGGCCGCTGTCACCAGATAAACAGGGATGCGGGGCAGGGCGGGCAGGCCAGCGCCGCCCTCGCCCAGATCAAGTGGCGCTGTGCCCGTGGCCACGGCACTCACCGCCACGCCTGCGCGCACGGCGGCGAAGATGCCAGCGTGGTTGCTGCTTTGCACCGCCACCTGCCAAGCTCTGCCTGCGGCTTCCAAACTGGCAATCATCGCGCGGCGAAAGACGCAGCCCTCGGGATAGGCCGCAAGGCGCACTGTACCGCCCTTTGCCGCCCCGACCCATGACAGGGGCACTTCGGCGGCGGCGCGGGTCAAGGCAGGGCGACTGTCCAAAGTCACCAGCGCCAAATCCAAATCCTGCCGTTGAACCTTGGCCATCAGATGGGCCGACAAATCGCAGGTGATCTCAATTTCGGCCCGCTCCAGCGACAGTTTCGCCAAAACTGGCCCCAACCAGCCCAAAGCGTAATCGTCGGGCATCCCCAGCCTGATCCGCTCTGCCATGGGGCGAGAGCGAGTGGCCGACATCATCTCGTCATAGGCCGCCAGCACGCCCAAGGTTTTTGCGTAAAGCTCGGCCCCGCGCGGGGTCGGTTCCAGCCCCTGTTGGGTGCGCAAGAACAGGGCTGCACCTATCTCGGTCTCGATCGCTTTCAGCCGCATCGACATGGCGGCTTGGGTGCACGCCATCCGCTCGGCCGCCCGACTGATCGAGCCTGCCTCGTGCATCAAGGCGAAAGACCGCAGCAGACGCAGTTCAATATCCATAGACCCCAACCGCAGGTCATAAGCCCGCCTGATGCCCGCCTTAACGGGCTTTTGTTGGACAAACTAGGCGCAAGGGGCGCAGTCTGCAACCAAACAACAAGGAGATAGCTATGCGCATCGGTTTCATCGGTCTGGGCACAATGGGCAAAAATGCCGCTGCCTCTATTCGCCGCCATGGGTTTGACATGGTGGTCTACGACATCCGCCCCGAGGCGATGGACGGATTGGCAGCGATGGGGGCCACCAAGGGTGCAAGCCCCGTCGATGTGCTGGATCGCTGCGATGTGGTGGTCACGATGGTCTTTGGGCCCAAAGAGGTGGAATCCGTGCTGCGCGGTGCGGATGGGTTCCTGTCGGGCGATTGCACGGGAAAAATCTGGATCGATATGACCACCTCGTCGCCCTTCCTGATGCGCGATTTGGCGACAGAGTTTGCGGCCAAAGGTGGCAAAGCGGTCGATGCGCCCGTGACAGGGTCAGTTGATGCGGCGATCCGGGGCGATATGCCGATGTTTGTGGGCGGTGAGGATGCTGTGATCGAACAGGTTCGCCCCGTGATCGAAGCCATGGGCCAGTTGCGCAAAGTGGGCGCTTACGGCAACGGCTATGTCGCCAAACTGGTGAACAACCAGTTGTGGAAAATCCACGCCGCAGCGATTGGCGAAGCGATGGTGACAGCCAAGCTTGCTGGCCTAGACCCCGCTGTCTGGTGGGAGGTGATGAAAGGTGGCGCTGCGGACAGTTTTGTTCTGTCGCATGATGTGCCTTCGATCTTTGCAGGGCATTACGACCCGTCCTTCCCGATCCGGCTGTGTCTAAAAGACCTAAGCCTGATCAAAGAGTTGATGGACAAAGTTGGCACAACCAACACGCTGACCGAAGCCACCCATGAACGCTTCCGCGAGGCAGGCAAGCGCTATGGCATGGGAGCAGGGGAGATGACCGTGTGCAAAGTGATCGAGGATGACGCGGGCATAGATCTGCGCGTTGCGGGCGATTGGCCCAAGCCGTGGGAAGTCGCTCCCCCCACATAAACGCCCCCCCACTTGCCCTTTGTCGCACTACTCCACGGGAGGTCTGGAGGGTGTGAAACCCTCCAGCATGCAGCAGGGCAAGGGCGGGCCATTTAACCCGCCGCTATGTTTACGCGCCGAACTGCGTTTCCAGCCATTTTTCCAACCAATGGATGTTGTAGTCGCCATTCTGGATGTCTGGCTCTGCCAGCAGGGCGGCAAACAGCGGAATGGTCGTTTCTACCCCGTCGATGATCAACTCTCCCAAGGCGCGCTTTAGGCGGGCCAAGGCTTCGGGGCGGTCGCGGCCATGCACGATCAACTTGCCGATCAGGCTGTCGTAATAGGGTGGGATCGAATAGCCGCCGTACAGGGCCGAATCCATCCGCACACCCAAGCCGCCGGGCGCGTGAAAAACCTTGACCCGACCGGGGCGCGGCGCAAAATCGGGCAGACGTTCGGCGTTGATGCGCACTTCGATGGCATGGCCGTTGATTTGCAGCTCGTCTTGGGTGAAGGACAGCGGCAGTCCCGAAGCAACGCGGATCTGTTCGCGCACAAGGTCGATGCCAAAGATCGCTTCGGTGACAGGGTGTTCCACCTGCAAACGGGTGTTCATCTCGATGAAAAAGAATTCGCCGTCTTCGTATAGGAATTCAATGGTTCCCGCCCCGATATAGCTGATCTTTTGCATCGCCTCGGCGCAGACTTTGCCGATCTTGGCGCGCAGTGCGGGGGTGATGGCGGGGCCGGGGGCCTCTTCGAACACTTTTTGGTGGCGGCGTTGCAGGCTGCAATCGCGCTCGCCCAAATGCACAGCACCGCCCTTGCCATCACCAAAGACCTGAATCTCGATATGGCGCGGTTTTTGCAGGTATTTCTCGATATAGACTTCATCATTGCCAAAGGCTGCTTTGGATTCCGACCTTGCGGTGCGAAAGGCAATTTCCAGCTCTTCAGGGTTGCGCGCCACTTTCATACCACGCCCACCGCCGCCGGCGGTGGCCTTGATAATCACGGGAAAACCGATTTTCGCGGCCACCCCAATCGCCGTTTCATAATCAGCAACACCGCCATCTGACCCCGGCACAACCGGAATGTCCAAAGCCTTGGCGGTTTCCTTGGCGGTGATCTTATCGCCCATGATGCGGATATGCTCTGCATTGGGGCCGATGAAGGTGATGCCGTGATCTTGCAAAGCTTGCGCGAAAGAGGCGTTTTCCGACAAAAACCCGTAGCCCGGATGCACGGCCTGTGCGCCGGTGATCTCACAGGCTGAGATGATCGCCGCCTTGTTGAGATAGCTTTGCGTCGATGAGGCCGGACCGATGCACACCGATTCGTCAGCCATACGCACATGCATCGCATCGGCATCGGCGGTGGAGTGCACCGCGACCGACTTGATACCCATCTCGCGGCAGGCGCGGATGACACGCAGGGCAATCTCGCCACGATTGGCGATCAGGATCTTGTCGAAAATGGGCAGAGCGGGGCTTTGCGTCAAAATGCCGACCTCACTCGATGATCATCAAGGGCGCGCCGTATTCCACGGCTTGGCCGTCATTGGCCAAAATACGCTTCACTGTTCCGGCGCGTGGCGCGGGAATGTGGTTCATGGTTTTCATGGCTTCGATGATCAGAACTGTTTGGCCTTCGGTCACTGTAGCGCCAACGCTTACAAAGGTCGCAGCGCCGGGTTCTGCCGACAGATAAACCGTGCCCACCATGGGTGAGGTCACAGCGCCCGGATGTTGGGCGGGGTCTTCGATGGGGGCGGCAGCGGCTGCAGGGGCTGCGGTTGGTGCAGAAGGGGTTTGATGCGCCACGGGTGCGGCTTGCATCATCATGGGGGCAGCTTGCTGCATCACGGTGACTTGCTTCACCACCTTTACATCCAAGCTGTCATATTCGCCATACTCGCGCATGACAGACAGCTCGGTCAGCTCATTCTTGTTCAGCAGTTCTGCCAAGGCCGAGATAAAGGCCACGTCCGCATCGGGGGATTGTTTGCTCATGCGATCCTCTTTTGGCGTTGTTGATGGGCGGCCTTGCTGGCCAAACACGCTTATTAAAGCCTCCTATACGGCACAGATGCCCAAAGGAAAAGCATCTGATGCGGTTTGGCCTGTGGGAGGGGATAAATCTTCCTTTGGGATGAAATTTACCATTTGATAAAAAATCTGACCTGTGCCAGCCTTCCAGCAAGAATAGTGTGACAGCTGGTGGAGGCCCCATGCCCAATTCCCCCCAAACGCCCGGTATCGTGGCGCAGCGCTTGCCAAGCAGCCAGGTGGCCGAGAACTTTGCCACCTATATGCCCGCCTATGAGGCGCACGAAGCCCGTGTTGCGGCGGATCGGTGCTACTTCTGCCACGATGCGCCCTGTATGACGGCTTGTCCCACCGCCATCGACATCCCCTTGTTCATTCGCCAGATCGCAACTGGCACGCCCGATGCGGCAGCCAAGACCATCTTTGCGCAGAATATCATGGGCGGTATGTGCGCGCGGGTCTGCCCGACCGAAACGCTGTGCGAAGAGGTTTGCGTGCGCGAAGTGGCCGAAGGTAAACCGGTAGAGATTGGCCGGTTGCAACGCTTTGCCACCGACAGCCTGATGGCCAAGGGGGTGCATCCCTTCACCCGTGCGGCCGATACCGGCAAGCGGGTGGCCGTTGTGGGGGCGGGGCCTGCAGGGTTGTCTTGTGCGCACCGCTTGGCGCTGCACGGCCACACTGTCACCGTTTATGACCGCAAGCCCAAGGCAGGCGGGCTGAACGAATACGGCATTGCGGCCTATAAATCGACCGACGATTTCGCCGCGCGCGAAGTGGAGTGGTTGCTCAAGATTGGCGGCATCACTTTGCAAACCGGCAAGGAGTTGGACCGCGATATGACGCTGGAAAGCCTGCAATCGTCCTTTGACGCCGTTTTCCTTGGCATCGGTTTGGGCGGTGTGAATGCGCTTGGGCTTGGTGGGGAAGATATGGCGGGCGTGTCAAACGCCGTCGATTTCATCGCAGATCTGCGGCAGGCGTCGGATAAATCGACCCTGACCATTGGCCGCGATGTTGTGGTGATTGGTGGTGGGATGACGGCGGTGGATGCTGCCGTGCAAGCCAAACTGTTGGGCGCGCAGACGGTGACGATGGTCTATCGGCGCGGCAAAGAGAAGATGAGTGCCTCGGTCTATGAACAAGAACACGCCACGGCGTCAGGGGTGACGATTGTTTACGGCGCGGCACCGGTGAAGATTTTGGGCGCGGGTAAAGTGGAAGCTGTGCAGTTTGCCTATGAGTCGGGCGAAACCTTCACACTAAAGGCTGATCAGGTGTTCAAGGCCATCGGCCAGACCTTGGTGGGCGAACCGATTGCGCGCGATGGCAAAAAACTGATCAAGCGTGCTGGAAAGGTTTGGGCCGGTGGCGATTGTGCGGCGGGGGGCGAAGATCTGACCGTGACCGCCGTGGCCCAAGGGCGCGATGCGGCGGAAGAGATGAACAGTGTTCTCATGGGGTCAGGTGCGTAAGATCACGCATCCTACGGGGTATCGAATATGGCAAATCTGACATCTAATTTCATCGGCATCAAATCCCCCAACCCGTTCTGGCTGGCCTCGGCCCCGCCGACCGACAAGGCCTATAACGTCGAGCGTGCTTATGAAGCGGGCTGGGGCGGGGTGGTTTGGAAAACGCTGGGGTCCGAAGGGCCGCCGGTGGTGAATGTATCGGGCCCGCGCTATGGGGCGATTTGGGGGGCTGATCGGCGGTTGTTGGGCTTGAACAACATCGAACTGATCACCGACCGCCCTTTGCAAATCAATCTGGACGAGATCAAAGCCGTCAAACGCAAGTGGCGCGACAGGGCGCTGGTGATCAGCCTGATGGTGCCTTGTGACGAGGAGTCTTGGAAAGATATCCTGCACCGCATTGAAGACACCGAAGCCGACGGGGTCGAGCTGAACTTTGGCTGTCCGCATGGTATGGCTGAACGGGGCATGGGATCGGCCGTGGGGCAGGTGCCGGAATATATCGAAATGGTGACGCGCTGGGTGAAAAAGCATTCGCGCATGCCGTGCATTGTGAAATTAACGCCCAATATCAACGACATCCGCAAACCGGCAGAGGCAGCATATGCCGGCGGGGCGGATGCGGTGTCTTTGATCAACACGATCAATTCGATCACCTCGGTGAACCTTGACAACTTTGCCCCCGAACCGATGATTGACGGCAAGGGCACGCACGGCGGTTATTGTGGCCCTGCGGTCAAGCCCATTGCGCTGAACATGGTGGCTGAGATTGCCCGCAACCCAGCCACGCGCGATCTTCCGATCAGCGGCATTGGTGGTGTGACGACTTGGCGCGATGCGGCAGAGTTTTTGGCCTTGGGGGCGGGCAATGTGCAGGTCTGCACGGCGGCTATGACCTACGGGTTCAAGATCGTTTCTGAGATGATCTCGGGGTTGTCGGACTATTTGGATGATAAGGGGATGGAACTTTCTGATTTGGTGGGGCGTGCCACGCCCAATGTCACGGATTGGCAGTTCTTGAATCTGAACTACGTCACCAAAGCTGCCATCAACCAAGACGATTGCATCAAATGCGGGCGCTGTTTTGCGGCGTGTGAAGACACCAGCCACCAAGCCATCGCGATGAGCGCAGACCGCACCTTTACCGTAAAAGACGAGGAATGCGTGGCCTGTAATCTGTGCGTCAACGTCTGCCCCGTGCAAGATTGCATCACGATGGTCGAAGTGCCCAAAGGTGGGCTTGACCAGCGCACAGGGCGCAAGGTGGGCGAGTATGCCAACTGGACGATGCATCCCAACAACCCCTCGGTCGCTGCGGCGGAATGATAAGGGCACAGGGATTACAGCGCATTGTGGATGCGGCAGAACTGGCCTTTGCGGGGGCAGAGATGTCTGGCCCTGCAGAGGTGGCTTTAAGCAAGGTGTTTGAACGCATGCAAACCGTCATGCCCGCCGCCCCACCATTGGGCGAGGATTTGCCCGTTCTGTCAGTGCTGCCCCAAGCGGTGGCCAATTTGCTGCCGCGCCAAGATAGTTTGTCCACCTTGGGCCAAGCGGTGCAAGACTTTGCGCCCAGCTTGGCTTGGACCACGCGCAAGGCTGTCGGCCCCTCTGCCAGCGCGGGGTTTGCAACGGCCCATGCCAATGCCGTGCTGATAGGCCCAAACGGGTTCGAACCGCGGCAGGATGTTTGGGTGGGTCTTAGCTTAATGGCCCCGCAGACGCGCTATCCCGACCATGATCATGAACCGGAAGAGGTGTATCTGGTGCTGTCAGACGGCGCATTTTTACAGGGCGATGCCGAATGGTTGCCGCGCAGCGCGGGCCAAACTGTCTATAACACCCCGTGGATACGTCATGCCATGCGGGCGGGCGATCAGCCCTTTCTCGCCTTGTGGTGTTTGCCGGTATAAGGCGCTGGAAATTCGGTGCAAACGTGCCCATATCTAAGCCTTGCAGGCCAAGGGGATCATCATGCGGTATTCAGTGCTCGATCTCGCTCCCGTTGTTGAAGGCCAAACCCCCAGCGATGCACTGCGCCATGCCGCCGATTTGGCGCAAAAGGCCGAAAGCTGGGGCTATCATCGCTACTGGCTGGCCGAGCATCACAATATGCCCGGCATCGCCAGTGCGGCGACGGCGGTTGTGGTGGGCCATGTGGCGGCACAGACCAAGACGATCCGTGTGGGGGCAGGGGGCATTATGCTGCCCAACCATTCGCCCTTGGTGATTGCCGAACAGTTTGGCACGCTGGATGCGCTTTTCCCCGGCCGCATCGACCTTGGCCTTGGTCGTGCGCCGGGGTCTGACATGGCAACGGCGCGTGCGCTGCGGCGGAATATGGAAGCGTCAGATAACTTCCCGCAGGATGTTGTGGAACTGCTGCACTATCTGGATGCGCCCGATGCCAAAGCGCCCATTCGGGCTTGCCCCGGAGAAGGCTCGCAGGTTCCGGTGTGGATCTTGGGGTCTAGCCTTTATGGCGCGCAATTGGCGGCTTATTTGGGGCTGCCCTATGCCTTTGCCAGCCACTTTGCGCCTGCGCAGTTGGCCGAAGCGGCGCATATCTACCGCACCACGTTTCGCCCCTCGATCTGGCGGCAGACGCCTTATTTCATGATGGCCATTGGCCTGTGTGCCGCAGCCACCGATGCCGAGGCGCTGCTGCTGCGAACCTCGCAGGTGATCTCTTTTGCGCGTTTGCGCACCGGCCAACCCGGCCTTTTGCCGCCGCCGCAGGCTGATTTGTCGCATATTCCTGCCCAAGTTCTGGCGGGGGTGGATCAGGCCCTGTCTTGTGCTGCCGTAGGCTCACCCCAAAGCGTGCAGCGCGCCTTGGCAGAGTTGATTGCGCAGTATCAACCCGATGAGGTGATGCTGACTGGCATGACACATTCGCATAAGGCTAGGCTGGACTCATTCCGCATCGGGGCTGAGGCCATGCGCGCACTGGGGGCTGTGCCGTCAGACTTGGCGGCTTAAGCCTGTCACAAGAACGTCGCTTGGCAGCGTGAGGGTGCAAAGCGGGATGCAACGGAGAATCCCTTGCGATAAAGGAGGACGGGCATGGATCAAGAGATGTTGAACGAGGTGCTGACCGGCCTGCCCTTGCCCGCCCTGATGATCGGCGCGGATGAGCGTATTTCGGGGTGCAATGCTGCGGCCTTGGCGCTTTTGGGCGCGGGTCTGGTGGGGCGCCACCATGCCTTCGTGCTGCGCCAGCCCGAAGTTTTGGCGGCCATCTCTGCCGCCACACGGGGCCGTCAACTGGCCGAAGCCCGCCATGTTATTCCCGGGCCCAGCCACGAGGTGATCCACCGCGTCACCGCTGCCCCCGTTGGGCAATCGGTGCTTTGCACCTTTGAAGACCTGTCGGACCGCGAACAAATGGACGCGATGCGCCGCGATTTTGTGGCCAATGTCAGCCATGAATTGCGCACGCCGCTCACCTCGGTTTTGGGGTTTATTGAAACGCTGCGCGGCCCGGCACGCGAAGACGCCGCCGCCCGTGACCGCTTTTTGGCCATCATGCAAACTGAAGCGGAACGTATGGTCCGCTTGGTGCGGGATCTGTTGCACCTGTCGAAAGTCGAAGCGCAAGAACGTCAGCGCCCAACCGAGCGCCATGATGTGGCCCGTTTGGTCTATTCCGCAGCCCAATCGCTGCGCCCCATGGCCGATGCCGCCAAGGTAAACTTGGTTTTGACGGGGTTGGATGATCCGGTAGAGATTTTTGCCGACCCTGATCAGATAACCCAAGTGGCGACCAATCTGATCGAAAATGCAATTAAATACGGTGGTATGGGAAAAGAAGTTCATGTCACCTTGAGCCATGAAAGCAACCCGCGTGGGCTTAAAGTGCGGCTTGCGGTCAAGGATCAAGGCGATGGGATTGAAGCGTTTCATTTGCCACGCTTGGCCGAGCGCTTTTACCGCATCGACGGCCATCGCAGCCGCGAAAAGGGTGGTACGGGCTTGGGTTTGGCCATTGTAAAGCACATCGCCCATCGGCATCGGGGGCGCTTGGTGATTGACAGTGCGCCGGGGCAGGGATCAACTTTTGCGGTGCTATTGCCCGTAAATTAAGCGGTTTGGGGTGTACGGGCCAAGAGACCGATGCAGTTTACCAATTAAGTCATAAAAATGTTACATTACTGTCGCAAAAGCGATGCGCAGCGGCCCTAAGGCAGAATGGTCACTGCGCTCCCGATCCTCGTTTTGCGAGTGGTTTTGGGCGAAGTATGTAAGACGAATTAAACGGGCGCTTGATGATGTTTAGCGCCTTTCTCTAGCCTAACAGGACGATCATGAGCCTTGGCCTATTATTTCTGACTGTTCTTGCCCTGGCGGCCATTGGCTATGCTGTTGGGCGTCGCAGGGCCATGGCTTCGGCCGGTGGCGATATGCGCAAACTGCATTCTTTGCCCACCTTTTATGGCTGGATCACGGCCCTTGGCGTTCTGGTTCCGGTTCTGGCGGTCAGCTTGGTCTGGTTGTTTGCCGAAGGCTTTTTTATTCATAACAGTGCGATCACCCATATCGATATGGCAGAGGTGGCAGAGGACAGTTCGGTCAATTTGATGATGGCCGATGTTACGCGTTTGGCTGGCGGCCTTTCGGTGCTAGAGGCTGCGGGCACCGATATTGAAGCGATGAAGCTTGATATCGAGGCGCTGAAAACAGCCTTGGGTGAGGCCGGCGTGGCTATGGGCAACGACCCAACCCCCGGTATGATCAACGCAGCCGAAGCTGTGCGCTCCACCGGAAAACTATCGCGGATTGGGTTGAATGTTGTCAGCCTGGTGCTGGCCTTGGCTGGCATGGCTTGGGGCCTGCGCCGGATCACGCCAGAGTTTCGCGCCCGCAATGCGACCGAAAAAGTCTCGCTCGGACTGTTGATATTTGCCTCTTTAATCGCGGTGGCGACCACCGTTGGCATCGTTTTCTCGCTGCTGGCCAACACGGTGCATTTCTTTTCGATCTACCCGGGCTCAACCTTTTTCTTGTCTCCCACCTGGGATCCGAAGTTTGGCGGCGGGTCGACGTTGGGCATTTTGCCCTTGGTTTGGGGCACGCTGTATGTGTCGGTTATCTCGTTGATTGTCGCCGTGCCGATCGGCCTATTCTCGGCGATCTATCTGGCAGAATATGCTTCGCGCCGGGTGCGTGGCATTGTGAAGCCGTTGATCGAAGTTTTGGCAGGCATTCCCACCATTGTGTACGGCCTTTTTGCGCTGATCACGGTGGGGCCCTTGCTGCGCGACTGGATCGCTTTGCCGATGGGTTTTGGCAATTCGTCTTCCACCGTGATGACGGCAGGTTTGGTCATGGGGATCATGATCATTCCTTTCGTCTCGTCGCTGTCGGATGACATTATCAACGCTGTGCCCCAATCGCTGCGCGATGGTTCGTTGGGCTTGGGGGCGACACCGTCTGAAACCATTCGGCAGGTTGTGATCCCAGCCGCTTTGCCCGGCATTGTGGGGGCTGTTTTGCTGGCCGCTTCCCGCGCCATTGGCGAGACGATGATTGTGGTGCTGGGGGCAGGGGCTGCGGCCAAATTGTCGTTGAACCCGTTTGAGGCGATGACGACCGTCACAGTCAAGATTGTAAGCCAGTTGACGGGCGATACCGAGTTTTCCTCGCCCGAAACGCTTGTGGCCTTTGCACTTGGCCTGACCCTTTTCACCTTTACCCTGTGCCTGAATGTGCTGGCGCTGGTGATTGTGCGTAAATACCGGGAGCAATACGAATGACCACTGTCCCCCCAACCCAAGACGCTGTGCCCGCCGCCGATGCGCCGCGCGTCGCTCATTCGTTGTTTGCGCCAGATAAACGCACGGCCTCACGCAACGCGCAAGAATCGCGGTTTCGCGCCTATGGTCTTGTTGCCATCGTCATTGCTTTGTTGATGCTGGTTTGGCTGCTGTTCTCGATCTTTTCGGCAGGTCTTCCGGCCTTTCGCCAGACTTTCATCGAAATCCCCGTCCAGCTGGATGCTGCCGTTTTGGACAAAGCGGGCAATGGCGATCCGGTGGAAATGGCTTCGGTCACCACGATTGGGTATGGCAAGCTTATCGGACGGGCTTTGGCGGCTGAGCTTGAAGCCAAGGGCATCGATATTGGCGAGATGACGCCCAAAGATCTGGTCGGCATGGTTTCGGAAAACGCTGCAGCCGATCTGCGCGATATGGTGCTGGCTGACCCCAAATTGCTGGGCACCACAGTGCAGTTCAAAGCCTTGGCCCATGGCCGCATCGATGGCTATTTCAAAGGCCGTGTGACGCTGGAAACAGCGGCGCGTGACAATATGACGTCGCCCGAGAAGCTGTTGCTGGCCGATAAAATGGTGGCGGCGGGTCTGATGGAGATGCGGTTTAATGCGGGCTTTTTGACGATGCCGGATGCCTCTGACAAACGGCCAGAGGCCGCAGGCTTGGGCGTGGCGATCATCGGTTCGCTTTACATGATGGTGGTGGTGCTGTGCTTGGCGCTGCCCATCGGGGTGGCCGCTTCGGTCTATCTGGAAGAATTCGCGCCCAAGAACCGCTGGACCGATTTGATCGAGGTGAACATTGCCAACCTCGCGGCGGTTCCGTCGATTGTGTACGGCATCTTGGGCCTGTCGTTCTTTATCAACTTTGCCGAGTTGCCCCGATCTGCCCCCATCGTGGGTGGCTTGGTGCTAACGCTGATGACCCTGCCGCGGATCATCATCCCGACCCGTGCGGCGCTGAAAGCTGTGCCGCCGTCGATCCGCGATGCGGCTTTGGGGGTTGGGGCATCTAAACTGCAAACCGTGACACACCACGTGCTGCCCTTGGCCATGCCCGGCGTTCTGACTGGCACGATCATCGGCTTGGCCCAAGCCTTGGGTGAAACCGCGCCTTTGCTGCTGATTGGCATGGTGGCCTTTGTGCGCGATTTCCCGGGTGCGCCGATGTCGGGCCTGTTTGACCCCGCCTCGGCTTTGCCCGTGCAGATCTATAACTGGACGCAACGCGGCGATCCGGGCTTTGTGGAACGGGCCTCGGGGGCTATCATCGTGCTGTTGGTCTTCCTGATCGTTATGAATACAGCCGCCATCATCCTGCGTCGCCGCTACGAACGGCGTTGGTAAAGCAGGAGAATAAAACCATGAAAGATATCAGACTGGAGCGCGACGTGCAGACCGAAACCAACAAAATCGAAGCTCGTAAGGTGCAGGTTTACTACGGAACCAACCACGCGCTTAAGGATGTCGATGTCGATATTCTGGACAAAACCGTGACCGCCTTTATCGGCCCGTCGGGCTGTGGCAAGTCAACCTTCCTGCGCTGCTTGAACCGCATGAACGACACAGTGGCCTCGGCCCGTGTCGAAGGGATGATCACGCTGGACGCCGAGAATATCTATGACCCGCGCGTCGACCCCGTGCAGTTGCGCGCCAAGATCGGGATGGTGTTCCAAAAGCCCAACCCTTTCCCCAAGTCGATTTATGACAACGTAGCTTATGGCCCCAAGATCCACGGGCTGACCCGCAACAAGGCGGAACTTGACGAAGTGGTTGAGGCTTGCCTGCGCAAAGCGGCCCTGTGGAACGAGGTGAAAGACCGCCTGCAATCGCCCGGCACGGGCCTTTCTGGCGGCCAACAACAGCGCCTGTGCATCGCGCGCGCTATTGCGACCTCGCCCGAAGTGCTTTTGATGGATGAGCCTTGCTCGGCACTTGATCCAATTGCCACGGCACAGGTCGAAGAGTTGATCGACGAGTTGCGCAGCCAGTTTTCGGTGGTGATCGTCACCCACTCGATGCAGCAAGCCGCCCGCGTGTCGCA
>CAMAYO010000063.1 GCA_945862465.1 Pseudorhodobacter antarcticus | reverse complement strand
ATAACAATACCAACACCATAGCCCCGCTAATGCGGGGTTTTCTGCATTTGGGCAGATAAGAAATTGCCGCGTCCGTTGCCGCGTTTGAAGTTTTCTCAAACAACATGACGGGTCACTTTGGGCCAAACCGCATTGCATCAAGGCCCTAGCTGAAGCGCGCCGAGCTATTTGATGGCGAGGCGCCCGGCGCGCTTACCACCGCAAAAATCGACGACTATCAAACCCAGGGACCTCATTTTGACTGTGGAGCGATTGGGGCCAGCGCACCGACTTACACGGCACTTTAGGGTTCGCTCTTTTCTGTCACTCAAGCTTCACCGCAGCGTCATTGCGAGGTTACGGATGCCGCGCACGTTGAAGGGCTAGTGTTGCTTCCAACAAAGGATTCCTGCCATGTTGTCGCGTCGTCAATTTCTGGCCACTTCGGCCGCTGCTGCCACCCTTGTGTCAACCCGCGTTTCGGCGGCAGACATCAAGACCCTGCAAGTTTACATTGATGGAGATACCAACATCTCTGATTGGTGGAACAATATCCTAAAGCCCGCCTTCGAGGCGGCAAATCCGGGCCATACGTTCAACGTGACCATCACGCGCGGCGTGGCCGACGGTAACCGCACCATCGCAGAGCGCGCTTTGGCAGCTTTGGAAGCCAAAGCTGACCCGCAGGTCGACTACTTTGAAGAGATCGAACCCGCCGCTGTTGCAGGCTCGGTCGAGGCCGGCCTGTGGCTGGAAACTTCGGAAGCCAATGTGGCAAACCTGAAGATGATCAACCCTGCCGCCATTCAAACACCGATTCGCATGCCCTATCGCGGCAGCCAAGTTCTGATCGCCTATGACAGCGCCAAAGTTGCCAACCCGCCTAAGACATTTGCTGATCTGGTCGCTTGGGCCAAAGCCAATCCGGGCCGCTTCACATATGGCCGTCCCGACAAGGGTGGTTCGGGGTCGAACTTTGTGATCCGTGCCATCCATGAAGCCAACGGCAAAGACCCCGCTGCCTTCACCAAAGACAATTTTGAAGCCTCTAAAGCCGAAGAGATGCTCCAAAAAGGCTGGGCGGTCTTGAAAGACCTGCACCCCTTCACCTTCGGCGAAGGTACCTATCCGGCTGGCAACACCCCTGCCCTGCAACTGCTGGCACAGGGTGCGGTTGACATGATCCCAGCTTGGTCGGATCAGGCACTGCAAGCAATCAAGACTGGCGTTCTGCCGGAAACCGTCAAGGTTGTGCAGTTGCAGGATCTGGCTTTGTGCGGCGGCTTTGCCTACTCTGCCATCCCGTCCAACGCCACCGATCTGGAAGGCGCTTTGGCTTTGGCGAACTTTATGCTCTCGCCCGAAACGCAAACGTCCTGCGTGCGTGACATCGGCGGCTTCCCGGGGATTTCGTGGGACAATCTGCCGGCAGATCTGAAGGCAGAATACATCGACGTGATCCCGGTTTCGATCCCGACTTTCCCGTCGGGCGACTGGCAGACTGCTAAGAACGACGGCTGGTACAAGAACGTGGCCACGAACATCGTTCGCGATTGATGCCTGACTTGGGCACAACGTCTGGGGGCATTGCCCCCAGACACACCCAGCGCACCGGCCTTGGCTTACAAGCCTTGGCCGGTCTTGCGCTTGTGGCCTTGCCGGTTGGGTTGTTGGTCACGCTGATCTTGTGGCCCACGGTGCGGATGGTCACCGCGACGTTTTTGATCGACGGAAACCTAAGTTCGGACCGCTATTTTGCTTTTTTCAATGACACTTACACCAGGGCCAACCTGCGCTATACGCTGGAGATGGGACTCGTCTCAGCTGTGGTCGCCTTGGCAATTTCCTTTGGAATAGCCCTTTATCTGCGCTTTTCTGCCGGTCGGATTGCCACGCTGATCCATGGATTGTCGCTCTTTCCGCTTTTTGTGCCCTCGATCATCATTTCTTACGCTTTGGTCCGGTTTTTGGGGCCGAATGGGTTGTTTCAACTGATGCTGGAACAGGTGGGCTTCACCCATTACCGCACACCCTATTTAACCCCTGTTGGCCCCTTTTTGGCCTTTGTGTGGGAAAACATTCCTCTGCCCGTCTTGGTTTTAAGTGCTGGCTTATCGCAAGTTTCTGATCACGCAGTGGAAGCCGCGCGAGACTTGGGGGCCAAAGCGCCACGCATTCTTTTTGAGATTCTGTTGCCGCAAATGCGCCGGTCGCTTTTGATCGCCTTTGCGCTGATCTTTATGGGCATCATCGGTGCCTTTACCGTGCCCTATATGCTTGGCCCCCCCGCGCCCGAGATGATGAGCGTCTTTATGCAGCGCACCTTGGGCAATCTGCACGACCCCGAATCCGCGCAAGTGCAGGCGGTAGTGTTGATGGTGATCTCGTCAATAGTGGGCGGGTTTTACATTGCAACGATGGTCAAATCCTCCGAGGCGGTCCGATGAAACGCACCCCCTTTGGCGGTTTGATCCTGCTGGTCAGCATGGGCTTGGCGATGCTGGGGCCGATTGTGACGGTGATTTTATGGGCCTTTGCCGTCAAATGGCGCTACCCGCATTTGTTGCCCACCGAATGGGGCCTGAAATACTGGTTTGCCATGTTCGGGCGTGAAACGGTGATAACGCCGATCCTCACCTCGCTGGCGCTGACCTCTATCGCCACGACCACCGCCGCGCTGATCTGCTGGCCCGCCGCCTATGCCTTTGCCCGGCTTAAGTTTCCTGGCCGCCAATTGCTGCTGTTTTCCTTTATCGCTGCCCAGGCCGTGCCAAAGTTTGCGCTGTTTGTGTCCATCGCGGTGATCTTTTTGAAGCTGGGCTTGGTGGGCAATTTTTGGGGCGTGGTGGTGGTGCAAATGCTCTCTGCCGTGCTGTTTATGATCTGGATCCCCACCGCCGCCTTTCGTGGCATTCCCCCAGCGCTCGAGGAAGCGGCCTTTGATCTTGGCGCCTCGCGCTTGCGGGTGTTTGTGCTGATCACCCTGCCGCAAGCCATGCCTGCCCTTGCGGCCAGTTACGTGCTGGCCTTTGTGTCGATCTTGTTTGAGGTGGACTCTGCCCTGCTAATCGGCGCGCCCACCATTACCACCATGCCGTTGTTGTTGATGACCCTATCTGCCCAAATCATCGTGCAAGAGGCGGCAGTTTTGTGTGTGCTGATCTGGGTGCCATGCGCCGTTTTGCTGCTTTTGAGCCGCCGGTTTATGACCGCCCGGGGCATCGCCCAAGGGTTTGGAGCCTGAAATGTTGCAAATTGATTCCATCACCAAAACCTACCAAGGCACACACGCCGTGCGCGATGCCTCGTTCAGGGTGGCGCGGGGCGAGTTGGTGTGCCTGCTGGGGCCATCTGGTTGCGGCAAGTCAACCTTGCTGCGGATCATATCGGGCCTGACCGCCTGTGACAGTGGCACAGTCAGCATTGAGGGCGTGGATATGACATCCTCTCCAGCCAACCGCCGCCCCACGGCCATGGTGTTTCAAAGCCACGCCCTTTGGTCGCATATGAATGTGGCGCAGAACGTGGGGTTTGGCCTGCGGGTGCGCGGCCTGCCTAAGGCTGAGATCGCCGCCAAAACCGCCGCAGTGCTGGATTTGGTTGGCCTGTCGGCCTTTGCCAAACGCCTGCCTGCCGAACTGTCAGGCGGGCAAGCGCAGCGCGTGGCTTTGGCGCGGTGCTTGGTGGTGGAGCCCAAGGTTTTGCTGATGGACGAGCCCTTTTCGGCCCTTGATGCTCATCTGCGCAAAGGCCTGCGCGAGGAGCTTAAGGCGTTGCAGGGCCGTTTGGATCTGACCACGATTTTTGTGACCCATGACCAAGAAGAGGCGATGGAACTGGCCGACCGCATCGTGGTGATGCAAGGCGGACAGGTTGAACAGGTGGGCCCGCCCGGAGCGCTGTATCAAAACCCATCGACTTTGGGCGTGGCGCAATTCATCGGTGCGATGAACACCTGCACCTCAAGCCTGCGCCACGGCGCGGTTGACTGGTATGGCGTGACCCTGCGCATGCCCTTGCCTGACGGTGAAGTGGCGCTTCTGTGCCGGCCCGAGGATCTTTCGATTGATCCTAATGGGGCCGCCGCCCGTGTGGCGCGGGTGATCGACCTGGGGCCTGTAACCAAGGTCAACTTGATCACTGAAACTGGCGATCTGTTGACATGGACTTGCCCGCGCGACCAAGCCCCTGATCTGGGCCGTGTCATGACCTTGCTGCCCCGCCGTCTGCACGCCTTTCGAGGTGGTGCGCTGATGGGTCTGATGGACGTACCCCTCCCCGCCCAAGCCCAAGGAGCCACCGCATGATCCTCACCGGACAGTTGCATGCCACCCATCACAAGGCCCATGTGCCGCTGACCTTTGATGTGCCCGCAGGCACGACCCAACTGGTCGTGCGGTTTAGTGCTAGTCCGCAGCGCGAACCGGGCGCGTTTTTTGACAATCTGATCTCGCTCAGCCTGTTTGGCCCCGCAGGCCCGCGCGGTGCGCGGCATAACAACCCCGTCTGGGACTTTGCCATTTCCGAAACCGCCGCTACTCCCGGTTATCTCTCGGGCAAGATCGAACCGGGCACTTGGACGCTGTATCTGGATTGTTTCCGTGTGTTGGGTGCTGTCACCTTCACAGTTGAGGTCGCGTGCCAAACCACCCCCATCGCCGCGCAACCCGCCTTTGTCGCGGCAAAGACCCAAGCGCGGGGCCGTGGCTGGTATCGTGGCGATTTGCATGCCCATACGCTGCATTCCGATGGCAGTTGGTCTATCGCCGATCTGGTCGCTTGGGCGCGCGGGCGCAATTTAGATTTCATGACCCTGACTGATCACAACACCACCTCGGGACATGCCGAAGTGCATGGCTTGGCGGGCGATGATTTGCTGACGCTGGGCGGAATGGAATTGACCACCCATTGGGGCCATGCGGTGGCCTTGGGCATCACCCATCTGCCGGAATGGCGGGTGGGGCCGGTGACGGGGCAAACCATGCCGATGCTGGCCGCTGACATCATGGCCAAGGACGGGCTGTTTGTGATCGCTCACCCCATGTCACCCGGGGATCCGGCCTGCACAGGTTGCCGTTGGGAATATGAGGATATGCGCCCGGGCAACGCCCAATTGGTCGAAATATGGAACGGCGGTCCTTGGTCAGATTACAACGAAGCGGGCCTGGCCGAATATCGCCATTGGCTGAACCAAGGCCACCGCCTGCGCGCTACCGCAGGAAGCGATATTCATGGTCCCGAAGGCGGTGTGGGGCAGGTGGGGTTCAACAACGTTGAAGCCGAGAGCCTGACGCCCAAGGCTATCTTGCAAGCCGTCCACTTGGGGCGCAATTACCTGTCATCTGGCCCGCGCTTGATTTTGCAGGCGCAATTGCCGCAAGGGGGTCTTGCGTCAATGGGCGAGACTGTGGCCCAAGGCTCGGTCTTTCACGCCGAATGGCAGTCGCAGGACGCGGCCCTGACGCTCAGCTTTGTCGATGCCAAAGGGGCGCAAAGCCACCACAGCATCGCCGCCAATGCCGCAGGGCGGGCAGAGTTTGCTGGGGCTGAAGGCTTTGTCATGGCCGAATTGCGCGATGCGACGGGGCGGCTTCACGCCGTCACGAACCCGATCTTCATAAACTGATCCAGTTTGGCGGATCTTAAGTATCAGGCCAAGGCAATGGTGAGCAACAAACCTTCGTGGTCGCTGGCGGGGGTGCCATCGCATTGCACGGCGGGCAGAAGGGCCACGTCACTGGCCTTCAAATTGCGTGTAAAAACCCAGTCGATCTTGGCTGGAGGGCGGGTCGACCCCGCCGTATAGCGCGTGGTCGGCTGATCGGGCAGGTTGCAGTTTTGCCACTCATAGCCAAGGGCTGCGGCGGCGGAAAATAATGGCTCATAGGGTTCAGGCCGCAACAGTCGCATCGGTTCTGCAGCCAACCGTGCGGCCCAACCCGCAGGGTCGCCGTGGCGTTCGCCGTGCGATCCGGTCGAAGTGTTGAAATCTCCGCCGATCACCACATGACCCTTGGGGGCCAAGGTTTCGATCACAGTCAGCAGGTTTTGCATATCCGCGCCGCGCGAGGCCGGGGTTTCGTGGCTTTCCAGATGCACATTGGCCATCAATACCATTTCGCTGTCCAGTTTGACCCAAGCCAGCAGCGCGATCGTGCTGCCGATGCGGGGTTCGTGCCGGTCTAGCCCATACCAATTGCCGCGCCGCTCTATCCGGATCAGGGCTGGCGCATGCAGCACCACATCTGACAAAATGGCCGCGCCATGCAGACCATCGGTGTTCTCTTCGCCCGCATGAAAGCGCTGTTCATGCACATCGCCAAGGTCAAGTTCGACAAACTCCACAGCGAAAAGATAGCCTATCCCCAACCGCTGTGACAGCATGGCGATGCGGTCGGTGTTGCCGGTGCGCGCCATGCCCCTGTCAACTTCCGAAAGAAGAATGACATCGGGGGTATGATCTTGCAGGTGGCCTGCTATGGCGTCCAAATGGCGCAGTCGTTCGACATTCCAAAAGACCAAGCGGGCCGAGCCTGTCAGCCCCTCGCGCTTGGGCAAGGGCCCAGCCTTTTCAATTTCGCGGAGCACGGGCAGTTCATCAAAGGCCGCATCATGCCGTGAAAAGGTAAAGGGCCCCTCGCGCAGATGCGCGCGCAGGGGGGCTGGCACGGGTTTAAGCCGCTCGACCAGACGGGTTTGCGGGTGGGCAGACCATGACGTCATTGCGCGCTCCACTTGGCCCAAGCGGCCTCGGTTGCGTGGGGTTCGTCGGTGGTGATTTGATCGGGTTTCAGCGCCAAAAGGCGGGCAAAAGCCTGTCCTTCTGCCGCGGTGAAGCCTTGCGTGGCGTTTTCCATCTTATGGGTCCAAGCATCCACCTTTACCCCCTCGGCATGGGATAGGGCGATCATGTCAAGCCCCAGATCGGCGGCGGCCAAGATCATTTCCCATTGCAGATAGACCATGTCCGGCTTGACACGGTCGCGCAGCACCTCGGTCAAGGCGCGCTCTACGCTAGGCAGGCCAAGGCTGGGCCATATGTCCAAAAGGTGGTCGGTGGGGTCATAGCCGCATTGGATATGTGGGGCGCGTTCGGCCAAGGCGCGGATCAACGGAATCGATCCGCCGCTTAGAATAATGCCCGCAGGCAGATCGGCAAAATGGCTGGCAAAGTGGGCTAGGCCCTTGGGGCCAACCTCTTCGAGCGTGTTCTTCATATCAAACTGCAACAAGGCTTCGGGATGCGCCAAGGTCAGCATCCCCGCCAAATCTTCGGACAAGATCAGGGCTGCATCTTGTGTGCGGTAGCGCAGGGCCGCCAGTTCAGGGCCGGTGTGCGCAGCGACAGGGCCAGTGCCAGTCGTCTCGCGGTCTAATGTGTCGTCATGCAGCACGACAAAGCCGCCATCGCCGCGCACTTGCAGGTCCAACTCCATCGAGGCACCGACCCGGAAACCTTCGGCCATCACCGCCGCCCCGAACTCAGGATCCGCCAGTGACCGCCGCAGCCTGTGCCACTTCAGCCGCGTGACATGGCCCGCGGCCACAATTTGCAACCCTGAACCGATTTGTGCCATGAATTACCCCTACGTGATGCTCCAATTACACCTCAGAGGCATGACAGTTTCATGAGTTGGTCTGTAAGAATTGCATGACGTTTTGCTTTCGCGCCCCGCAGCCAAAAGGAACAAAGTATATCCGTTTTGAGTGGTATAATTCGTCAGGCTGTCGCCATCTTGCATGCCGACAATGCTGACTTCTGGCAGGACGATCTTTTCGAAGCTGATCTTTGTATCGCCGATCTGAGGGGCTTTTTCATCAGCGCCGAAATACAATGCTTGCATCACTGACCCTTTGGTGCCCATCCTGCCTGAAAGCTACGACCGCAAGGCCTATTGGCCCCAAGCCAGCCTTGACCGATGTCTGGCGCTTTTGGCCAAACACCCCAGATAGGCCATACGCTTTGCTTTAAAATATTTTGACCAGATGTTCCTTGGTCTGCAGCGTTGAAGCGGGAAGCGGGCCGGCGCGCAAAGCGTTGCGCATGATGGTATAAGTGGCCGATGCCATAACCAAAAACCCGCCAGTGAGGGTGGCCCAGGTCGGCACTTCGCCATAAATTGCCCAGCCGGTGGCAGCCATCATGATCAGCCGCAGATAGCCCAACGGGGCCACGGCCGAGGCGCGACCAATGCGGATGGCTGCGGTGAAAAGCCAGTTTCCAGCGGTGAACAGCAGCCCCATGATCAAAAGGATCAGGGCCTCATGCAGGGTTGGCGTGACCCAAAGCGCGGCCGCCACCGGCGCTGACAGCACCGCCACCACGACGCCCTGCCAGAACAATACGGTGATCGTGGTGTCATGGGCAGAGCCCATCCTAAGGGCGATCATGCTGGCTGCGCCGCCAACAGATCCCGCCAAGGCGAGAAGGGCATAGGCATCAAACCCCCCGCCAAAGGGGCGGATCATGATTGCAACCCCCACAAACCCCACTGCCGCCGCCAGCCAGCGCCGCCAACCGATCGGTTCGCGCAGCACGGTGGCGGCAAAGGCGGTGGCGATCAGCACCTCGGCCATGCTGATTGCCGTGGCATCTGCCAAGGGGATATGGATGATCGAGGTCAGGCCGCAAAACATCGACCCCACCGCTAAAAACCCGCGTGTCAGATGCAAGCTGAGCCCCGTGGGATGCAAAATAACTTGCCGCGCGGCCCAGTAATGCGGGGCCATCAAGATCATGGCCATGATCTGACGGATAAAGATCACTTGCGGCACGGCGATGTGGCCGCTGATCATCCGCATGAACACCGACATGGCACTGAAGACGCCAAAGGCTATGATCATCAAGACCGACGCATAAAGATCAGCGGTCATCCCAGAAAAGGGTGTTCTAAACCGAATGAATGTCACAAACGGCACTCCCACCCTGCAACATACGCCCGTTTTGAAACGGGCGCATGACGATCTTTAACTAACTGTGATGTTTGGTAATTCCCACTGCTACCTTAGCATGATTGACAGCCCACCTCCACAAGCACCGGCGCTTTATTGCAGAATTCTTTTTGCTGTTCCGCCACGTGTCACCTTCCCCGATGTCTTGGACTGCTGCAGGCTCAAAGTCTTGGGGGGGGCGGTGTGAAAGGGCTTTGAGGGGGGCCACGCTGGCACCAACTTTGCAGCGCTCGTCTTGGGCGCTTGCGCCGTTTTCCTGCGGCATTTATCGGTCGATTGTGCCGGCTGATCGGTCAGGAAACCTGATCCAAAAGGCGTCAGAACAGGGCCTTAGGTTGGAATTTCCAGAACCGACCGCAAAAGGCTTTTGGTGTAGGGATCCACAGGCCGCGCGCAAAGCTCTTGGGCCGTGTTGATTTCGACGATCCTGCCGCTGCGCAGCACTGCGATACGATCGGCGATGGCGCGCACGACAGCAAGGTCGTGCGAGACAAAGATGGCCGCGACGTCATGCTTTTGGGCCAAATCGTGGATCAGTTCCAAGACCGCCGCCTGCACCGATACGTCCAGTGCGGTGGTGATCTCGTCGCAAAGCAAAAGATCAGGGTTGGCCGCAAAGGCGCGCGCGATGGCGACCCTTTGCCGTTCGCCCCCCGAAAGTTGCGAGGGCATCCTGTCCAGCGTGGCGGCACCCAAGCGCACTTCGCTAAGAAGGTCAGCCGCCTTGCCGCGCAGGTCAGAGCTTGGCACGTGCCCGTAAAGCATCAAGGGCTGGGCCAGAAGATCTAGAACGCGGTGCCGTGGGTTCAGCGAAGCATCAGGGTTTTGAAAGATCAGTTGAATAGACCGAAGCTGGGACAAAGGGCGATCGGTGGCGCGGGCTGCAAGATCTGCGGTCCGGTCCTTGGACATCAACGTGATCTGGCCGGCAGTTGGCGCGGCCAACCCCGCAATCGCCGCCAGAATGGTGGACTTGCCCGAGCCGGATTCGCCCACAAGCCCCAGCACTTCCCCCCTGACCACGGTGAAGCTCACGTCCTCGACCACGGGCTTGGGCGCCTTATGGGCGAAGAGGCCCTGCTTGGCATAGTCGACCGACAGCCCTTGAACGGCAAGAAGGGGGGCGCCCTTGGCGCAGGCGGTATTTGGGCGGTGGGCCACGGACTTGGGTGCCACGTTGGGGCTCAGGCACGCAATCTTGTGCCCCTCCTCGACCCAACTTACCACGGGGCGCTGGCTGTGGCAGGCGTCCTGCACCAAAGCGCAGCGCGGCGCAAAGCGGCAACCAGGTGGCAGATGGAACAGCGAGGGCGGGCTTCCCTCGATTGGCGATGGCAGGCCGCCCGTGCTGAGGCGCGGGATCGACGCCACAAGCGCCTGGGTATAGGGATGCCCGGGGCGGGCCAGAACCAAAGCCAGCGGCCCCTCCTCGACCATGGCACCGGCGTACATCACCCCGATCCGGTCACACAGGCGTGCCAGAACGCCCAGATCGTGGCTGACGCACACCATCCCCACTTTGGCCTTAAGCCGCAGATCGACCAGCAAATCCAAAAGTGCCGATTGCGTGGTGACATCCAGCCCTGTTGTGGGCTCATCCAGCAAAAGCACTTCTGGCTCACCCGCCAAGGCCATGGCGATGGCGGCTCTTTGCACTTGCCCGCCAGACAACTCATGCGCAAAGCGGTGCGCGGTCACGGCTGGCTCTGCCAGACGGACCCTGCCCAGAAGGTCAAGAACCCGCTCTGCGCGCGCGCGTTGGTTCAGCGCGCTGTGCACCAGCAAAACCTCGTCAATTTGCGCACCGATCCGGCGGCTGGGGTTCAGCGCCGTTGCTGGGTTTTGCGGAATAAGGGCGATCTTGCTGCCACGGACAAAGGCAAGGGCCGCATCGGTTTGCCCCATCATTGGCAGGCCGTTCAGCCGCACCGAACCGCCCATGTGCTGCAAACCCTGTCGCATCATGCCCATCAGCGATAAAAGCAGCGTGCTTTTCCCAGAGCCAGATTCCCCCGCAATGCCAAAGCTTTCGCCCGGCGCAAGGGTGAAGGAGACCTTGTCAACCACCAGAAACTCTGCCCACCCAACCAGCAGATCCTCGACCTCGAGCTTGGGCGCAGGTGCCGTCATGCCCCCGGCACCCGGCGGTTACGATCGACACCTGTCGCCCGGGCCCAGGCGTCGACGGCAAGGTTCATGCCGATCACAAGTGAACTTAGGGCGAGCATTGGCCAAATCAGCGCCCAAGGCGCGCGCTGCATGATGCCACGGGCGTCTGCGATCATCTGGCCCCAATCTGGGGTTGGCGGGGCAACCCCCATTCCAAGAAAGGATAAAGAGCTGACCGCAAGCAGGATCCACGACCATTGCATAGCGCCTTGCACGGCAAGGCTGTCTCGGACATTTGGCAAAAGCTCGGTCAAGGCAATCGACCACCGCGCGTGGCCACGGATTTGCGCGGCCACGACAAAATCGCGCGCCACAAAATCAAGCGCTGCGGCCCGCGCAAGGTAAACCACAGACAATCCGTAAGAAAACCCAAGCACCGGCACAAGGGCTGCAGAGTTGCTGCCCAAGGCCGCCACGAAAAGCATCACCATCAAGATCCAGGGGATCGACATCATCGCGTCAACAAAGCGCATCACAATCGCATCAGTTCGACCCCCGATCAGGGCCGTAAGGATGCCAAGGGCCGAACCCCAAACCATCGCGATAATCGTGGCCATCGTCGCGATCAACATCGCCTCGCGGCCGCCAAGCAGGGTGCGGCTGAACACATCACGCCCCAACCGGTCGGTCCCGAACCAATGCGCCCACGAGGGCGATTGCAGCATGGCCGCCGCATCCTGATGGGCTGGATCCTGCGGCGTGATCATCGGGGCCGCGACAGCGACGGACAGATGCAGACAAACGATCACAAACCCGATACGCCCCGACCTTTGGGCCAGCACATCGCGCAAAACTTGCGGCACAACCAAACGGCGCGCCCCCCTCATTGCCGCCGCGTCCTGAGCCGGGGGTTGAGGATCAAGGCCACAAGGTCTGCGCCAAGATTGGTCAAAACATAGATAAGCCCAAACAACAGCGCAATAGCCTGCACCAAAGGCAGGTCTTGATCCGCAACCGCATCCACCGCCAGGCGCCCCAGACCGGGGAAGTTGAACACGCTTTCCACGATCACAACGCCCCCAAGAAGCCACGCCATCGTCAAACCGATGATGCTGATCGCTGGCAAAAGCGCGTTTGGCACCACATGGTGCCAGATGATCCGCCGCCGCGACGCCCCTTTCAGCCGCGCCATCTGGACAAAGTCGCTTTGCATCACCTCGATCACCGAGGCTCGCACCATCCGCAAGATATGGGCGGCAAGGATGAAGACCAGCGTGGCCGCAGGCAGAATGGAGGCCTTGACCAACTCAAAGGCTGGCGCTTTGTAACCAATTGTCACCACACCGGCAGCCCAGCCCAAGATGACCGAGAACACCAAGATCATCAACGTGCCCGAGATGAATTCTGGCACCGTCATGGCAAAAATGGCCACGCCAGAGATGGCCATATCTAACGGCCCGTCGGGATTAAGCCCTGCCAACACGCCCAGACCAAGGGCAAGCGGAATGCCGATGACAGAGGTCACACCTGCAAGGATCAAGGTATTGCGCAACCGCCACCCCACGATTTCGGTAATCGGACGCTCGCGTTGCATAGATATGCCCAGATCACCGCGCAAAAAGTCGCCCGCCCAAGTGACAAACCGCCAGATGGGGGGCCGATCAAGGCCCAACCTTGCGTGACAGGCCGCCAGCATGCTGTCAGAGGCGCCACGTCCAAGATTGACGCTGCACGCATCCCCCGGCATGAGTTCAAGCGCAAAGAACACGACCACCGCGATGATCACCATCGTGACAAGCGCCAATCCAATCCGTTGCAGCAAGACCGCGGCCATCGCCGAGAGGGGCTTTTATTCGGCCATGCCGACCAAATACCAGCGGATGTAGTCTTCGTCTTGCGGCGCAATACCGGTGACGCGCGACGACATCACGCGGCGGCCGTTCTCTTGATAGGCGATCAGGGTTCCGCCTTCGTTGAACAGAATTTCCTGCGCTTGCACGTAAAGCGATCGCGCCTTGTCGATCTCCAGCGTTGCCCTCGCCTGATCCAACAGGGTATCATAGGCCGCATTTGCAAAGTGGCTTTCATTCCAAGCAGCACCCGACCGGTAGGCCTCGTTCAGGAACTGATCAGCCGGGCGCTGGCTCCACGAAGTGACTGCGTTTTTCTTCAACCAGATATCATCCCAATAGCCATCTGACGGAGCCACCGTCAGTTTGACACGAATGCCCGCCTTGGCCACTTGCTGCTGATAGACTTCGGCATATTGTACCATTCCAGGTTCCAAATCGGCGGTGAAAACCTCGATGTCGATGCCATCGGGATAGCCCGCTTCTGCCAGCAAAGCCTTGGCACCGGCAATGTCTTGCGGGCAGTCAAGGTTGGCACGGAACGGATCGCTGGCCATCACTGGTGTATCGCAGCTGACGATCCCATTGCCTTCGCCCGTCATCAAGGCAAGCATTTCAGCGCGGTCCACCGCAATCCGCAGGGCCTTGCGGATTCGCGGATCGTCAAGCGGCGGTTGGTTGCTTTGAAAGGCTATGCCAAACCATCCCCCCGCCGGATAGCTTTGAACGGTGAAGTCAGGATTGCCAGCATAAAGCGGTTCCTGATCGCGGGTCAGGCCATTGTAATCGATCTGCCCCCCCAGCATCGCCTGATTGCGCGCTTCAGAATCTGGGATCGCTGTGAACTCGATCTTATCTAACTTGGGGGCCCCTTCCCAGTACGCGAGATTGGCAGACAGGATCGTCATGCTTTCAGGATCAAAGCTGTCCAACTTGAAGGGTCCAGTGCCGACCCCATAAGGCGCTGCGGCCCCCTCGGGCAGCATTCTGATCCGGTAATCCATCAGCAAAAGTGGCAGACCCGCATGGGGCGTAGACAAACGTATCCGCGCAGTGAGGGGGTCAATAACATCCACGGCTTCGATGAAACCCAGAACGTCCGTCACGGGCGACTCCAGAGCAGGATCCTTGACCCGCTCTAATGTGAACTTTACATCCGACGCATCAAAGGTGCTGCCGTCGTGAAAGGTCACCCCAGGCTGTAGCGTCAGCGTCCACTCCGTGGCGGTGGCGTTCGCTGTCCAGGTCTGCGCCAGTTCCGGCGCCGGACGGCCGTCCACATCCTGACGGATGAGGCGGCTGTAGATCAGGTCGTTCACTTCATAGAACCGGTTGGCCGAGATCGGATCAAGACTTTCGCTGCCCCCAAAGCTTAGATCATTGGCCCGCCGCAGGACGCTTTCTGCCTGAGCCGCGCTGGCAAGTGTCATCAAGATGACAAGGGATGTCGCTAAGAGTTTGGCTGAAAACGAAAGTATCATAGCGAAGGGTGTCCTTGTTTGCTTTTCGAAACAAAACATGCGAGCCCTGATGTCTCGCGCGCTTGGGCATCGTCTTTGATCGCAACTAGATGGTAGAAGCATGACACCCTCAAGACAGTTCGACAAGGGCGCTGGCGGTATCGCCTTAGGAGCAACCATGCAGATTGTGACGTACAACATTCAGTGGGGCAAAGGTCAGGACGAGGTCGTTGACCTGTCGCGCATCGCCAGAACCGTGGCCAAAGCCGACGTGATCTGCCTGCAAGAGGTAGAGCGCAATTGGCGCGACATGGCAGACAGTGACCAAGTCGCGCGGCTTACGGCCCTTTTGCCCGATCACCACGCGATTTTTTCGCCAACTGTCGATCTGCATGATCATCGCGACACCGCCGTAAAGGGCCGCCGCCAATATGGCCTGCTGCTCTTGTCGCGCTGGCCCATCTTGTCGACCCGAACCTTTCCCCTGCCAAAGTATCCCGTGCATGGCAGCCTGAATGACAGTTCTGGCCTGCAAGAGGCCGTGATTGCCCCGGGCGGGCAGGGTCTGCGCATTTACAACACGCATCTCAACTATCTGTCTCAGCGCCAGCGCCGCCTTCAGATCGACGAAATCTTGAAGATCATCGCCGATGCGCCGCACCAAGGGGGGCCGATCGTTGGGCCGGGCGTGCCAGAGCAAGAGTATCGTCAGGATTGGATTGCCATAGGGCCCGAAGATGTGCCCGCAATGCCTGTTCCTGCCATTCTGACCGGCGACTTCAATATGCGGCCCAATTCCCCGAATTACGACCAGATCGTCGGCGAGCGTGATCCTTTCTATGGCCGCTTGCCTGACCTTGCCCGCTTCAGCGATGCCCTAACCCTTGTCGGGCAGCCAGAGCATGATGGGTCTACCCATCCCGAGGCGGACCCGGCAGGATATCAAAGGATCGACCATGTCTTCGTGTCGGGGGATCTGGTCGGATCTGTGACCCGCGCATGGATTGACACTCAGGCGAAGGGCTCTGACCATCAACCGGTCTTCGCAGAACTTTCGTTTCCATAGCTCATGCAAACCCTGAACGCATCAATGGTGACGTTATATGCCCGACGTCAGCCAAGGTCGACCTTTCCAGCACAATAATGTCAGCAGCAGCGGGTCGTATCTACAGTTTCGACCTTATAAAGGATGGCCTGTTTAAGAAATCCCTACAATCTGTGTATTGCATTCCTTCATATGGGTCTGCGCTCATCTGCCCAATCCCTCCAGAACCGGTCGCTGACGGCCCAGCCGATGACGCGCCGCGAATGCAGGTCCAGGATCACAGCCAAATACAGCCACCCCTCGCGGGTCCAGATGTAGCTGATGTCGCCGGCCCACTTCTGGTTGGGTCGATCTGCCGTGAAGTCACGGTCCAGCAGGTTAGGAGCGATGTTGAACGTGTGATCGCTGTCCGTGGTCGCCTTGAATTTCCGTGTTCTTTCAACGACGATCCCGTTCTCACGCATCAGCCGCCCAACACGGCGATGCCCCACATCGACGCCAACCTCCTTTAACTCTTCGGTCATCCTGGGACGACCGTAGCTGCCCAGGCTCAGGCGTGTCTGACGTCAGCGCCCATGGAACAGTTTTGCGTGATTGCGTAGTGGAGTGTTTGCGGCTCATCTTTACCCCAATTGGAGTTGAAGATGATGAAGAACCGAAGGACCGCGCCAGCGAAACCTGTGACGACGAAGGCGCCTGCCGAGCAGGTCGTTAAAGATATCCGGCGTGCGACGCGCAAGCTGCATTCTTCTGAGGAGAAGATCCGGATTGT
>CAMAYO010000062.1 GCA_945862465.1 Pseudorhodobacter antarcticus | reverse complement strand
ATCACCCGCCGCATGGTCACCCAGTTTGATGCCCCCAAATTGCGCGAGGCTTGTTCCAACCTTGGGTCGAACCCCGCAAGCGAGGCGGAGACGGTTATCAGCACCAAGGGGGCCGACAGAACGGTATGGGCCATGATCAGGCCGGTGTAACTGTCAATCAGCCCCAAGGGCACAAACAGCCGCGAAAAGGCCATGGCGGCAATAATGGGCGGAATGACGAGGGGAAGAAGCAAGACAGAGCGGATGACTTCGCCAGTCGGAGAAGACACGCGCCACAGACCGATGGCGCAAAGCGTGCCAATCGAGGTCGCCAGCAGGGTCGAGACTGCGCCGATTACTGTGGACTGCCAAAAGCTTGACAGCCATTCAGGGCTGGAAAAAAGCTCGCGGTAATATTGCAGCGAAAGCTCGTCTGTCGGGAAAGACAGGAAAGTCTTGGGCGTCAGCGACACTGGGATAGCCACCAAAGCCGGCGCAATCAGCAACACCAGCAGCGCCCAAGCAAAGCCGGTGTTCAGCTTGGCGGAAAGGCTGGGCTTCATGTACGCGCCCCCCCGAAAACGGTGGACAGTTTCATGAAGCGCGACATCACGAACATCAGCGCCAAAACCCCAAACAGCAAGATCGCGGCCAGCATCGCGGCCGTGCCCCATTGCAGCGTGATCAGCACCTGAACCGAGATATACTCCGCCACCATCAAGACCTTACCGCCGCCCAGCACGGCCGGAATGACATAAAACCCAAGGTTGATGATAAAGACCACTAAAGAGGCCGCAACCACCCCCGGCTTGGTCAGCGGCAGGTAAACCCGCCAAAATGTCTGCGCGCCAGTCGCGCCTAAGGATCGCGAGGCCTGCACCACCCGCCCGTCGATGCTTTGCATCGCGGCAAAAATTGGCAGCACGGCATAGGGCACCATGTAATGCACCATGCCGATCAAAACGCCCAATTCGTTGCGCATAAAAGGGATGGGCGCGCTGATGATGCCCAATGCGTCTAACGTGGAATTGACCACGCCGTTGCGGCCCAGCAGCATCAACCATGAAAAGGTCCGCACCAGAACCGAGATCCAGAACGACACCAGCAGCAACCCCAGCATCCGGCTTTGCGCAGGGCCCGTGGCATGAACCATGGCGTAAGCGATGGAATAGCCCAAGATCACGCTAAAGGCGGTGCAAATCACGCAGACGCGAAACGTTGTCCATAAAATGCGGCGCAGCGTGTCAGAACTGCCCAGTTGAGCGTAATTCTGAACCCCCGGCGTGGGGTCTGTCACGCTGATCCACAGCACGTTCAAGATGGGGCCAAGGAACAGCCCCCCCACCAAAAGCAGGAACGGCAGCACCAAAAGCCAGCCAGAATTCACAGGCAAGCGCATTGGGAAACCTTATAAAAGGGCACCGGCGGAACAGGGGGTCCGCCGGTGCAAACGACGATTTAGCTGATCGCTGCCAAGAAGGCGTTCACGGCCGCATCGGTGTTTTCACCCCACCATGTCGGATCGTTCAGCGCGATATTGGGCATATTGGCCGCCGAAGTGATCGAATAGGGTTGATCAGCTTCTGCCATCTGCGCAATCGCTTCGGGGTTGGTGGGGGTCATGCCAAGGCAGGCAAACAGGTCTAGCTGGGCCGGAACCGATTGGGCGGTGGCGATGAACTTCATCACATCCGCGCCACCCGGGTTGCCCTTGGGCACGATATAAGCACCCGGCATGGCCAAGGCTTGGTTCATCACCAGCTTATAACGGCCATTGGTTTCGGTTTCGATGCTGCGGCCACGATTTTGCCAAACCATGCCCATCGAGACTTCGCCATTGACGATCATGTCATGTGCTTCGGACCCCGAACCCCAATAGATCGTGTCGGCTTTGATCGCGGTGATCCTTTTCAGCGCGCGGTCAATGTCGAGCGGGTAAAGCTGGTCCGCTGCGACCCCGTCGGCCATCAGCGCTGCTTCCAAGGAGCCGTTGGCCCATTTGTACAGCGAGCGCGTGCCGGGGAACTTGGCGGTATCAAAGAAATCAGCCCAAGATGTCGGCGGGCCATCTGGATAGGCTTGGGTGTCATACATAAAGGCATAGCCGTACAGGATGATCGAAATGCCAAACTCTAGCGCATAGCCGTCGATGGTTTTGGTCTTGTCGATCACCGAATAATCCAGCGCCTCAAGATGGCCGGTTTTGCCCAAGGCCACGGCGTCAAACAGGTCGGCGTCGCAAACGTCGGCGGTGACATTGCCGCTGTCGACCATTTCCTTGATCTTGCCCTGCAAGGGGCCCGAGGTGTCGAATTTCAGTGGAACGCCCGTGTCTTTGGTAAAAGCCGCGCCAATTGCGCTTTGGTGGCACTCTTCCGACTGACCACCCCAGTTCCACATCACAATTTCGCCCGCCGCCGCTTCGGCGCGACCGGCCAGCACTGATGCGCTGGCAAAGCCTGCCATCCCGCACAGCGCCAAGAAGCTACGGCGTTGCAATTTTCCGGCTTGAAAGGCCTGCGCGCCTTGCAGAAGTGTCTCACGCATGAAGTTTTTGTCGTGCATTTTCGAACCTCCTTGTTGTGGGCCATACGGGCCCTGTTGTGACATCACCGGGTTGGTCCCGGCTTGGGCTTGTTTCAAAGGCTTTGGTCTGAAAGACGCACGGCGGCGCTATCAACCCACGTTAAATCCACGCGCGCACCTGCGGGCAAAGCCTGCCCACCGCGCCATGCGTCAACATCAACTTCGATCAGGTCTAGGCCGGGCACTTCGACCTGATATTTCAGCACCGCGCCGAAATAGGTGACCGATTGCACCGTGCCAGTGACCTTGTTGGCGCCCTTGCCCTTGCCTTCGGGGTCAAGGTCGATCTTTTCAGGTCGCAGGGCGAACACAGCGCCATCGCGGTGTAGGAAGTTGCTTTTGCCCAAGAAGCTGGCAGCAAAGGTAGTTTTGGGGTGCTGATACAAATCTGACGGCGTGCCCACCTGTTCGATGCGCCCGTTTTGCATGATCACGATGCGGTCAGACATCGACAGCGCTTCTTCTTGATCATGGGTTACATAGATAAAGGTCGTCCCCACAGTCCGGTGGATGTCTTTCAACTGCGCCTGCACTTCGATGCGCAGCTTTTTGTCCAAAGCGCCCAAGGGCTCATCCAAAAGCAAAACAGGCGGCGCAAAGCACAGGGCGCGCGCCAAAGCCACACGCTGCTGCTGGCCGCCCGACAGTTCTTTGGGCATACGTTTGGCAAAGCCCGTCAGGCGCACAAGGTCCAACATCTCGGCCACGCGGGCGTCGATCTCGGCCTTGGGTCTGTGGCGCACCGACAGCGGATAGGCGATGTTATCTTGCACCGTCATGTGTGGAAACAGGGCATAGCCCTGAAACACCATGCCAAAATTGCGCTTTTCCGCAGGGGTGTGGGCGATCGAGGCGCCATCCAGCAAGATATCGCCCGAGGTGATGTCTTGAAATCCTGCCATCATCATCAGCAGCGTGGTCTTGCCAGACCCGGACGGGCCCAGAAGGGTCAAAAACTCGCCCTTCTGGATGTGCAGGTCGATGGTGTCGACAGCGGTAAAGGCGCCGTAGCGTTTGCTCAGCGACTTCAGATGCAGGCTGCCGCTGGTATTGGTCATGCTTTAAACGTCCGCGCCGCGAAGTTTCAGCTTGTTGCGCGCTTGCTGCGGCGTCAGAACCCGCGCGCCCATGCGGGTGACGATGCCGATCACACGTTCGACCAGTTGCGCGTTGGTCGCCAGAACACCGCGATCAAGAAACAGGTTATCCTCAAGACCGACGCGCACATTGCCGCCCAAGGCCACGGCAGCGGCAGCCATCGGCATTTGCATCCGGCTGATGCCAAAGCTGGCCCAACTGGCGTTGGGGGGAAGGTGTTCTTTCATGGCTTTCATGGTTTCCACCGTTTGATCGGCCCCCCACGGAATTCCCAAGCAGAGCTGGAACATCGGCGGATCGGCCAAAAGCCCCTCGTCCATCATGGCGCGGGCAAAGCGGATATGGCCCAGTTCGAACACTTCAAGCTCGGGCTTAACACCCCATTCTTTCGTCAGCGCCGCCATCCGTCGCAGGATCGGCGGGGTCGAGATATAGATGCTGTTGTCATTGCCAAAATTCAGGGTGCCGCAATCAAGGCTGCAGATTTCGGGCAAACAATCTTTCACATGGGCCAAGCGTTCATCGGGGCCCACCATATCGGTGCCGGGGCCGGGCATGGCCCAGTTGTTCGGATCAGGCGTCCAATCGCCGCCCATGCCGGCGGTGAGGTTGATGACAATATCCGTGCCGCTGGCGCGCACACGGTCCACCACTTCGCGAAACAGGGCGGGATCGCGAGAGCCTTTGCCCGTCACCGGATCGCGCACATGGATATGCGCGCAAGAGGCCCCTGCCTTGGCCGCTTCAATCGCTTCGCGCGCGATTTCGGCGGGGGTTACAGGCACGTGCGGGCTTTTGCCCGTCGTATCGCCAGCCCCAGTTACGGCACAGGTCACCACCACATCGAAATTCATTAACGCCTCCCGCTTTTAAGGTATCTTGTGCTTTGGATTTCGGTTTCCTTTCATTTATTCGTCACATATCCTGCAACCATGTCGAAAAATCGCACCATGCAACCAGATCAACTCGCAGTCCCCGAACCCAAGATTTCCAGCCCGCTTCAGGTGACCTTCCTGATCGTGCCACGCTTTAACATGTCAACGCTGGTGACGATGATTGAACCAATGCGGATCGCAAATTACCTGTCACCGCAGCCGATTTATGCGTGGGATATTGTGTCGTTTGACGGGACGGAAATCACCGCCAGCAACGGCCTTTTCCTGCCCGCGCACCTGCCCACCGAGCGCAACCGACGGGGCGAGATGATCTTCGTCATGGGCAGTTGGGGGGCGGAAAGCTACACCAACAAGACAGTGTTCTCATGGATCCGCCGCCAAGCCCGCGAAGGCGCGCGGATTTGTGCGGTGGAATTGGGCACTTATCTGGTCGCCCGTTCGGGCTTGCTGTCGGGGCGCAAGGTGACAACGCATTGGTCTTACGGGCCGGGCTTTCAAGAGCAGTTCCCCGATATTGCCTTTGTGGAGCAACTCTTTACCCAAGATGCAGGGCTTATGACCTGTGGCGGCGGGTTGGCGGGGGTTGATCTGGTGCTGCGATTGATTGGCGAGGCGCAGGGCGAAAGTTTGGTGGGCGAGATTGCCGATCAACTGATGCATCATCCCGTCCGCCCAGCCACCGCCCCGCAGCGCCGCACGATGGGCCGCAGCACCGACACCCTGCCCCCTATGGTGCGCGAAGCGATTGCTTTGATCGAAAAGAACATCGCCGAACCCTTAAGCGTGCCCGACATTGCCGACACCCTGAACGTCTCGCAGCGCCAGATGGAGCGCCAGTTCAAAGCGGCCATTGGCTGCACAGTGGTGCAGTTTGGCCTACTGTTGCGCCTGCAACACGCGCGGGTTTTGCTGATTTCCACCACACTATCCGTGCGCGATATCGCCACGGCATCGGGCTTCAACACCCTGTCGCACTTTGCCTTTTCCTTTGGCAAATGCTTTGGCCGCAGGCCCAGCGAATACCGCCAAGCTTGGCCCGAAAAAGACAGCGCCCCCTCTTGGCCGGGGACGCTGTCGAAATTCTTGCAGGCGTTACAGAACAGGGGCACGGCCAAGCCCATTCAGGTCTTGGGCAAAAGCCGCCTTTAACGCCGCGCGTCACGGATGGCGTTCAGCACGGCCACAATCTCGCGGTCGCGGGAGGCGGCCATGGCTTCGAAATGGCGGCCAGCGGCGATTTCGTTGCAGCCATCCACCATTCGGTCGCGCAACTCTTGCGTCAGCTCAGGGGCTTCTAAACGGGTCCAAGGCCATTTCAGCGCAGGGCCAAATTGGTCAAGGTTGGTGGCCATCCCACCCTCGCCGCAGGCCACGTGAAACGCCATGCACTGCCCTTGCACAGCCATGCGGGCTGCGGGGCCGTTCATTAGGGCGTTGTCGATATCGGCGGGTGTCGCCTCGCCATTCGCAACCATGTGCAGCGCCTCGCGCCACAGTGCCTCTTGCAGGCGGGTGGCGACAAAACCGGGGATTTCTTTCTTCATGGCCAAGGGCGCTTTGCCGGCAACTTCATAGAACGCCACTGCCCAAGCCACGGCTTCAGGCTCTGTCGCTTTGCCACCAACCACTTCGACCAAGGGCAAAAGATAGGGCGGGTTGAATGGGTGGCCGATCACCGTGCGCTGGGGCGAGGGGCAATCTGCCTGTATCTGTGTCATCATCAACCCCGAGGTGGACGAGGCGATGACACAGTCGCGCGGGGCAAGTTCGCCCAAGCGCTTGTAAAGCGCCTGTTTGATATCCAACCGCTCGGGCGCGCTTTCTTGAATAAACTGCGCGTCTTTCACCGCGTCTGCCAGATCGGTGGTGATCCGCAGCCGATCCAGCGAAGCGCCGGGCGAAAGACCCAAGGCTTGCAAGCTGATCCAACCGGTGTTGATCACCGACATCAGCGCCGCCGTTTCGGCTTCGGAATGGATATAGGCCGTGACATCATAGCCGCGCGCCAGAAAATGCGCGGCCCAACCGCCGCCGATGGGGCCAGCGCCCAGGGTGGTGACACGGGTGACAGATTTGGGATCAGGATACATTTAGCGCCCCTTAAAGACGGGATTGCGTTTTTCGACAAAGGCCGCGATGCCTTCTGCCGAGTCTTCGGATTTAAGCATGGCGCGGTAGGTGGGCAGATCGCCCTTGCGCATGTGATTGAACGCCACTTCCAGCGGCAGGCCTTGGATGGCGCGTTCCACCTCTTTCACAGTTTGCATCGCCAAGGGGGCTGATCCCGCGATTTGTTCAGCCCAAGCGCGGGCGGTTTCCATCAGGGCTTCTTTGGGCACAACCTTATTGACAAGGCCGTAATGCGCGGCTTCCTCCGCTGTCATCTTGCGACCCAGCAGCAGCATTTCCATGGCGATGTTGCGCGGAATAAGGCGCGGCAGGCGCTGCAAAGCGCCCGCATCGGGCACGATTCCTAGGGGCATTTCGGGCAGGGCTAAATGCACATGATCAGCGGCGATGATCAGATCACACGACATGGCAATTTCAAACCCGCCACCAATCGCCATGCCGTTCAGCGCACAGATCACCGGCTTGTTCATCTGCCAGTTTTCCGTCAGCCCGCCAAAGCCGCCAATACCGTAATCGGCGGTTTCCCACCAGTTATCCAGCGACATCTCACCCGCATTCAGCGCCTTCAGGTCCCAGCCAGCGGAAAAGATGCGGTCGCCGTCGGCGGTCAGAATGCCCACCCACAGATCAGGATCGTCACGCAGTAAGGCAAAGGCACGGCCCATATCTTGGCTCATCGCCACGTCAATGGCGTTGACCTTGGGCTTGTTCAGCTTGACTTCCAGAACCCGCCCGCGACGGGTAACTTCGACATGGCTCACGAGAATTCCTTTCAGGCAAACGCTGGCTAAGCGAAGGCGGGCATGACGTCGTTGATGAACAGCTCCAGCGAGCGTTTTTGTTCGGCCAACCCCAGCCCAAGGCTTGCGTAATAGATGAACTCGTCCACGCCCAAGGCTTGGAACAGTTTCAGCTTGGTAATCACCTCATCCGGCGTGCCGAACATCAGGTTGCGTTGCAGCATTTCAGGGTCATACTCGGCGCGGTTGCCCAACTGATCGAACGGGATCGACTTGGGGAACCCGTTGGTTACATCACCCATATTCTTGAACAGGTTTTCAAACTGCGACAACTGGCGCTGTGCGGCGCGGATCGGCACGATGTCTGACGCACGATCCGACACTGCCGTGTGCCGCATCATGGCCATTGTGGGGCGCTTGCATCCCGGATTGTTGGCCATGGCTTCAGCCATGCGCGCCATGTAAAGCTCTGCCTCTGACATATCGCGGGTCAGGGGCCATGACATGATGTTGCAGCCGTTTTTCACAGCATAATCATAGGTGATGGGCGCGCGCGCGGCGATCCACACGGGCACATCCGCTTGCAAAGGCTTGGGGCACGCGGTTGAGGTGGGGAAGTTCCAGAACTTGCCCTCATGCGCGTAATCGCCCTGCCACAAAGCGCGCACGGCGGGCAGCATTTCTTGCATGTATTGCCATGCGTCGGATTGCTTCAGGCCGGGGTGCATCCGGTCAAACTCGCGCTGATAAGCGCCCGACCCAATGCCAAATTCCAACCGTCCGCCGGAAATCAGATCAACAAACGCCGCTTCCCCCGCCACTTTGATGGGGTGCCAATAGGCCGCTGCCACACAGGCCGTGCCAAGGCGGATGCGGTCGGTTTCACCCGCCCACCATGTCAGGATCGAAAACGGGTTCGGCGCAATCGTCATTTCCAGGGCGTGATGTTCCGCCGCCCAAACGATGTTAAAACCGCCCTGATCGGCCATCTGGACCATCTCCAGCGTGTGGCGTGCGACATCCTTCATATCAAGGGTGTCATCCATCCGTTCAAGATTGACGGCGAGTTGGAACTTCATGCTATCCTCCGGCAGGGGCCCGTTTGGCTGATGTTTGAAGCGAACGGTGGCAAGGTGTGTCGAATTTTCGACAAGGTGTAAGGTTTTTCGTCAGGCAAAGGCGGGCGCGATCGCCCGCCCCAATGTCAGCGCATCACAAAGGGGTTGGCCATAGGCTCGGTCGACGTATTGATCCACACGGTTTTCGCCCGTGTATAGTCATACATTGCCTGAAAACCGCTTTCGCGGCCATAACCTGACCCTTTCACACCGCCAAAGGCCGCAATGGGCGAAACAGCGCGGTAGGTGTTGACCCAAACGATGCCCGAACGCACCGCCTTGGCCATGCGCATTTGGCGCGCCCCGTCACGGGTAAAAATGCCAGCGGCCAAGCCGTGCTGGGAATCGTTGGCAAGGGCAATCACCTCGGCCTCGGTCTTAAAGCGCAGAACCGACAGGACGGGGCCGAACAGTTCGGTGTCGACAATCCGCAGGTCTTGGCGCGGACAGTCCACGATGGTGGGCTCGTAATAGGTGCCGCCCAAGCCATCAGGCTGCTTGCCGCCGCACAGAATGGTCGCGCCTTCGGTTATGGCATGGGCCACCTCGCGCTGGATATTGGCCAACTGGCCTTGGGTGCATAGCGGGCCCATCTGGGTGTCTTCGGCCAAAGGGTCGCCGATGCGGATTTGTTTGGCCAAAGCCACGATCTTTGCCAAGAATTCGTCAGCAATGTCTTCGTGCAGATACAGCCGCGATCCTGCCACACAGCTTTGCCCCGTTGCGCCAAAAATCCCCGCGATGGACCCGTTCACAGCGCTGTCAATGTCAGCATCGTCAAACACGATGAACGGCGATTTGCCGCCCAGCTCTAGCGAGACTTCGGCGAAATTCTCGCGCGAATTGGTCAGCACCGCCCGCGCCGCCCCAGGCCCGCCGGTAAAGGAAATGCGCGCCACCAAAGGATGCGAGGTCAGCACCCGCCCGCATGGTTCGCCAAAGCCCGAGACGATGTTGACCACACCGGGGGGAAAACCTGCCGCTTCGATCAGCTCGCCAAATTCCAGCATCGCGGCCGAGGCGTGCTCTGACGCCTTGAGCACGACCGTATTGCCAGCCGCCAAGGCAGGGCCCAGTTTAACTGCGACCAAGAACAGTTGCGAATTCCACGGCACAATCGCCGCCACCACACCCAAAGGCTCTCGGCTGGTGAACACGAAAAGATCAGGCTTGTCGATGGGCAGGGTTTCGCCCGAAATCTTATCAGCGCAACCCGCGTAAAAGTGGAAGAATTCAGCGATATACTTCGCCTGCCAGCGGGTTTCTTTCAACATCTTGCCGGTGTCGATGGTTTCAGTCCGCCCAAGGCTTTCCGACTTTTCTGCCAAAAGATCGCCCAACTTGCGCAAACACCGCCCGCGCGCCGTGGGGGTCATGCTGGCCCAAGGGCCGGTGGTAAAGGCGCGGTGGGCGGATTGCACGGCGCGGTCGACATCCTCGGCGGTGGCTTGCGGAATGCGGCACCAGACTTGGCCGGTGGTTGGATTGACGCTGTCAAACATCTTGCCATCCGATGCCCCAACCCATGCCCCGTCAATCAGCATCTGGTAGTCTTTGATCGCGCTCATCTGCTTGCCCTCTGGTTCGCTGCCAGCATACTCTGCGGCAGACCGGCTGCAACATGTGCGAATTTTCGCCGTGGCCTGACGAAAAAAACGCAAGAAGCGGCGAGGGGGCAGTGTCTGCTTCCCCCCAAGCGCGGAGGATGTAATGACCCATCGAAAACAGGTGATTGGCGAGCCTTTGGTCATCGGCGGGCGCAAGCTGTCTTTGTCACGGGCCATTCGGGCGGGCGATACGGTCTATTTAACCGGGCAAATCCCGATGCAAAACGGCGCGCCAATGACCACGGGCACGATTGAAGAGCAAACCCGTGCTGTGCTGGATGATATCACCGCCACGCTGGCCTTGGCGGGGTGTGAGCGCTCTGATGTGGTCAAGGCGATGATCTGGCTACGGGATCGTGCGGATTTTGGCGACTTTAACGCGGTTTATGGCGAATATTTCCCCCACGAACCCCCTGCGCGGTCGGCCATTGTCAGCGACCTGCTGGTCGACTGTCGGGTCGAGGTAGAGGTGGTCGCTTGGCGCCCCTTGACCGAGTCTGGCCAATGATCCGCGCCGCTGATGGCACGGCCTATGCGCTGCATGGGCCCTTGGATGCGCCTTTGGTGGTTTTGATCCACGGCTTAGGGCTGACGCATGAAGTCTGGGACCAGATGGTCCCGGCCCTTGCGCCGCAGTTTTGTGTGCTGACCTATGATATGCTTGGGCATGGGCAAACGCCCTCGCAACCGAACCCCGATCTGGCGGCTTTGGCAGCGCAACTGGCGGCTTTGCTGGATCATCTGGGCCGCGACAAGGCCGCCCTCGTGGGCTTTTCGCTGGGCGGCATGATCGCCCGCCGCTTTGCGCAGGACTATCCGGCCCGCACCCAAGCGCTGGCCATTTTGCATTCGCCCCATCGCCGATCTGATGCGGCGCAAGCGGCCATTGTGGCGCGGGTGATGCAGGCAGATAGCCAAGGGCCGTCTGCCACGGTGGAAGCCGCCTTGCAGCGTTGGTTCACCGATGATTTCCGCGCCCAAAACCCCGCGATGATGGACAAAGTGCGCGGTTGGGTGCTGGGCAACAATCCGGCGACATATCCCGACTATTATCGCATCTTGGCCACTGGCATTGACGAGATCGTGGCCCCCAAACCCCCCATCACCTGCCCCACACTGGTGGTGACGGGGGATGAAGACTATGGCAACGGGCCAGAGATGACCTTGGCCATCGCTGCCGAAATTGTGGGCGCGCAAACGCTGATTTTGCCCGGCCTGCGGCATATGGCCTTGATGCAAGCGCCCAATCTTGCCAACGCGCCGCTTTTGGCGTTTTTGACCAAGGTGCTGCATGAGTGACGCAAAAGGCATCTTGTCGGGCCTGCGGGTCTTGGACCTTAGCCGGATGCTGTCTGGCCCCTATTGCACGATGATGCTGGCCGATCAGGGCGCGGAAGTGATCAAGATCGAACCGGCCGAGGGCGACAGCAGTCGCACCAATGGCCCCTTTCGCGATGATGACCCGAACCACGACTGGGCGGGGTATTTTGTCAGCCTGAACCGTTCGAAAAAAAGCATTGTGTTGGATTTGAAAACCGAGGCGGGGCGGGCAGACCTGTTGGCCTTGGTCAAAACGGCGGATGTTTTGGTGGAAAACTTCCGCCCCGGTGTCATGGACAGGCTGGGCCTGTCTTATGCGGTGCTGTCAGCCGCCAACCCAAGGCTGATCCATGCGGCCATCAGGGGCTTTGGGGATCCGTCTTCAGGGGCAAGCCCCTATGCCGATTGGCCATCCTATGACGTGGTGGCCCAAGCCATGGGCGGATTGATTGGGGTGACGGGGGCCGATGCCACCCATCCCACCAAGGTTGGCCCCGGCATCGGCGATGTCTTTGCAGGCGCGCTGATGGCTTTTGGCATTATGGCCGCCCTGCGGCAGGCCGAAGCAACAGGGCGCGGGCAGTTCTTGGACATCGCCATGTATGACGCGATGATCAGCCTGTGTGAGCGCTTGATCTATCAGCACGATTTTGACGGATCAGTCCCCGTGCCCGAAGGCAACGCCCACCCTTTGTTGGCCCCCTTTGGCATATTCCCCGCCAAAGATGGCCATGTGGCGATTGGCATCGTCGACGATGCCTTTTGGCGTGCCTTGGCGCGGGCGATGGGGCAAGGCGATTTGGGCACAGACCCCCGCTTTGCCACACGCGGCGCGCGGCGCATTTATGCGGGGGTGCTGAATGCGATGGTGGCCGAATGGGCCACAGCGCTGACCAAAGCAGAATTAAGCGCCGTGCTGGGCGGCTTGGTGCCCTTTGGCCCTGTGAACTCGGTCGCCGATATTTTCGCCGACCCCCATGTCGCCGCGCGCGGCATGATCGCCACCGTGCCCCATGCCGAGGCGGGGTTGCGCCCTTGGCGGGTCGCGGCCACTCCGCTGCGGTTTTCGGCCAATCCCAGCCCCGCGCCTGCCACCCCCGCCCGCTTGGGCGCGCAGGTGGCGCAAGATTTTCTACCCCCGCAACCCGCCATTGACCCGCGCCAGTTGCGCGATGCCTTTGGGCGTTTTGCGACAGGTGTGACGGTGCTAACGGCCCGCCAAGCCGATGGCACGCCGCGCGGGTTTACGGCGAATTCGTTTACCTCGGTCTCACTCGACCCGCCATTGTTGTTGGTTTGCTTGGCCAAAACGGCGCATTCATGTGAAACATTTATGCAGGCCGATCATTTCGGCGTGAACATTCTGGGCCAAGATCAACAGGCCCTGTCGGCGCTCTTCGCCTCACGCGAAATCGACAAGTTCCAGCGCTGCGCTTGGCACGAAGGCGCGGGCGGTGTGCCGCTGCTGGACGGGTCCTTGGCGCAATTTGTCTGCGTGCCCGACCGCTTGGTTGATGCCGGCGACCATCTGGTGCTGATTGGCCGTGTGGTTGAATTTGTCACAGGCGAAGGCGCTCCCTTGGGGTATTACCGCGGTCGCTACTTCTCGGTCGATGCGGATGCGCAGCTGGTACAGGCAGTCGCATCGACGGCGGGGGCCAGCGTGGGAGCGGTGCTGTTGCAAGACGGCGCGGTGTTGATGGAAGTGGCGTCGGACGGCGGTTTGACCCTGCCCCTGTCGCCCCACCCCAACCCCAGCATTGACCGTTTGCGCAGCCGCCTGACCGCCCTAGGCTTGCACGCCGATGTCGAATTCCTTTATGCGGTGTTCGAAGATCGCGCCAAAGCCAGTCACGGCATCTATTACCACGGTCAGGTGCAAGGCCCCGCCCCAAAGGGCATGGCGTTTTGCCAGCTTAGCACCATGGATTGGGCCGCCATGCGCAATCCAGCCGAACGCAGCATGCTGCAACGCTATGCCTCCGAGACGGAAAGCGGCGAGTTCGGCATCTATCAGGGCAATGAAACCGAAGGAAAGGTGCGCCGCCTGAGCGGCGCCTGAACAGGAGAAGATGATGTTTCCCGAATTGCGCAAGGTCGTGACCTATGACGAAATCATCTACCGCGAAGGCCAGCGCGCCGCTGACCCGCCGCTGCGGATGATCGGGGTGGCGGCTGTGGTGAAGAACCCGTGGCATGGGCGCGGGTTTGTCCAAGACCTCTCGCCCGAGATCAACCGCATTGCCCCCCTCTTGGGCAAGATGCTGACCGATATGCTGGTGGCCTTGGCCGGATCGGGAGAGGCGATTGAGGCTTATGGCAAAGCCTCGATGGCGGGCACGGATGCCGAGCTTGAACATGGCTCCGCCCTGATCCACACGCTGCGGTTTGGCAATTTTTACCGCGAGGCGGTGGGGGCCAAAACCTATCTAGGCTTCACCAACGGGCGCGGTCCGGCCAACACGCAGATCCAGATTCCGCTGATGGATAAGAACGACGGCGGTCGACGTTCGCATTATCTGACGGTGCAATTCTCGATTCCAGACGCTCCGGCGCATGATGAGCTGGTTGTGGCACTTGGGGCCTCCACCGGTGGCCGCCCCCATCACCGCATTGGTGACCGCTATGCCGATTTGGCGGCGATTGGGGCTGATGTGAACAACCCCGCAGGCGTCAAAAGCTGACGAAGTTTGGGGCGCGCGTCATGCGCGCCCCTATTCCAACCGCATGGCGGGGGAAGGCGCTTGGCCATCATAGCCGCCCCAGACCGATTGGTCAAAATGCACCACTGACCCCGTCATCATGCCGCTGTCCTCTGACGCCAGCCACAAAACCGCACGGGCGACTTCTTCGGGGTCAAGCAATCGTCCAAAGGGCAGGCCCGCTTCGGCCTTGGCCTGCCAATCAGGGTCGCCGGATTCGGCCAGTTGGATCTTCTTTTCATGGTCCGACAACATCCAGCCGATATCAAGCTGGTTGACCCGCACCTTGTTGCGCATCAGGGCAAAGCCTGCATTGCGCGTCAGGGTCGCAAGCGCGCCTTTTGACGCGCTGTAAGCCGCCAAGAACGGCTGGCCTGCGCGCGCAGAAGACGAGCCGATGTTTACAATCCGCCCATCGCCCTTGCCCTGCGCCATATGTTTGACCGCTTCCTGCATCAGGAAAAACGGCGCACGCACGTTCACGGCAAAGATCTTATCAAACAACTCGGGCGAGGTGTTGAGCAGGTTGCCCCGATCGGTGAGGCCAGCGGCGTTGACCAAAATATCAATCTGGCCAAAGCGCGCAAAAGCGCCGGACACCACGCGCATCACATCGCCCATTTCGCCCAAGTCGGCGGCAATCATCTGCACAGGCACGCCGCTGTCTTGGGTGATCTGGCGCGCCAAGGCATCGCCCTTGGCCTGATCGCGGCCCACAATGGCAATGCCCGCAGCCCCCGCCTTGGCAAACAACCGCGCTACAGCAGCGCCCAAGCCTTGCGTGCCGCCGGTGATTACGGCGATTTTTCCATCAATGCGGTTCATCTTGGCGTCCTTAGGATTTGTTCTTTTGATCAAGCGCTTCGAGGGTCAGGAAAAACTCTGCCTCTGACTGCCCCTCAATCAAAGCTTGGCGGAGGTAATCGGCTTGGGTTTTGGGGGCCATGCCGCCCACCGGCGGGTTGCTGTCTAGGTTGGTGGGGAAAGGATAGCCCTCTGCTGTCGCCGCAATGACGTTTTTCAGGTTCTGCCCTGCAGTAGCCCGCAGCACTGGATACAGCGCGCGCACCATGCGGGTGCGGTTCACCGTCTCCATCGCGCGGCCAAAGGCGGACGAGATTTGCAGCAAGTTCACCATGCGGAAGCGGTCGGTGGTGTGGTTGGTGCCAGCCCCGTGCATGACAGCGGGGTTAAAGAACACCAGATCGCCCTTTTGCAGCGGCAACTGCACAAAATGGGCGGCGAAATGGGCCTGAAACTCTGGCCGTGAAAAGGCCAGATAGCCTTCGAAGAATTGCTGCGAGAAGGGCAGCAGCATCGTCGGCCCCGTCTCAACCGGCATATCGCAATGCGCCACCGCCCCTTGCAGGGTCAGCGTGGGCGATACGGCGTGGATATGGGCGGGAAACTGCGCCATACGCGCGCCGCTCATAAAGCCCAGATGATAGTCGCGGTGCGGGGTTTGCGCCGCCCCGCCCGGGTTCACGCGGTTGACCTGCGCTGTCATCTGATAGGCCGGTCCAAGCCACGCTTCTGAGGCCAAGGCTATGCCGTGCGAGCTGTAATAAGCGGCAAAATTGGCAGGGTCGGCCAGACAGTGCTTTTCTAATGAGTTCCAGATGCGGTCATTGGCCCCCGGCTTGGCAAAGTGATCGCCCCCGCCTTTTGCCGCGCGCTTTTCATCGGCGATAATCTGGTCGAACACGACAGAGGCGCGGTCAATCACACTGTGATCAGCCACACCCTGTTTGATCACCAAAATCCCCGCGCCATGGGCGAAAACATGGGCCCATTCCTCCATCAAGGCTTGACGACGGGCTGGGTGCATGGCTGCCGCATCCACCTGCGCGCCGTCATAGATGGGAATGTTGCGCACCACCGAGCTTGCCAAGGGCGTATCGGCGGGGTCGGCGGTTTGCGAAACGATCTGGCGGAAGGTTTCAAAGTCGCCGCTGTCAGCGTTTAGCCAAACGGGGGGGCGGTTGGGGGTGGTGCGGGTCATATCAGGCTCCGGTTTGCGATAAGGTAGTAGTGCCCAAAACCGCAGCGACGCGATAGGGGTGTTTCAGCGCAAACCGGGACTTTGCAAAAATCGCTTTCTTAGTTTGACGGGGGCTTTGCGCTGAGTGTTCAGCTGCGCCAAGCGCGGGCGACGATGACGCTATTTGTGATCCACCACAGCTTTCGCCAAGACGCCCGCCGTGTGGCGGTGCATTTTGGCAAGCATTACCGCTGGATCGACCCCGCGACCACCATCGAGGGTACCGAGATCAGCATCGCTTGCCCGATCCCTTTGACATAACGCTCCCGCCT
>CAMAYO010000061.1 GCA_945862465.1 Pseudorhodobacter antarcticus | reverse complement strand
GGAGAGATGGCGTCACGCGCCTCCCAAGCGGAATTGATTGCGGTTTCTAGGGCGGCGTAGGACATGGGTCTCTCCTGCGGCTGAAAGGGTTTGCGCCTTCTAGACGCAGGGCGCGTCTGTTGCAATCACAAGGGCGCTTAGGCCAAAGGGTCAGGCGCTGGATTGGCCCCGCAGACCAGAACAGCGACCCGTTCGCCAGGTTCAGGCACATAAGCGCCTGATGTCAGCGCCGCCAGCGCTGTGGCCCCCGCCGGTTCCACCAATTGTCGCAAGCTGCGCCACAGCAGAGCTTGCGCCTCGGCTATGGCCAGATCGGTGACCAGAACCGAAATCGTGCCCTGCGCCTTGGCCAGATCATAGCACATCCGCCCAATCGTGCTGGCCCCCAGCGCGTTGGCGGCAATGCCCGAAACCTCAACCCGCGTCGTTGGCCCCTCGGCCAAGGCGCGGTGCAACGTGGGGGCTAACACCGGCTCCACCCCCACCACCTTGCGCCGCCCGCCCAGCCACGCCAATGCTCCGGCAATCAACCCGCCTCCACCCACGGCGATCAAGATCGTGTCCGCTTCTAACCCCTGCAATTCCCATTCGCGCATTAAGGTGCCTTGTCCGGCCAGGGTCGGCAGGGCGTCATAGGGGTGGATTTGCATCGCCCCCGTTTCGGCGGCATAGGCTGCGGCAAGGGCTGCCGCATCGGCATAAACCCCCGGTACCACCTGCAGGTCAGCCCCTTGGGCGCGGATCAGCGCGATCTTGGCCGGCCCTGCATATTCTGGCACAAAAATCTTCGCAGGATGGCCCAAAGTCTGCGCCGCATAGGCCACCGCCGCCCCGTGGTTCCCGCCCGAAGCCGCCACGACCCCCGCCTTGGGCACTGGCCCGGCGACCAGCGTGTTAAACGCCCCTCGCGCCTTGAAACTGCCGGTGTGCTGGGTGTTTTCCAATTTCAGCGCAATCCGCCCTGCGCCGGGCAGGTGCGCTTCCATCACTGGCGTGATGCGAAGGTATGGCGCAATCCGCCCCGCCGCCGCCGTGATCTCTGCCTGCCAATCCATCGTGAAACTCCCCAGCCGGTTCCAGCGCAAACCCTAAGCCCTGCACCCCCCGTCAGCAATCCCCCCGCACCCCCATTTGCCCTTTGTCCATACACTCCACGGGAGGTCTGGAGGGTGTGAAACCCTCCAGCGGCGTAGGGTGAAGGTCGCTTAAGGCCGCGCGCCTTGGTCAAAAAGCCTCGCCAGCTTGGTGTCCAAGGGCCCCCAATCCGCCACCTCCAACCGCACGACCAAGGTTAGCACTTGCGTGCGAAAGTGGCGGGGCAGGCGGACGGCGTCTTTTTCGGTGGTCACCAGTTGCGCGCCGCGTGCCAAAGCTTCCAGGTCCAGCCGTTTGATCAAGGCCTCCGTCAGGGGTTGGTGATCATCCAGCGCGACTTCGCGCAACACCTCGGCCCCCGTGGCGCGCAGGGTGGCAAAAAAGCGTGCGGGGTTGCCGATACCGGCAAAGGCTATAACGCGCGCGCCCGTCCAGTTCATGCCCATGGGCAGGGGGGCCACATGTCCCGTCATAAGGGGCAGCGGCAGGGCGGGACAGCGGGCCGAGAATGCCGCCTGTGCCGCAGCATCGCCCAAAGACAGCAGCACATCGGCGCGTCTCACGCCTGTGCTGACCGGTTCGCGCAGGGGGCCTGCGGGCAGGCAGCGGCCGTTGCCAAAGCCTTGTGCTGCATCGACCACAAGGATCGACAGATCCTTGGCCAGATCGGGGTTTTGGAACCCATCATCCATCACGATCACTTCTGCGCCCGAGGCCACCGCCAATCGCGCCGCTGCCGCCCTGTCGCGGCCCACAAAGGTCGGTGCAAAGGCGGATAGCAACAGGGGTTCGTCGCCCACTTCCGCGGCGGTGTGCTGCGCTTCGATCACCTGCACGGGCCCTGTAAGGCTGCCGCCATAACCGCGGCTGACCACCGCCACCTTGCGGCCTTGGGCAGTTAGGCGGGTGATCAAGGCAATCGCCGTGGGTGTCTTGCCCGTACCGCCCACGTTCAGATTGCCAATGCAGATCACGGGCACAGGCGCGCGGTACAGCGACGGGCGCGCCACCCGCCGTGCAGTGGCTGCGGCATAAGCCCAGCCCAAAGGCGCCAAAAGTCGCGCGGCAAGGCCGGGCTTTTCGGGCCTATTCATCCAAAACCCCGGGGCGCGCATCAGTCTGTCCCGTCCAAAATCGCCCGCGCCATCTGCACCACAGTGGCCGTCACGTCCGCCCCTTCCGAGGTGATCATCCACGCCGCCTGCGCTTGACGTGCCGCGCGGTCAGGGGCCAGCAGATCGCCCAAGGCCAGGCTTAGATCGCTGGCAGATCCCACCATCCGCGCCGCCCGTGCCGCGCCCAACCGTGCATAGGCTGCAGCATAATTCCCCGCCCTTGGGCCATAAAGAATGGCCGATCCCATCGCAGCCGCCTCCATCGGGTTGCGCGCGCAGCCCTCGCCTTGCAGACTACCACCCAAAAAGGTCACAGGGGCCAGCCTGTAGCACAGGCCATAATCCGCACCCCTGTCCATGATATAGACCTCGGTCTCGTTTTCTGGCTCTTCATCGCGGCCGCGATTGGCGACGTGCCAGCCCTCCTCGGCCTCTAGCCGGGCGGCAAGGGCTTCGCTGTGGGTGGGGTCTTGGGGGACCAAGATCAGCAACAACCGATGCGCCAGTCGCAACACCTCGCGGTGGGCTGCGATCACGGCGGCCTCTTCTTCGGGCGCTACGTCGGCGGCCAGCCAAACGGGGCGGGTCGCAAGGATTTGCGCCAGGGCGGCGCGGTCGGATTCAATGTGGGGCAGGGCGGCGCTGGCCTCTTCCATGCGGCCCAAGATGTGCAGCCTTTCGTCTTCCACCCCCGCTTTGCGCAGGGCGCGGGCGGCGGTGTCATCCACGGCCAAGATGGCGCGAAACGGGGCCAGGGCCGCTTTGATCAAGCCGGGAAACCAGCCATCGCGGTCCGCTGTCAGATGGGGTGCGCGGGCGTCGACCCAAAGGAGCGGCAGGGCACGCTGGGTGGCTTCATAGATCAAGGTCGGGCGCAGCTCGCCACCCGAAAAGATGCCAAGATCGGGCCGCCAGTGGTCAAGGAATCCTTGCGCGAAATTTGGGAAGTCAGGCGGGACGATTTGCAAAATGGCGTGCGAGCCCATGGCCCGCGCCTCGTCCACCTCGGGCGCAGAAGATAGGGTCAGCACCACGGCCACCCCATCCTCTTCGATCAACTGACGGCCCAGTTCCACCACACCGGCCAAGCCCTCGCCCGCCCCAGCGTGCAGCCAAACCAACAAACCCGCAGGCCGCAGCACGCGCCCAGCGTCCGGGTCAGCCGCAGGACGTGCGGCCAAGTTGTACAGGGTCAGACCGAGGGAATAGCCCATGCGCCTTGCTGTGTTAGCTTGTCATAGGCTCGGTTGCCGAACCCTGATCGTCTTCTTGACGCAAACGATGCAGGTTGGCGATGAAATACCGCATATGCGCATTATCAACCGTGCGCTGCGCTTCGGCCTTCCACGCCAGATAGGCGGTTTCGTAATTCGGATAAATCCCCACCACAGGCAGCGCGGTAGTATCCTTAAAGACGTTCTTTTCGGGCGAGACCAGCTCTCCTCCGAAGACAAGGTGCAGACGTTGGGGCATTTGAAAAACCTTGGGTTATGGGGGCAGCGTAGGCCACACCTGGTCTAGCTGCGTTGCAGCATCGGGAACAGCAACTGGGCGCGGGCGTCAAGCCCTGTTGCGCGCCTTGGCGGGTTGCCGCCACCAAGGGTTGCAAATAAACCTATACAAGCGGGCGCATTTGCTTTAAACGCCCTAAGTCGGCCCAAGGGTTCCAGGGTGCATGACGGCGGGGAGGCCGGTGCACAATAGGGAATAGAGGTGCCGCACAAAGGTACTTCACGGGCAAATTGCCCCCCCTATGGGAACAGACATGACAAATACCTCCATTGCGGCGCCCTTGGCGCTGGCTTTGGCGTCAAAAGGCTATGAAGCTTTGACGCCCGTTCAAGATGCGATGCTGACCGAAAACGTTGTGGGGCGTGACCTTTTGGTCTCGGCCCAGACCGGATCGGGCAAGACCGTGGCCTTTGGCTTGGCAATTGCGCCTGAATTGCTGGCGGGTTCCGATCAGCTTTTGTATGCTGATGTGCCCGCAGCCCTGATCATCGCCCCCACCCGCGAACTGGCGCTGCAAGTGGCCCGCGAGTTTGAATGGCTGTACGAAAACGCCAATGCCAAGATCGCAACCTGCGTCGGCGGCATGGATTACCGCACCGAAAAGCGCGTGCTGGACCGTGGCGCGCATGTGGTTGTGGGCACACCGGGCCGCTTGCGCGACCATATCGAGCGTGGCTCGCTGAAACTCGAACAGATCAGCGCCGTGGTGCTGGACGAAGCCGATGAAATGCTGGACCTCGGTTTTGAAGAAGACTTGGCCTACATCCTTGGCGCTTGCCCTGCCGAACGCCGCACGCTTATGTTCTCGGCAACCGTCCCGCGCGAGATTGAAGCACTGGCGCGCACCTATCAGCAAAACGCGCTGCGGATTGAAGTGAAGTCGGAAAAGACCCAGCACGCCGATATTGAATACCAAGGCATCTCGGTCGCCGTGCGTGATCGTGAACACGCCATCTTTAACCTGTTGCGCTATCACGAGGCCCGCGCCTCGATCGTGTTCTGCAAGACCCGCGCCAATGTGAACCACCTGTTTGCGCGTATGACCAACCGTGGCCTGTCGGCTGTGGCCCTGTCGGGTGAGCTGTCGCAGACCGAACGCACCCACGCGCTGCAAGCCTTGCGCGATGGCCGTGCACGGGTGTGTGTGGCGACGGATGTGGCCGCGCGTGGCATTGACTTGCCGGGGTTGGAACTGGTGATCCACGCCGATCTGCCCGGTTCGTCGGAAACCCTGCTGCACCGGTCTGGCCGCACCGGACGTGCGGGCAAAAAGGGCATCTCGGCGCTGATCGTGGCACCTGCAGAATTCAAAAAGGCCCAGCGTCTGCTGCAAGGCGCTAAGGTTGTGGCCGAATGGATCAAGCCGCCCTCGGCTGAAGATGTGCAATCGCGCGATGACGCCCGCTTGCTGGATCACCCCGCCTTGGCTGAAGCCCCCGGTGAAGAGGCCGATCTGGCGCAGAACCTGATCAGCACTTACGGCGCTGACAATGTCGCCGCCGCTTTCATCCGCCTATGGCGTGAAGGCCGCTCTGCCCCGGAAGTGCTGTCGGCCGACCTGCCGCCGCCCGCCCCCTATGCGCCGCGCGACAGGGCAGAATTTGGCCCCTCGGTTTGGTTCGAACTGCCCGTGGGCCACCAAGACCGCGCCGAAGCGCGGTGGTTGTTGCCCAAGATATGTGACGCCGCTGGCATCACCAAAGACGGCATTGGTGCTATCCGCGTGCAAACCGACCGCACCTATGTGCAAATCCTGTCGACCCTTGCGGGCCGTTTTGAAACCGTCACCCAGATTGACCGCGATCTGGCGATGACAAAGCTTACCGACGCCCCCGCCGATCTGGACAAGCCGCGCTCCACCTCGACCGTGCGGCCCGATCGCGCCGAACGCGCCCCGCGTGCGTCCAAGCCCGAAAGCGAATACGCCACCCGCGCCCCGCGTGTGGCGCGTGAAAAGCCAGCCTATGCCGAAAAGTCGACCTATGCGGCCAAGCCGGCCTATGCCGATAAACCAGCTTATACGGACAAACCCGCCTATGTGTCGGCCAAGCCCGCGCGTGTGGTGGAAGAAGGCGCACCAGAAGCGCCCGTGGCCGATCTGACCGAAGCAAAGCCGCGTTGGTCGGCTGAGGATAAGGCCAAGAAGTCGCAAGAAGCGGCGCGCACTGGATATCCCAAAGACAGCGAAAAGGCCCCGCGCAAGGCTTATGACAAGCACGCCGCAGACCGCCCGGCTTATGAAAAGCCCGCCTATGCCAAGCCTGCGTCAGACCGCCCCGCTTACGGTGCCAAGCCTGCCTATGGAGCAAAACCGGCTTACGGCGCAAAGCCCGCCTATGCCAAACCGGCTGACCGCGCCGAACGCCCCGCCGCCGCTGACGGTGCGCGCAAAACTTGGACGCCGCTGCCCACAGATGGCGCGCCGCGCGAAGCCCGCTCGCCCTATATGGGCAAGTCGGCCGATGGTCCGCGCAAGCCCTATGTCAAGCGCGCCGAAGGGGATGCTAAGCCCTATGAGCGCAAGCCCTACGGCGATGCAAAAGAGGGTTTCAAGCCGCGCTCGGCGGGTTACAAATCGCAAGGCGGTGCCGAAGGTGGCCCAGCCCGTGCGAGCGGTTACAAAAGCCACGCAGCGGGCGGTGCCGATGCGGGCAAACCCGCCCGCGCCCCTTACGGCGACAGGCCGCGCACCTATGAAGCGCGCGGCAAGGCCGAAGGCGACAGCCGCCCCTCCAAGCCCTATGCGGCCAAAAGCTTTGGCGACAAGCCGGCCCGCTCGGGGGGCTTTAAGTCGGGGGATGCGCCCAAGACCTATGCCAAGCCAGCCGCGCCGCGCGATGCGGGCGATACCTCCAAGCGCTTCGTGCCGCCGCGCAAGCCGAAGACATAAGGTTCTGACACTATAAGGAAAAGGGCGCGGATCACTCCGCGCCCTTTTTCATTTCGGGGCCATCCGTGCGACCAGATCGGCGTGCAGGTCAGGGCTTGCCGCTATCACCCCCGCGCTGTGCGGATCGGCGGCGTTAAAGCGCAAATCCTGCCCGTGCCTGTCACTCACCCGCGCACCCGCCCGCTGGGCAATCAGCGCCCCTGCCGCAATGTCCCACTCCCACGAGGGGCGCAGCGTCAGCATGGCGTCAAACGCCCCTTCGGCCACCAAACACAACCGCCACGCCATTCCGGCGCGAAAGTGGCGGTGCAAGACAGGCACGCCCCCTGGCCAATGGTCAGGCGCTAGCGTGGATTTCGAGGTCAGAACCCGCGGCTCCGCCTTTGGGGCGCTGGCACGGATGTCAACGCCGTTGAGCGTGGCAGATCCTTGGGCGGTGGCGGCATAAAGCTTGTCCATCGCGGGCAGGTAAACCACGCCCGCCGTGACCTGCCCGTTCTGCACCACAGCCAACGCATGGGAAAAGGCGCTGTCACCTTGCAGAAAGCTGCGCGTCCCGTCGATGGGATCTAGGATGAACTGCGCTTGGGTTGACAGGCGTGCAACGCCGTCAGGTGTTTCTTCTGACAGCCAGCCATAGGTGGGCCGCGCGGCTTGCAAAAAGCCCGCCAAAGCTGCGTTCACCTCTAGATCAGCGGCGGAAACAGGCCCTTGCCCCTCAGGTTTCTCCCACACCTGAGGGCTGGCTTTCCAATGCGACAGGGCGATCTTGCCGGCAATCTTGGCGGCTGCGATCAAGAGGGCAAGGTCAGCCTCCGGCAAGCATCAACCCCTCGACCAATAGGCTGGGCACGCGGGTGGAGTAGTGGGCCTGCGCGTCATTGGCGGGGGTGATCCGCATCAGCATATCCAGCAAGTTCCCTGCCACGGTGCATTCGTTGACCGGATAGGTGATCTGCCCACCTTCGACCCAAAAGCCCGAAGCCCCGCGCGAATAATCGCCCGTGGTGGGGTTGATGGTGGACCCGATCATCGAGGTGATCAGCAGCCCCGTGCCCATCTGGGCCAGCAGTTCAGCTTGGCTTACAGTGCCCTGCGTCAGGTCGATGTTGGTGGTGGAGGGTGAGGGGGGCGACCCCGTGCCCCGCGCCGCATTGCCCGTGGGCGTCAGCCCCAGTTTGCGGGCAGAGGCCAAATCCAGCGTCCAGCCCATCAGAATCCCATCCTCGATGATGGCGCGGGGCTTGGTGGGCAAGCCCTCGCCATCAAAGGGGCGTGAACCAGAGATGCGTGGGCGATGCGGGTTTTCGGTCAGCGACATGCCCTTGGGCAAGATCTGCTGGCCCAGCTTATCGCGCGCCCAAGAGGTGCCGCGCACGATCGACGCACCGTTTGCCGCCATCAGAATATGGCCCACCAGTGACGAGGCGATGCGTTCATCAAACAGCACCGGATAGGCGCCCGTGGGCGGCTTGACCGCGCCTGCCCGCAGCAAGGTGCGTTCGGCAGCCCGTTGGCCCACGCTTTCTGGGCTGGGCATATCGGCGGCAAAGGTGCGCCCCTCAGCCGCCCAATCGCGTTCCATCTGGGTGCCAGACCCCGTGAAAGCCACGGCGGACACCGAATGGGACGAACGTTCATAGCCGCCCGAAAAGCCATTGCTGGTGGCCAGATGCATCCCCCGCCGCGACCATGAAGACGAGGCTTCAACTTGCGTGATCCCGCCGGCAGCAAGGGCCGCAGCCTCGGCCCGTCGGGCATCAGATTCTAGCATTTTGGCGCTGGGCTCGCTGCCCACATCGCACATCTGCAAGGCCGCCACATCCCAGCTTTTGGCCAACTGATCCGCGTCCGCCAAGCCCACGGTCTCATCCGCTGGCGCTTCGCGGGCCATAGCCACGGCGCGTTCGGCCAGACGGGCCAATGTGGCGGGCGAGATGTCAGACGCCGACACACAAGCCTGCCGCTGACCGATCATAACCCGCAGGCCCACCTCGACCCCTTCGGCGCGCTCGGCCTGTTCCAACTGACCTTGGCGGATGTCGATGGACAAAGATTGCCCTGATACGGCCAGCGCATCAGCGGCATCTGCCCCTGCGGTTTTGGCGGCGGCAAGCAAGGCTTGGGTCAAATGGTTCAGATCATGCGGCATAGGTAATCCCCTTTGCAGCAGATATGGGGGAAAGTACGCCGCCAGACAAGCCAAGGGCCGCGCCCAATGACGGCGCGGCCCCGCTATTTGGCAAACTTATTGCAGTTGTTGGCCGTTGGCGAAGAAATGCTTGTCTTTGAACTCTAAAGTCGAGGTCATCTCGTCCGCCGTGGCCGAGGTGTTGGCAAACATCGCCACCATCATGCGGCCTTGGTCGGCTTGGTCTTGCGGCACAAGGCCCATAGCGACCAAAGTGTCGAGCAGTGCGTTCACGCCCGTGGCCTTGATGTCAAGCTTGCCGGTGGGGGCTGGCGCACCTGCAAAGGTGGTCATATCGGAGTAATCGAAGCTAAAGCTGCCCTGTGCGGTCAGTTCCGCCCCGCCCGCTTTCAAGGTGATATTGGGCACTTCGAGCGCGTTCAACTGTCCCGCTGCATTTGGATCCATCGAGGTGAGTGCGGTGGTATCTGCCGTCAAATCTTGCGCCAAGGTGATGAGGCCGTAGGTGTCAACAATCACCGTTGCAGGATCATGTTTGAACACAGCTCCCGGATCGATCATCGCCCAAATATCTTCAGCAAAGGACAGGTCGGTCATGTTGAACAAAAAGGTAAAATCGGCGGGGGTGTCCGATTTGAAGACCGGCAAGACCACATGAATTTCGGACTTCCCAAGGCTGACCGCAGCATTGGCAACCGGAAGCTCAGGTGATGTCGCCGTGACAGATAGCCCGTTGAAGATGTTGTAATAGCTGACCTTACCTGCATCGGCGCCCACATCGACCATGCCATCTTTCAGGCTGACGTTGATTTGTGTCACGGCACCCGCTTCCGTGTCGGAAAAGTCAAAGGTGCTTGCCCCCATGCCAAACTGGCTGGTCATGGTCATACCTTTGGCTAAGGCCACCTCGAAAGCGTCGGCAGCAGAACCTTTGGGCATCGAAACGGCGATGGTGCTGTAAAAGTCGGCCATCTTGGCGGTCAAAGCATAGTCGGTGCCGTTTGTGGCGTCCGTCCCTTTGGCGGTGATTACAGCGGACTTGATGGACATGTCTTCTTGATAGCTGTCGGCCTCGGCAGTAGACCCTGTGTGGTGAACCTGAATGCCGGTCAGTTCGGCCTCGATCGTGCCGGTGGACACGCTGTCCGATATATCAGCTTTCAAATCCATCCGCGGCGCATCCGCGTCATAGGCCATGGCATCAGGTGTGCCGGAAACGATGATCGTGGTGCCGGGCATATTGACATCAATCGTCAGGTCGCTTGCCGTCGATGTGGCATCCCCCTCGGTGGCTGGAATGACCAATTTGATGGGAAAGCTGTCAGGCAGTGTCACGGTGACGGTGCCATCGCCGTTGTCGGTGAAGGTGACCGTTTCAAGCGTGATGGCACTGCCCGTGCCATCGTTTAGGGCGACGTTCGACACAACAAATGCATCACCGTCGCGCACGGCGCTTTCCGAGGTCACCGTCGTTCCCATCGTGCTGCTGGCGTTTTGCCATGCCTGCCAGACGTCTTCGGGGGTCACATCGGCCAGAAGGCCGGTGGAGGTCAGCGAAAGAACAAGCGCCGTTGTTCCGGCGAGGCTGCGCAGCGTCATGGATTTAATCCTTTATGGCAAATTTAGGGCACCATTTCTTGCCGAAAGGAACAGGTCAAGAGATTCGGCCCAAAAGGCGGCCAGAATGCGGCCGCCTGTGGCAAGTTTACCAATAATCGTGCCTGCGGTGCCACGGGTTTGGCCATTTGCGTCTATTCGCCGTAAGGCACCCAAACGGTCTTCACCGCCGTGGCATGGCGCAGGAACAAACGCCCCTCGCCTTCGGCCCCCAGCCAATCGCGCGCGCGGGCGTGGTTGACCCATGTGCGCTTGAGGTTGGCGGCGGCTTCTTTTTCGATCAGCGCCGAGAGCGCGGTGGAGGAGAATGACCAAACCGCCTCGACATCCATATGTCCCGCCAAGGGCTTGGCCAATTCCGCATGGGCCCCCGTGACGATGTTGACCACGCCACCCGGCAGGTCAGAGGTTTCCAGCACCTGATAAAAATCGGTCGCTGCCAAGGGGAAGGCTTCTGAGGGGATCAACACCGTGGTGTTGCCCATGGCCACGGCAGGGGCCAGAAGCGAGATCATGCCCAACAAAGGCGCCTCGTCAGGGCAAATAATGCCGATGACGCCCACGGGTTCATTCATGGCCAAGGCCACGCCGCGCATCGGCACAGGTTTGACAGCGCCTTCGTATTTGTCAGCCCAAGCGGCATAGGTGAACAGGCGCTGGATCGCGGCATCTACTTCTTCCGTGCCGGCTTTCCCTGTCATATCCTTCAGACGTGCGGCGAACTCCCCCGCGCGGGCTGATAGGTTTTCGGCGATGTAATATAAGATCTGCGCGCGGGCGTGTCCCGCGGTGCGGCCCCAGCCCTTGGCGGCTTGGGCGGCTTCGACGGCGTTGCGAATGTCTTTGCGGTTGCCAATGCCGATCTGCCCCAGCAGCTTACCACGGGCTGAGACAACCGCTCGCGAATAGCCTCCATCGGGCCGCGCCTGTTTGCCGCCAATGAACAGCTTGGCGGTGCGGTCCAACCCCTCGACCAGAAGGGTGTCGGGTTCGGCCATGGGTTTGATCTGGGCCAAGGGCTTGGGTTTGGCTGTGGGCTTGAGGTAAGCCAAAAGCCCCTCCCACCCGCCTTCACGGCCAAAGCCACTTTCGCGCACGCCGCCAAAACCTGCGGCGGCGTCAAACAGGTTGGTGGCGTTGACCCAGACCACACCGGCCTTGATCTTGGGGGCCATATCCAGTGCAAGATTGACGTTTTCCGTCCAGATCGATGCGGCAAGCCCGTAGCGGGTGTTGTTGGCCAGTTCCACTGCCTCAGACGGCGTGCGGAAGGTCATCGACACCAGAACTGGCCCAAAAATCTCTTCCTGCATCAGTGGGGAAGCGGCAGACAGGCCGGTGATCAGCGTGGGGGGATAGTAGCAGCCCGCAGGCACGGGGGTGGCGGCGCGGTAGATCTGCCCCTCGGTGCAGCCATCCACCAAGGCGGTGATGGCGGCCAGTTGTACGGGGTCAACGATGGCCCCCACGTCGATGCATTTGTCGAGCGGGTCGCCCATGCGCAAGCTGTCCATCCGACGCTTAAGCTTGGCATGAAAGCGCTCGGCGACACCTTCTTGCACCAAAAGGCGCGATCCGGCACAGCAGACTTGGCCTTGGTTGAACCAGATGGCGTCGACCAACCCCTCGACCGCGCTGTCCAGATCGGCATCGTCAAACACGATATAGGGGCTTTTACCCCCCAGTTCGAGCGTTAGCGCCTTGCCCGTGCCCGCTGTCGCCTCACGGATTTTGCGGCCAACGCTGGTGGAACCAGTGAAGGCGATTTTGGCGACGTCAGGGTGGGACACAAGGGCAGCACCTGTGTCACCGTCTCCGGTGAGGATGTTCAACACACCCTTTGGCAGCCCCGCCTCGCGGGTGATTTCAGCAAAAAGCAAGGCGGTGAGCGGGGTGTATTCGGCAGGTTTTAGCACCACCGTGTTGCCTGCGGCCAAAGCGGGCGCCACTTTCCAAGCCAGCATCAGAAGGGGGAAATTCCACGGGATCACCGCCCCACAAACGCCCAAAGCCTGCATCCCCGGCTGTTCGGAGGCCAAAAGCTGCGCCAAGCCCGCATGGTAATAGAAATGCCGCGCCACCAAAGGTACATCAATATCGCGCGCCTCGCGGATTGGTTTGCCGTTGTCCATGGTTTCCAGCACGGCCAAAAGGCGGGAATGCTTTTGCACCAACCGCGCCAGCGCATAGAGGTATTTGGCGCGCTGATGGCCCGACAGCTTCGCCCATTTCGGCTGTGCCCGTCGTGCTGCGGCCACGGCGCGGTCGACATCGGCCGCGCTGCCTTGGGTCACAAGGGCCAGCATATCGCCCGTGGCGGGGTTGCGCGTGGCAAAGGTTTCACCCGCTGCCGCAAACGCCCCGTCGATCCAATGGCCAAACTGGCCCTTGTGCTTTGCCAGCCACGCCAGCACCTCGGCATTGCTTTCGGGGGCAGGGCCGTAGGACATGGAGTCAAAGATATCGCGGACAGTCATGAAAAGCTCCATGTCAAAAGGCGCACTTGGGGCAAAGGTTTGCCTCCGGCGGGGATATTTTTACACATATGAAAACGGATTTCATATGTGCCCAAATATCCCGGGGTGAGGGCTTTGCCCGAGGGGCAGCGCCCCTGCGACGGTGAGGATGGGCGCATCATCACCCCATCGCGTGGCGGTAAGAGGCCGAGTAGCGGCCGGTGAGGTGATGTTCCAACTGACGTTCAATGTCGCCCAAAAGCGAGGAGGCGCCGAAGCGGAACAGGTCAGGCTGCAGCCAAGGCAGGCCCAATTCATCTTTCATCAGCGCCAGATACAACAGCGCATCTTTGGCCTTGGATATCCCGCCTGCCGGTTTGTAGCCAACCTTATAACCCGTGCGCGCATCATACTCACGAATGGCGCGCAGCATGGTCAGGGTCACGGGCAGCGTTGCGTTGACCGTTTCTTTGCCAGTGGAGGTTTTGATAAAATCCGCCCCCGCCATCATGCACACCAGCGAGGCGCGGGCGACATTCCGCAGCGTGCCCAACTCGCCCGTGGCGAGGATGGTTTTCATATGGGCATCGCCGCAGGCCGCGCGCATCTCGCGGGTTTCGTCATAAAGCGCTTGCCAATTGCCGGTCAGCACATGGCGGCGCGAAATGACGATGTCGATCTCAGCCGCCCCTGCGCGCACCGAAGCGCCGATCTCGGCGATCCGCAGGGGGAAGGGGGATAGGCCCGCAGGAAAGCCGGTGGACACGGCGGCCACAGGAATGCCCGATCCTTCCAGCCCCGCCACCGCTGCTTCGACCATGTCATGATACACGCAGACTGCGCCGACTTTCAGGTTGGGCAGGCCCAAGGCCGCCAACATTTCGGCCCGCACAGGTTGGCGGGCCTTGGCACAGAGGCGCGCCACACGGCCGGATGTGTCATCGCCTGACAGCGTCGTCAGGTCGATCACCGACACAGCTTTGAGCAGCCACGCCGCCTGATAGTCTTTCTTCACCGACCGCCGCCCGCCCAAAGTGGCGCAGCGCCGTTCGATGGCGGAGGTGTTGGCCTGAACCGAAGCCACCCAGTCCAAATCAAGCGCCATGCCCGGATTGCGGGCGTGGGCCACTTGGGGAAGCTGGTGGGTCAGACTGGCGTCTTGGGTCAGGGTTTGCATCATCGTCTCCGCTCAATGGGCTTAGGTTTGCATGGCGGGCCGCATGCTGGCAAGGTGCGGCAGGGCGTTTTGGGGCACTGGCCCTGCAAAGGCGCGCGAAAAGGGGATGGCGGATGGATTATACGGGGCATTGGGCAGGGCTTTGCGCGCTGGGCATCTTCTTTCTGGCTTATGTGCTGGTGATTCTTGAAGAAATTACCGGCATGGCAAAATCCAAGCCCGTGCTTTTGGCGGCGGGTTTGATCTGGGCACTGATTGGCGTGGCCTTTGCCCTGACCGGACAATCCGACTTTGCCCATGAGGCCGCACTTGGCGTGATCGAAGAATACGGCGAGTTGTTCTTGTTCTTGATCGTGGCCGTCACCTACGTCAACACGCTGGAAGAACGCCGCGCCTTTGACGCTTTGCGCGGGGTTTTGGTGCGGGCGGGGCTTAGCTATCGGCAGCTTTTCGTCCTGACGGGTGTTTTGGCGTTTTCCCTGTCTCCGGTGCTCGACAACCTCACCACGGCCTTGGTGATAGGCGCGGTGGTGACGGCTTTGGGTCGGGACAGTGCCAAGTTTACCGTGGTGAGCTGCATCTCGGTCGTGGTGGCGGCCAATGCGGGCGGGGCGTTTAGCCCCTTTGGCGACATCACGACTTTGATGGTTTGGCAGCAGGGTAAGCTGGGGTTTTTTGAGTTCTTTGCCCTTTTTGTCCCCTCGGTTGTCAATTGGGCGCTGCCTGCGGCGATTATGATTTGGTCCGTTCCCAAAGGGCGTCCCCAGATGGGCCAAGACCGCGTGCGCCCCAAGCCCGGGATGTGGGCCGTGGTGGCGCTGTTTGCGGCGACGATTGCAACCTCGGTTCTGTTCAAGAATGCTTTGAACCTGCCGCCTGCGATGGGGATGATGCTGGGCTTGGGCTATCTGCAAGCCTTGGCTTACGGCCTGCGCCTGTCCGGCGGGCGGCGGCGTGACGAGGATATGGTGCTGGACAGTTTCGCCCAAGTGCAACGGGTGGAATGGGACACGCTGCTCTTTTTCTTTGGCATCATCTTTGCCGTGGGTGGTTTGGGGGTGCTGGGGTATTTGGCGCTCGCCTCGCAGGTTTTGTATGCGGGCTTGGGGCCGATGGCCGCCAACATCATCATCGGCGCTTTGTCCGCGGTGATCGACAATATCCCGCTGATGTTCGCCGTCTTGACGATGGATCCGTCGATGAGCCAAGGCCACTGGCTCCTGATCACGCTGACCTGTGGGGTGGGCGGATCGATCTTGTCGATCGGATCGGCGGCGGGGGTGGCTTTGATGGGGCAGGCGCGGGGGGTTTACACCTTTTTGGCCCATCTGCGCTGGGCTTGGGCGGTGGGCCTAGGGTATGCATCCGCGATCTTGACGCATTTGTGGTGGAACGCAGCGCTGTTTTGAAGCGAGCGGCCAGCCGCCTCCACCCCCCCAAGTATGTGTGCCAAGATGATTTGCGGGCTTTCAGCCCATCTTCAAGGCCACATCCAACATCCGGTTGGAAAAGCCCCATTCGTTGTCATACCAGCCAAAGACGCGGACCATCCCGAATGCCGTGACGCGGGTTTCGGGCAGGGCCATTATGATGCTTTCAGGTCTGGCGCGCAGGTCTGAGGAGACAAGCGGCGCATCGGTGGCCCCGATGACGCCGCCTGCTGTTCGCAGTTTTTCATTCACTTGCGCGGCGGTTGGGGTGGTGTGCAGCATCACAGCAAGATCCACCGCCGAGACCGAGGCGGTGGGGACGCGCACGGCGGAGCCTTCGATCCGCCCAGCGATTTCGGGCAGCACAATGTCGAGCAGGCGCTGGGCCGAGGTGGTTGTGGGCACCATCGACAGCGCTGCCGCGCGCGAACGGGCATAGTCGGCGGCGGGGGCGTCGGTGGTGGGTTGGCTGCCGGTGTAGCAGTGGATCGTTGTCATGGACCCTGTCACCACGCCCCAAGTATCGTTGAGCAGTTTGACCAAGGGCGCCAGCGCATTGGTGGTGCAAGACGCGTTTGACACAATGCGCTGGTCTTTCAGCGCGGCGTCATTAGCACCCAGAACCACCGTAAGATCGGCCGCTTTGGAAGGGCCTGAGATCAGCACGCGATTGGCCCCCGCCCTTAGGCCCTGCATTGCCACCTCTGTCCGATCGGCGCGGCCAGTGCATTCTAGCACCACATCGACGCTTGACAGATCAAGGGCGGATAGGTCGGGGGTGCGGTACAGGGGGATGGGCTGGCCGTTCACCACCAGCGCATCACGCGTCAAACTGACCGTGCCGCGCCATGGGCCAAAGACGGAATCGTATTGGAACAGGTAGGCGCACATTTCTGCCGCCGCGATGTCGTTGATGCCCACAATTGTCAGCCCCGGCCAACTGGCGGGCGATTGCGCCACCGCGCGCAGGACAGAGCGACCAATCCGGCCAAAGCCGTTGATAAAGACCTGCATCCCACTCTCCTATTCTGATGGGGGAATTTGATCATGTTATGGTGCGGGCTGCAATGCGCCCTTGGGCGGGACTTGACCCAAGCCGCCCGCTGCGGCACACCCGTCCCGTCAGAGGAGACCGCCATGACCCTTTCCCGCACCCCCGCCTTTTCGCGCGCCGTCAAGATCGCGCCTTCCATCCTTGCCGCCGACTTCGCCAATTTCGGGGCTGAGTGCCGCGCGATTGAGGCGCAGGGCTGCGACTGGGTGCATATTGACGTGATGGATGGCCATTTCGTGCCCAACCTGACCTTTGGCCCCGCCATGTG
>CAMAYO010000060.1 GCA_945862465.1 Pseudorhodobacter antarcticus | reverse complement strand
GGGCGGCGTTTGGAAATGGGCTTACAGCGCGCCGATGCCGCGCAGGATCATGGTTTTCACGCTGTCGGTGGCCTTTTGCCAATCGACATCGCTTAACGGCCCCGCGTTCAGCGTTTCGATTTGGTGGCCAAAATCGGCGTAGTGCTGGGTGGTGGCCCAAAGCATATACAGCAGATGTTCAGGATCGACGGGTGCCATCTGGCCCTCGGCAATCCAGCGTTCGATCAGGCGCACGCGGCCAGTCGTCCATGCGCGCAGGGTGGTTTCCAGATAATCTTGGATGACGGGGGCGCGGTGCATCACCTCAAACGCCCAGACCTTTGATCCATTGGGGTGGCGGCGCGAGATTTCCATCTTGGCTTGGATATAGGCCCCGATGCCTTCGATGGGGCCGGGGGCTTGGTCCATGCTGTCGGCAGCGTGCAGCCAGATTTCGAAGATATCCTGCACCACACGGCGGTAAAGGTCTTCTTTGGTGGGAAAGTAGTAATGCAGGTTCGCCTTGGGCAGGCCCGCCATATCGGCGATCAGTTGCATCGTGGCCCCACCAAAGCCCGCCTCGGCAAACACTTTTTCAGCCGCTTGCAAGATCAGCGTTTCGTTATGTTGCCGTATTTCGGTGCGGCGCGGGGGGCGGGCGGTGTCTGTCATGGATTTATGTTCAGAATTTTCTTGACCGGTTGGTCAGGCTGTGGTGCGCTTTGTTCTGACCATACGGTCAGGAAAAGATTCGTCGCAAGAGGCATTAAGATCTCGGCGACATAAGGGAGACTGCCATGCCCGCACCCGGTGAAAACCTGCGCATCAATTCGGCGCGTCTTTGGGACAGTTTGGACCAGATGGCCCAGATCGGCCCCGGCATTGCGGGGGGCAACAACCGCCAGACCCTGACCGATGCCGACAGCGAAGGCCGCCATTTGTTTGCCCGCTGGTGCGAAGACGCGGGCATGACGATGGGCGTGGATACGATGGGAAATATGTTTGCCACCCGTGCCGGAACCGACCCTGCGGCGCTGCCCGTTTATATGGGCAGTCATCTGGATACCCAACCGACCGGCGGGCGCTATGACGGGGTGCTAGGCGTTTTGGGCGCGTTGGAAGTGGTGCGCAGCCTGAATGATTTGGGCATTAAAACCAAACACCCGATTGTTGTGACCAACTGGACGAATGAAGAAGGCGCAAGGTTTGCCCCCGCTATGCTGGCATCGGGCGTGTTCGCGGGGTTGCATACCGAAGATTACGCCAAGTCGCGCCGCGATCTGGACGGCAAGGTTTTTGGCGAAGAACTGGCGCGGATTGGCTGGGTGGGCGACGAAAAGGTCGGCGCGCGCAAGATCCACGCGATGTTCGAACTGCATATTGAGCAGGGCCCGATCCTTGAGGCTGAGGGGAAAACGATTGGCGTTGTCACCCATGGGCAGGGCCTGTGGTGGCTGGAAATCACCCTGACCGGCAAAGATGCGCATACCGGATCAACGCCGATGAATATGCGCGTCAATGCCGGCCTTGGCATGGCGCGTATCACCGAACGGGTGCATCAGATTGCGATGAGCCACCAGCCCAATGCCGTGGGTGCTGTGGGGCAGGTGAAGGTTTATCCCAATTCGCGCAACGTTATTCCGGGCAAGGTGGTGTTCACGGTCGACATCCGCAGCCCCGAATTGCCCAAGCTTGAGGCGATGAAGGCCGAAGTGATCCGCGCCGCCCATGCGGTGGCTGGGGAACTGGGCTTGGGGGTTGAGATTGAAGATGTGGGGCATTTCGACCCTGTGACCTTTGATGCGGGTCTGGTGAAGATCGTGCGCCAAGCCGCTGAAACCTTGGGGTATTCCCACCAAGACATCGTATCCGGTGCGGGCCATGACGCCTGCTGGATCAACCGCGTTGCCCCCACCGTGATGATCATGTGCCCCTGTGTCGGCGGGCTGTCGCACAACGAGGCCGAAGAGATTTCGCCCGAATGGGCCGCTGCGGGCACCGATGTGATGCTGCACGCGGTGTTGGAAGTGGCAGAGGTGGTGGGGTGAGTGATCTTGTTTCTCATTGGCCGCAAGGGTCTTGTGGCTCTCTGTCCTCCCTTGCATCTTTAGATCAGCAATTGCCCGTTGCGGCGCCCCATCAGCAGGAATTTGGCAAATGACCATCATCAAAAACGGCACTATCGTCACCGCTGACCTGACCTACAAATCCGATGTGCGCATCGAGGGCGGCATCATCACAGAAATCGGGCCGAACCTGAAGGGCGGTGACGAACTAGATGCCACGGGTTGCTACGTTATGCCCGGCGGGATTGATCCGCACACCCATTTGGAAATGCCGTTCATGGGCACCTATTCCAGCGACGATTTCGAATCTGGCACTCGCGCGGCGCTGTCGGGCGGCACGACCATGGTGGTGGATTTTGTTCTGCCGGGGCAGGGGCAGGGCCTGATGGATGCGGCCCAAATGTGGCACAACAAAGCGGGCCGCGCCTCTTGCGACTATTCCTATCACATGGCCATCACATGGTGGGGCCAAAAGGTGTGGGAGGATATGGAAGATACGGTCAAAGCCGGAATGACATCCTTCAAACATTTCATGGCCTACAAAGGCGCGTTGATGGTCAACGATGATGAAATGTATCAATCTTTCAAACGGGTTGGCGACTTGGGCGGCTTGGCCATGGTGCATGCCGAAAACGGCGATGTTGTGGCAGAACTGACAGCCAAACTTCTCGCCGAAGGCAACACCGGCCCCGAAGCCCACGCCTATTCCCGCCCCCCGCAGGTCGAGGGCGAGGCGACCAACCGCGCCATCATGATCGCCGATATGGCAGGTGTGCCGCTGTATGTGGTGCATACCTCGTGTGAAGAAGCGCACGAGGCCATTCGCCGCGCCCGCCAACAGGGCAAACGGGTGTGGGGCGAACCGCTAATTCAGCACCTGACGCTGGACGAAAGCGAGTATTTCCACCCCGATTGGGACCATGCTGCGCGCCGCGTTATGTCGCCCCCGTTCCGCGCCAAGGTGCATCAAGATAGCCTGTGGGCGGGCCTGCAAGCGGGCAGCTTATCTTGCGTGGCGACCGATCACTGCGCCTTTACCACGGCACAAAAGCGCTTTGGGCTGGATAGCTTTGCAAAAATCCCCAACGGAACTGGTGGGTTAGAAGATCGTATGCCCATGCTGTGGACGACGGGAGTTGAAACCGGACGCCTGACGCCGAACGAATTTGTCGCCGTCACCTCGACCAATATCGCCAAGATTTTGAACTGCTACCCGAAAAAGGGCGCGGTTCTGGTGGGGGCGGATGCTGATTTGGTGGTTTTGGATCCGAACAAGGAAAAAACCATCCGCGCCGCGACCCAGCAATCGAAGATCGACTATAACGTGTTTGAAGGTCACAAGGTTAAGGGCCTGCCCCGCTTTACCCTGACACGGGGGCAGGTGGCGGTGCAAGACGGCGTGGTGCAAACGCAAGAGGGCCACGGAAAATTTGTCGCCCGTGCCCCGCGCCCTGCGGTCAATCGCGCGCTAAGCGCTTGGAAAGACTTGACCGCCCCGCGCCCTGTGCAGCGATCGGGCGTGCCGGCCACGGGAGTTTGATAGGCATGAGCGCATCGGTGATCGAAGCCAAAGGCGTTAATCTGGTGTTCCAGACGGGCGACGGACCGGTGCAGGCACTGAAGGACGTGAACCTAAGCGTCGGTAAGGGTGAGTTTGTTTCTTTCATCGGGCCAAGTGGCTGCGGTAAAACAACCTTCCTGCGCGCCATTGCGGCGTTAGAACATCCGACCAGCGGCATTTTAACCGTAAACGGCATGACGCCTGATGAAGCACGCCGCAAGCGCGCCTATGGCTATGTGTTTCAGGCGGCAGGGCTTTATCCTTGGCGCACGATTGCCAAGAACATCTCGCTGCCGTTGGAAATCATGGGATTTTCCAAAGAAGAGCAGGTGTCTCGCGTTGAGCGCGTTTTGGAATTGGTGGAACTGTCGGGTTTTGGCAAAAAGTTTCCATGGCAATTGTCGGGCGGCATGCAACAGCGCGCCTCAATAGCGCGGGCTTTGGCCTTTGATGCCGACATCTTGCTGATGGACGAACCCTTTGGCGCCTTGGATGAGATTGTGCGCGATAGGCTGAATGAGGAGTTGCTAAAACTGTGGAATAGAACGGGAAAAACGATCTGTTTTGTCACCCATTCCATTCCCGAAGCGGTGTATCTTTCGACCAAAATCGTGGTGATGTCGCCGCGCCCAGGGCGGATCACCGATGTGATTGACAGTCCTCTGCCACGCGAACGCCCCTTAGACATTCGCGATACCAAGGCATTTATCGACATCGCCCACCGCGTGCGCGAAGGGTTGCGGGCGGGGCATTCGGATGAGTAGGGCGCGCTTTATCATCGGGGGTCGGCCATGAACCCAGTGGTGCTGTTTTATCTTGCAGCCTCAACCGGCGTATTCATGGTCGCCAATTCGCTGCTAAAAATCTATGCTGCCAAGAGTGGTTCGCTGATTTTGATTGCGTCTTTAGCGTGTTTTTGTTTGGGCAATTACCTGATGGTGCGGGTGATGCGCGAAAACGGGTTAGGGTTGGCTTTAGCCCTGTCTCTGGTGTTTCAACTGGTGGCAATCACGGTGATCGCTTTTGCGGTCTTTGGCGAACGCCCCACGGGTTTGCAAGTGGCGGGGGTCGTGCTGGGGATTGTTTCCATCTCGATGATCGCTTGGCCACAGGGGGGCGCATCGTGAAGATGGGGCCGGTGCTTGGGGTTTTGGCGGTGATCGTAGCACTTTGGTATGGCGCGGCGGTTTGGCTAAACGCCGCTTGGACCTATGATCAAGCGGCCCGCGATGGCGGCACGGTGACGGTTTCCTTGCTTTTATCCGACACAATGGACCAAGAACGCCCCGTTCTGCCACCGCCGCATCAGGTGGTGGGCGAATTGTGGAAGGGGCTGACTGCGTTTAACGTCACCTCTAAGAAAAGTCTTGTTTATCATGGCTATGTGACGTTGGTCTCTACCTTTTCTGGGTTTTTACTGGGTAGTCTTTTGGGCGTTTTGCTGGCCGTGGGCATTGTGCAAAGCCGCACGATGGAATTGGGAATGATGCCTTGGGCGGTGATCAGCCAGACCATTCCGGTTGTGGCGATTGCCCCGATGATCGTTGTGCTTTCTAATTCGCTGGGCTTTGGCGACCATTTGGGCGTGTCAAACGCACTGGTCTCTAAGACCATCATCGCCGCCTACCTAAGTTATTTCCCCGTTTTGGTCGGCATGATCAAAGGTCTGCGCAGCCCTGATCAGATGCAGTTAGATCAATTAAAAACCTACAGCGCATCAGAAGTGCAGGGGTTTTTCAAACTGCGGTTGCCCTCTTCGGTTCCCTATCTTTTCACCAGCCTAAAGGTGGGGATTGCGGCAAGCCTTGTGGGCGCAATTGTGGGCGAATTGCCCACAGGGGCTATTGAGGGCTTGGGCGCAAGGATGCTGATCGGCAGCCAGTTCGGCTCCCCCATCATCGTCTGGGCCGCTTTGTTTGCGGCGACTATTTTGGCGGGTGTTTTGATCTTGATTGTGCGGGTGTTGGAAACCGTGGTCACAAAACGCATGGGGGTGCGGGCGTGAGCATTCTGTTTGCATTGGGCTTTTGGCTTGCTTGCTGGGTGGTGAATGCATCCCTTGCCCGGTCGCGTTTTGCGGCACAAAAATCCGTGCGGATTGCCATCCCCGTGCTATTCGGCCTTGCGATTTTGGTCCTGTGGCAGGGGGTCGTGACGGGCTTATCGGTGCCGGAAGTGATTTTGCCAGCCCCCAGTTCCATTGGCGTGGCCATTGGCGCGAACTTGCCCACGCTTTGGGCGGATTTTGTTCAGACGATCCTGAAAGGGGCTTTGTCGGGCTATATTCTTGGCGCTGGATCTGCCTTTGCGGTGGCGATCCTTGTTGACCGTGTGCCCTTTTTACGCGCTGGCCTTTTGCCCATCGGCAATTTTGTGGCGGCCCTGCCAATTGTGGGGATCGCCCCCATTATGGTGATGTGGTTTGGCTTTGATTGGCAATCGAAAGCAGCTGTTGTCGTGGTGATGGTTTTCTTTCCTGTGCTGGTCAATATGGTTGCGGGACTTTCGGCCAGCGATAGAATGCAGCGCGATTTGATGGCGACATGGGGCGGCTCTTACTGGCAGACCCTGGTCAAATTGCGCCTGCCTGCGGCCATGCCGTTCCTGTTCAACGGGCTTAAAATTGCGGCAACTTTGGCGCTGATTGGTGCTATTGTTGCGGAAAATTTCGGCTCTCCAACGGTGGGCATGGGATTTCGTATCTCTACTGCCGTGGGGCAACTGGCTTTACCGCTGGTTTGGGCTGAGATTGCTGTCGCGGCCTTGGCCGGGTCGGTGTTTTACGGGTTTGTGGCGGCGTTAGAGCGCGCCGTCACGTTCTGGCATCCCTCACAAAGAGGGAGGTGATTTAACATGGAGGTCTACACAATGAAGAAACTTCTGATCACGGCAACGGCTTTTGCCATGGCCGCAGGCGCTGCCTTCGCCAATGACACGGTAAAACTGCAGTTGAAATGGGTCACGCAGGCCCAATTCGCTGGCTATTACGTGGCCGCAGCCAAGGGCTATTACACCGACGAAGGTCTGGATGTCACAATCCTTCCCGGCGGCCCAGATATTGCCCCCGAGCAGGTTATTGCCGGCGGCGGGGCCGATGTGATTGTTGACTGGCTGCCCGCAGCGCTGGCTGCCCGCGAAAAGGGATTGGCATTGGTGAACATCGCCCAACCCTTCAAGCACTCCGGCTTGATGCTGACCTGTTTGAAAGAGTCGGGTATCGCTGCGCCGGCTGATTTCGCCGATAAGACACTGGGCGTTTGGTTCTATGGCAACGAATATCCCTTCTTGTCTTGGATGAGCCAACTGGGCCTTAAAACTGATGGTTCTGCTGGTGGTGTGACTGTGCTGAAGCAAGGGTTTAACGTTGACCCGCTGCTGCAAAAGCAAGCAGCTTGCATCTCGACCATGACTTACAACGAATATGGTCAGGTGCTGGAAGCTGGCATTAAAGCCGACGATCTGGTGACGTTCAAATACGAAGACATGGGCGTTGCCACTCTGGAAGACGGTCTTTATGTGCTGGAAGACAATCTGAAAGATCCGGCTTTCTCGGAAAAGATGGTTAAGTTTGTCCGCGCTTCGATGAAGGGCTGGAAAGACGCAGAGGCCAATCCTGATGCTGCAGCAGCTATCGTTTTGGAAGCCGACCAAACCGGCGCGCAGACCGAAGAGCACCAGAAGTTCATGATGGGTGAAGTGGCCAAACTGACCGCAGGGTCGAATGGCGCGCTGGACGAGGCTGATTATAAGCGCACTGTCGCAACACTGATGTCGGGCGGGTCTGATCCGGTCATCACCAAAGAGCCGGAAGGCGCTTGGACGCATGCGATCAGTGATCTGGCGCTGCAGTAACAAACGATTTGGGCGGCCTCAGCAGGCCGCCCTTTTTCCTACTTTCCGCTTTATGCCCCATAAATTCTTATCGCCAGAAACACTTTGCTAACGCCTTTTCGCCATGCTTGTGAAAATCATCGCAGGATGGCCCATGACCACCGCCGACATCATCCGCCGCAAAGCGTCTGCCTCGCGCGCGCAGCCCACCGAAGGCACGCCTGGGGCTGACAGGGCCTTTCGATTTGGGCTGGGTAAGGCTGCGCGGGATGCTCTTAAAATCCAACTGGATGTTGAAAAGCTGTTGATCGAGCGGCGTTCTGCTGCCGAATTGGTGGAACTGCTTCCTGATTTTGCATTGATCGCGATATTGGATGGCCCCGCGCAAGAGCAAGGCGCGATGATCCTGTCACAGGCCATTGTAGCGGGCTTTATCGAAGCGCAAACGATTGGCCGTGTGCGCGGGCAAGATTTGCCACCGCGCAAGCCGACCCGCACCGATGGGGCGATGGTGGCAGGGGTGATTGATGCTGCTTTGGCCACCTTGGAGCAAGCGCTGACCGAAAATGCCGATATCGTTTGGGCCGGAGGCTTTCGCTGCGTCAGTTTTCTAGAGGATCCCCGCCCTTTGCCCGTGGTTTTGGACGATGCGCCGCTGCGGGTATTGACGGCTGATATTTCTTTGTCGGGCGGTTTGCGCAAAGGTAAAATCTACCTCGCCCTGCCCGAAGTGGGGCATTTACCCCTGCCCACAAAGAAAAAGCAGCACGCGGTTGATGATAGGGGCCCTGCCTTCGAGGTCGACCTGCAAGAGCGGGTTGATGGGGCCAGCGTGCAACTGAACGCTGTTTTGGCGCGCTTGTCGCTGCCGATGGCGGATGTTTTGGCCTTGGTTGCTGGCATGATTGTGCCCCTGCAAGACGCAGTGGTTGATGTGATCAGCCTTGAGGGCACGGATGGGCGCTGCGTGGCATTTGGCAAGTTGGGCCAAAACCGCGGGATGAGGGCCTTGCGGTTAGAGGATGGGCAGGGGGTTTTGCTGCGAAAACCGGTGCGGGCGGGGCGTGTTCTGTCCCAGCCCTTTCAAAATGTGCCAGCCTCGCGGGTCCCTCATAATCCCCACCCTCCGCTCGGGATGGCGAAAAGCGTGATCTCGGCGGAAGAGGGCAGTGATACGTTTGAATTGCGCAGCACGGGAACTGATTGATCCCTTAGTGTTCCGCACTGGGCGGAATTGCCCTGCAGGGGCGCGATATGAGGCCTTTTTCTTACCGGCCAGCCGCTTCAATCCTGTCTCGCAAGCCTTCCAGATTGTAGCCAAACCGCGCAGCGGTTGCGATCAGCTCATCCGTTGGGCGTTGCCCGCCCTGCATCAAAGCCCAAACGCAAGACGACCTGTTGCCCGAAGCGCAGTAGGCAAAGACTGGCCCCTTGGCGGCGGCAATGGCGTCCCTTTGCGTGCTGATCACCTTGTCAGAAAAGTCACCCGGCAGGACGGGGTTGTCGACGAAGGTCAGGCCCAGAGCCTCTGCGGCTTTTTGCATCGCGGCCGATTGCCAAGGCGGCGGAATTTCATCATCGGGGCGGTTGTTGATCACCGTGGTAAACCCCGCAGCCTTGATCACGGCCAGATCGGCCAGATCAATTTGGGGCGAGACGGCGTAATCGGGGGTCAGGGCGCGAATATCCATTTTGCTCCTTAAAGATTGCGGGCCGTCAATACGGGTGCGAACGGCGGGTGCTGCCAGCATACCTGCGGCCATCGCGATAAGAAAGACCAGACCGCCCCAACCGCCAAAGCTTAACGATGCCAGCGCGGGGCCCGGGCAAAGCCCTGCCAAAGCCCAGCCCATGCCGAACAAGATCGATCCGATCACCAAGTTTGGCCCGACCTCGGCTTTGGGTTTTTCTGGCAGGGCAAAGCCAAGGATCGATGCCTTGCGCCGTGCCGCCACCCGCCATGCCACGGCCATGGGCAAAATTGCCCCACCAAGCACAAAGGCCAGTGTTGCATCCCAATCGCCAAAGACATCCAGCCAGCCTTGCACTTTCAGCGTGTCGGTCATGCCCGACAGCACCAAGCCCGCGCCGAAAAGCGCGCCGCACAGCAGCCCGACCCAAAGCCGCGCCATTAGATCACCCCCAGCACATGGCGCAGCAAAGCCATGGTCAGGCCACCTGCCAGCACATAAAACACCGTCGCCACAATCCCTCGCAGCGACAGGCGCGAAATGCCGCAAACCCCGTGCCCCGAGGTGCAGCCATTGGCCAGCCTTGTGCCCAAGCCCACCAGCAGCCCGCCCGCCACGATGATCAGCCAGTTGCCTGTCAGGTGGGTTTGCGCAGGCATTGCTTGCGTCATAAGCCACGGCAGGCCCACAAGCCCCGCGATAAAGGCTAACCGATTGGCCCAATCGCCCCATCCGGTGCGATCAACCAAGCCGCCGAAAATCCCTGAGATGCCCATGATCTTGCCGTTCATCAACAGATAGGCCGAAGCCGCAAGCCCAATCATCAGCCCGCCGCCAAAGCCCCAAATCCAATCTGAATGGATCATTCCAGCACCCCTTGCGATGCGCCGCCTGTTACAGCCCGTTCAGCGGCACCTTCAGATAGGACAGGCCATTGTCCTCGGGCTCGGGCATTTGGCCCGCCCGCATGTTGATTTGCAAGGAGGGAATGATAAGCCTTGGCATGGCCAAGGTTGCATCGCGGGTTTCGCGCATGGTGACGAAAGCGTCTTTCGACTGGCCGCCGCCCACATGTTTGTTCAGGGATTTCTGCGCGCCGACGGTGGTTTCCCACGCGAATTCATCACGGCCGGGGGCCTTGTAGTCGTGGCAGACGAAAATGCGGGTGTCGTCGGGCAGGGCCAGAATGCGCTGGATGCTGTCATACATCACCGCCGCCGATCCGCCAGGAAAGTCGCAACGCGCGGTGCCATAGTCGGGCATGAACAGCGTGTCGCCCACAAAGGCCGCATCGCCGATCACAAAGGTCATGCAGGCGGGGGTGTGGCCGGGGGTGTGCAGCGCCTCGGCGCGCATTTGGCCGATCATCACGTTGTCGCCGTCTTTTAGCAGCTTGTCAAATTGCGATCCATCCCGGGCAAAGCGCGTGCCTTCGTTAAAGACTTTGCCGAAGGTGTCTTGCACCACGGTTATGTTTTGCCCAATCGCCAGTTTCCCGCCCAAAGCCTCTTGCAAGTAGGGCGCTGCGGAAAGGTGGTCGGCGTGGACATGAGTTTCCAAAATCCACTCCAGCCGAAAGCCTTGGGCGCGGACAAAGGCAATCACCGCATCGGCAGAGCGGGTGTCCGTAGCGCCAGATGCATAGTCGAAATCCAGAACCGAATCGATGATGGCGCAGGCCGATCCTTCGGCTTCGGCCACGACATAGGTTGCGGTGTTGGTGGCTTCATCGAAAAAGGCGTGAACGCGCGGGTGCATGAGGAACCTGTCAGGTGAGGGTGCTGGGATATGTATACATTTAAATTTCAGAATATGTAAGGCGTTTTGTTCCGCCTTGATGTGAATCAAAGATGGATATGATGCAAAAGGATAGGGTGCCCTTAAAGACGAGGAGATCTCCATGATACCAACAACTCAGCGCAAAGCCATATTAGAGGCAAGGCAGGCCAGCCTGTTGCGCCGGATTGGCGGGATCAGGGACGAACTGGCCTCGCATCAAGAAAAAGATTGGGAAGAATTGGCCACCCAGCGCGAGGGCGATGAAGTCTTAGAGAGCCTTGGGGTCGAGGCACAGGTTGAGCAGCGCACGATCAAAGGGGCCTTGGCGCGTCTAGACTCGGGCGATTACGGCCGCTGTCAGGTCTGCGGATCGCCCATAAGCGCTGCGCGGTTGAACTTTCTGCCCGACACGCCGTTTTGCAAGGATTGTGCGCAATGACTTATACCGCCCCCATCCATTCCAACGATGTGATGATCCAGATGTCCGAAGGGGTGCTTTTATCCGCGTTAAGGCTGCAACTGGAAGGCTTGGCTGTCCTGTTTGGCGGTGTACCGCATGACACCACTCTTGCCCATTTGGCGCAACGCGAGGAAGAGATTGAAGCAGGTTTCGACAACCTGCCCCTCTAACTGTTTCTAGCGCAGCAGCAGACCCGCAACGACCGCCATCAAGCCCAGCACGGCCACACCCATTGACGCCAGATTCAACGTCACGACACGGGCCATCGCAGCTCTTGCCTGATCGTCTGGCAGCGTGCGTGCCTTAAGCGATTGGCCTGCACAAAACATCAGCCCCGCCACGCCCAACAGCGTCACCGCAGCCCCGCCCCAGATCAAAGCCTGCATGGCATCCTCCTCCCATTCCGTATTGCGAGGTAACGCTTCGGCCCAGTTCTGTCCAGTCTTGTGCCACGCGTGCCCTTGCAGGATAGGCCCCGCCCAGTATAGGGATTTGCCCTGAGCTATTCCCTTATGAGGCCCCCATGTCCAGCCCGAATGATGCCTATTCCGTAACCGCCGACGAACTGCGCCAGTTCATCGAACGCTTTGAGCAATTGGAGGCGGAAAAGAAGGATGTGGCCGATCAACTGAAAGAAGCCATGGCCGAGGCCAAGGGCCGCGGCTATGACACAAAGGTGCTGCGTAAGGTGCTGGCGATGCGCCGTCGCAAGCCCGATGAATTGGCCGAAGAAGAGGCCGTGCTAGAGGTTTACAAAGCCGCGCTTGGGATGGCCTAAGGCACGGGTTTTCTGGACAGGCCAAGCGCTTTACGTTAACACGGCGCTATGACCCAGCAAAAGAGTCAACTAAGCCGCTTGGCCGCCCCCGACCTTTGGTCAGTTGGCGCTGTTGTGATTGGCCTTGTGGTCGTGGCCCCCGTGCTGGCCGTGATCTGGCTGGCTTTTCATCCGACCGAGAATATCTGGCCCCATCTGATGGCCACCGTGCTGCCGCGCTATGTGGCAAATACGTTGATTTTGGCTGCGGGCGTGGGGGCCTTGTCTGTGGCGATGGGCACGGGGGCGGCTTGGCTTGTGGTGATGTACCGCTTCCCATTGGTGCGCTTGCTGGATCAGGCGCTGCTCTTTCCCTTGGCGATCCCGGCTTACATTGGCGCCTATGCCTTGGTGGATTTCTTGGATTATTCTGGCCCCCTGCAAGGCGCTTTGCGGCTGGCCATGGGGTGGACCTCGGCCAAAGACTACGTCTTTCCCGAGGTGCATTCGTTAGGCTTTGCCACAATCGTTCTGGCCGCGGCATTTTACCCCTATGTCTACCTTTTGGCCCGCGCAGCCTTTCGCGAACAATCGGGCGGAACCTATGAAGTGGCGCGTGCCTTGGGGGCGGGGCCTTGGGGTCTGTTTTGGCGCGTAGGCCTGCCGCTCGCGCGCCCTGCCATCGCTGCAGGATTGGCGCTGGTTTTGATGGAAACGGTAGCCGATTTCGGCACTGTGCAACATTTTGCCGTGCAAACGCTGACAACGGGTGTCTTTTCCACATGGCTCAACGGCGACAATGCGGGCGGTGCCGCACAATTGGCGGGCGTGATCTTGGTGCTGATCTTGGGCCTGATCTTCGTGGAACGTGCCAACCGGCGCAACGCGCGGTTTCACAAACCCTCGCGCGCGGTGCGGCCCGTGGTGCCGCTGGCCTTGGGCGGGATGACGGCTTGGGCCGCTATGCTCGCCTGCTTGGTGCCGCTGACCTTGGGCTTTGTGCTGCCCGTCGCGGTGATGCTGACCCATGCGGTGCAAAAGCCCCAAGCATGGTTTGCCCCCGGATTGGGGCAGGCGGTGATCAACACACTGATGGTGGGCGCGATCGCCGCCGTTCTGACGGTGGCGGCCGCAACCTTTCTGATCCAAGGCCTGCGCCTGTCCCGCCACAGACTGGCGCGGGTGATCTTGCCGATGACCTCTTTGGGCTATGCGGCCCCCGGCGCTGTGCTCGCGGTTGGCATGTTGATCCCCTTGGCGGCTCTTGACCATAAAGTGGCCGACGCAATCTTTGCCGTGACAGGCCACGACCCAGGCCTGATCCTGACGGGCACGGCCACGGCCCTTGTGCTGGCCTATATGGTGCGCTTTTTCGGCATCGCCCAAGGCGCTGTTGAGGCGGCCTTTGGCCGCATCGCCCCAACACTACCAATGGCCGCACGATCCTTGGGCCAAAGTGCCGGCGGCGTCCTGCGCCACATCTACCTGCCCCTCATGCGCGGATCTGTCAGCACGGCACTGCTGATGGTGTTTGTCGATTGTGTGAAAGAACTGCCGGCCACGCTGATGCTGCGCCCCTTCAACTTTAACACCCTTTCCACCCGCGCCTATGATCTGGCCAGCCTAGAGAAAATCACCGAAGCCGCCCCCGCCGCCTTGCTGGTCATCGCCTTCAGCCTGACCGCCGTTGCAATAATGGCCCGATCTTCACGCGCCTAAGGCTTGCAAGCGGGGCAGATCTTAGCTATCAGACACGCACTGCCTCTATAGCTCAGCTGGTAGAGCACCTGATTTGTAATCAGGGGGTCACGGGTTCGATCCCTGTTGGGGGCACCATTTAAATCAAGGGTTTAGCCGATTTCTGCACCCCTGTTTTCGGGGCGGGGTTACATATGGGTTACAAAAACGGAAAGCGACCGGTTCCACGAAACCCACCGATTCTATTAACATACCCCCCCCCATCAAAAAAACCGGACTTTACCGACCCCACCCGGGGGGTACCCCCCTAAAGGGCCCAAGGTACCTCGCTCTTCTAGGTATACTATCCCAGACGAACGGTGGCCACTTTGCTGCGTTCGGAACTGGTGTCATAGGGCAGGGCCAATACCCTTGATGTAGCGTTCAAGCTCCCGCAGTTCCCGAAGCTTCTTAGCGCGGACCTCGCGCGTCTGCCTGCCTTCTCGGCCATGCATCGTCTTCACTTCTGCACACTTAGCCCTGCCCGCGGCTGTTTTCGGCCCTGTAGAGCGTCCACCATGCGCTAGGCATACGGCCTTACCCCGCATCGCAGCTTTGCGGCACTGCTCGCCAGAGCGCTTAGAACGCGCCCGGCAGCGACAAGCAGAAGAAGGTGAGCCGAAGAGGTGCATGATACCCTCAGTTCGCGCCATCGGTTCAGCTTCTCGGCACATCTTTATCCTTGTGGGTAGAACCCTGCTAAGTATCGTCGCATCAATGTATTTTCCGGCTATACATATGCAAATGCAAAGAGGATCAATGCCAGTAAGAATATAATCAAAAAACTCAATTGGTGGCGACTGCGCTTCTCCTGAAACAGCATTGCCCGCGACGCAGCTTCCAGCGCTTTTTTATTATCAGCTTCTATAGCCATGCGGGTAGCTTCAGCCCTCTTTGCCTCCTCAACCTTTGATATTGCAGCACGATAACGCTCCATCTCTTCGGAACGCTTTTTCTCCGCTTCGGCCCTTTCATTTTCTATTCTTACTACTTCCCTATGCCTTGTATTTTCTGATGGGCCAAAGCGGTTCTCAACCTTGGATAGAATTTCTTGGACAGATATAGTGGCGCCAAGGATTTGATATACCTCTCTAAACTCGGATTGGGCCCTAGCACTTATTGTACCTGCCTGCTCAAATGCATCGTTAGCATCATCGCAATCAAATGGCCTAAGTTCACGCTGATACTGGGTCTCTAGGTTTATTGCCAGACCGTCTGCGTCTTGTGTTGGACTCAACTCAAGATTTGATAGAAATGCACTTTGGTAATTCTCTGGCAGTGCTTGCACCCTCCTCCAAGCTTGGGCTGCTGATGAACTATACTCTATTACAAGTTTTGCCTTATTAAATTCAGGTTCTTCAGGTTCTTCAGGTTCTTCGGATGCTTCACACATATCGTTCATGGCAATACTATCTGACATTGTGGGTTCAAACGATTCTTTGGTTGAATCGGTTTCCAAATCCTCGCTGACCTCAAACTGGAAGTCATGCGCTGTGTGCTTTGGGTCGAAGTTTTTAATTATGTGTGTTTCGTTCTTGGAGGCATGAAGTGGAGGTTCACATGTAGATAACATCCCATCAGCAATGTTATTTTGCAACATTTCTAGTATGAAGGGCTGAATAGCCGCAATCTGCAACTGGGGGTTTCGAACTTTGTATAGGTCAAAGAGTGAACCACCATTCTCTACATGTTTGAATAGAATTCCTACCCTCATGTTGAAGTCAGATTCAAATTTTGGGTATTTTTCCCAAATATCTGGTCTTTCGTCCTGCAAAATCTTAAGTGCGAGAGCGCGAATATTGTGGCCTTCGGGAAGGCAGGCAAACAATAAAGACTCGACCAATATTAGCGTATTCGTGCTTGGGTCGTTGGGGTTGATCTTCCGTGCCATAGGAATGTTCACGATTCTGGCTCTTATTCTGGCAAAATAAGTCATTGATAGGATGATGTGAGGGTCATCCGCAGGGCTGTGCTTCTTCGTCTTTTCATAAAGGTCTTGAATTGAGATTATGATTTGTTCACCCATCGTTTCGGGGTCAACTAGGCTACGAACAAAGCTACCAATTGCCATTAGTTTGTCCTCTCGCTGTTGTGCAGTTTAGTCAAAAAAAACAATTGACTGATCGTCAAATCGAAGCGTCATCGCCCTACAGGCAGGGCAGCGGTGGTCACCTTCCGTTACCGAGAACTCGCAATGCTGAAAACAAACATCACCAACTGGGTTGGTGACTGCACCGTACCAAGCTCGGTTCGTTTTCTCTAGAAACCTAAAGCGAACGCCAAGAATGTAGATGGATTTGTGCGATGTTTCGACGCCGTACCGATGAAGGTCGGCTGACTGGCATTGGGGGCATTCAGCGTCCTTCTTATAGGGGTTGGCGTTTACCAACCCGCACTGAGCGCAATAGTGCGGGAACCTTATCCGGTCCTGACATGCGTTTCTTGGACCGCCGAAAACAGCCCAGCAGCTGTAACCGCATCGGCATTTCGCTTCTGTAGACAGGCCCAAACTGTCCGCTCCTTATTTATCCTCGGACTCTTTATGTAAAGTCCGAACGCATCCTTCGATCTGCGACGCCCATCTGCAGGCCTTCTTTCTCAAAACAGATTGTCTAGATCAAGCACAAGGCCCCACATAGCACTATAAAGCTTGTTCGCGCGCTCGTTAACTCTTCGGCAGCGTGCTTGATCGAAAGCACAGCAGATTATTGTCGACATTGGTTCATCAAAGTGTCTGCCGTGCTTTGACGAGCGCCATCGTTTTCGGATCGAACACATAGTCCAAGATCGACTGATCTTTGATCCGTGCGACAGCTTCGTCGATGATGAATAACGGAACCAAAAACCATTCCTTTGGACGGACAGGGCGACCGAACCGATCCTGAATTTCGATATCCAGTCGCGCAGCACCAAAGATGCGGTGAATCAGGTTTTCCAAAACGACGCGGTTCATTCTCGACAACTCGTAGGTTGCCACAACTTCGACATCGGCCATCATGAAGGTTGGCTGCAAGCGGGCTCCGGCAATGCGCTTTTTGAGCTACTCCCCGATCTTTGGACAGATTTCCGGCGTGTTTAAGCTACTGCCTGCACCTGCTGATCGGTTTCAATGCTGTTGAAGTAAACCACGGCGGGCGGTTGTCCACCATGGGCAGTGTGAGGGCGTTGGTGGTTGTAAAAGGTG
>CAMAYO010000059.1 GCA_945862465.1 Pseudorhodobacter antarcticus | reverse complement strand
GGGGTTTGCGCTGTCGGTCGCGGCGGCCAAGTATATCGCCAATGCGATGTGCTATGACGATGTGATCCGCGTGGCCGATTTGAAAACGCGCGGGCCAAGGTTTGCGCGCATCGCCAAGGAAATGCGGGTGAAGGATGGCAACCTGTTGCACCTGACCGAATTTATGCACCCGCGCGCGGAAGAGATTGCAGGGATGCTGCCTGTGCGTTTGGGGCAACGGGTGCAAGCCAGTGCCACTTGGATGGCGCGGTTAGGGCGGTGGTTTTCCAAAGGGCGGCATTTGCGCACGGACGGGTTGGTATCTTACGTCACCCTCTATCTGCTGGGCGGGATGCGGTTTTGGCGGCAGCGCACCCTGCGCCACGCGCAGGAAGTGGCGCATCTTGAGGCGTGGCTTTCGACAGCACTAGCCTATCTGCCGCGCTACGATCTGGCGGTAGAGGTGATCAAATGCCGCCGCTTGGTAAAGGGCTATTCAGACACCCATGCGCGGGGTCTTTCCAAGTTTGACCGTGTGTTGGAAGGGGCAGCTTTGGTTGCCACCCGCGACGATGCCGCCGATTGGGTGCGCCGTTTGCGTGAGGCGGCCTTGAAGGATGAAGAGGGCAAGGCCCTAGACGGGGCTATGGCGACCATCCGCAGCTTTGCCTGACCAAAGCGGGGCGCTGCCCCGCACCCCGGGATATTTGGGCACGAATGAAAGGGGAAAGGGTTTAGGCGGGCTGGAGGTAGCGCGATTTTAGATGCGCTGGGGCTTTGGATTCCAGCTCTGCCAAGGTGGCGGTGATTTTATCTGCCGTGTGTTGTGCTATGATGTCAAATGGGCCGCGCGGCAGGTTCAGGCCCAGTTTCAGCGCTTGGTCGACGCCTTCGGCGGATACGCCACCTTCGGCGAGAAGCCATGCGGCCTCGTTCGCGAGGGTGGCTTCGATGCGCAGGGCTATGGCTGCTGCGTCGGCGGGCGGGGAGCCGGGTTGGGCGGGGAACAGGAAGCCTTGGCCAGATTTGCGCCCAAGGTGCCCTGCGGCGACTTGGGCCTTGAGCGCGTCGAAGACATGGTAGCGCGGGTGGTTCAGGGCGGCTTGCAGCCCTTGGGTGGCGGCGAGGTTGATGTCAGCCCCGATCAGGTCAATCAGCGACAGGGGGCCGATTTTGTAGCCTGCGGCCAACATGGAAGCGTCGATGTCGCTGGGGCTGCGGCCTTCTTCCAACAGGGCTAGCGCCTCGCCGTAGAAGGGGCGCGCGCAGCGGTTGACGATGAAGCCGGGACGGTCGGGGCAGGTTATGACGGTTTTGCCGGCGGTTTGGGTTAGCATGCGGGCGAGGGTGAGGGCTGCGGCGTTGGTGCCTGCGTGGGCCACCAGTTCGACCAGTTTCATCGCAGGCGCGGGGTTGAAGAAGTGCAAGCCTAGCACGCGCTCGGGATGTTTCAGGCCCTGCGCTATGGCCGCGACCGACAGGGAGGAGGTGTTGGTGGCGAGAATGGTTTGGGGGGCAATGCAGGCTTCAAGGCTGGTGAAAAGCGCTTGCTTGGCGGGCAGGGTTTCTAGGATGGCTTCTATTATCAGGACGGCGGGGGATAGGTCTTGTGGGGTGGGGACGATGTGCAGGTTGGACAGCGTCGCTTCCAGCGCGTCTTGGCTAAGCGCGCCTTTGGCCACGCGCGGTTCTAGCGCTGCGCGCAGGCGGGCGGGGGCTGTGGCGCGGGCCGCATCGACCGCATCGGTCGCCAGCACCTTGTAACCTGCGGCGGCAAAGACTTGCGCGATGCCAAGGCCCATGGTGCCCAAGCCTACGATGCCGATGACGCTCATTTGCCCGTAAACTCTGGTTTGCGCTTTTCTTGAAAGGCGCGGATGCCTTCGGTTTTATCTTGGCTGTCCAGCAGGGCTTCAAACCCTGCGCGCTCAGCTTGCAGGGCAAGCGATGCTTCGCTTGCGATCAGCGCTTGTTTTGCCGCCATCAGGGCGAGGGGCGCGCGTTGGGATAGGCGCGATGCGAGCGCTTCGGCTTCCACCAAGGGCGTGTCAGAGCGATAGGCGGCGATGCCCCATGACAGGGCGGTTTCGGCGTCAATCACCTCGCCCGTCAAAATCATACGGGTCGCGCGGGCGCGGCCCACCAGCGCCAAAAGCCGCTGCCCGCCGCCTGCGCCCGGGATCAGGCCAAGGTTGGTTTCGGGCAGGCCAAGCTTGGCGGTGGGGCCTAGCACAATCATGTCGGCCATCAGCGCCAGTTCAAACCCGCCGCCTAGGGCAAATCCTTCAACAGCGGCGATCAGCGGTTTGGGAAAGGCGCGGATGGCGGCCCAATGGGCTTTGCGCGGGTCAACCGCCCCTTCGGCGCTGGTTTTCGCCGCAATCTCGGCAATGTCGGCTCCTGCGGCAAAGGTGCCATTGGCGCCTGTCAGCACTACGGCGCGGCAGGTGGGGTCGGTGGCAAGCTGTGTCAGAACGCCAGCCAACTGCCCCAGCAAGACCGTGTTCAGCGCATTGCGCGCCGCCTCACGGTTGAGGGTTAGGCGGGTGTAGCCAGCGAAGGTGTCGATGATCAGGTCCATGCCCATATCATCGCCGGACGGCGGAAAACTTCAAGCCGGAAAATTTTAAACTTGAAATTGTTTGGGACTGGTGCATCTTTAAGCCAACACGACAAAAGGGGAATGGCCATGAAGGTTCTATGCTTGGGCGGTGGCCCTGCGGGTCTGTATTTTGCCATCTCGATGAAGCTGCGCGATCCGGCCCATCAGGTCACGGTGCTGGAACGCAACCGCGCCAATGACACCTTTGGCTGGGGCGTGGTGCTTTCGGATGACGCGCTCAGCCGGATGGAAAAGAACGATCCCGTTTCCACCGCCGCGATCCGCGCCAACTTTGCCTATTGGGATGATATCGCCGTGGTGCACAACGGCACGCGCACGGTTTCAGGCGGGCACGGCTTTGCGGGCATCGGGCGCAAGGCGATGTTGATCTTGCTGCAAGCGCGGGCCCGCGAACTGGGCGTGGATTTGCAGTTTGAGACAGAGTTTAAATCGGCCGAAGAATACCGCAAAGAATACGATCTGGTCGTGGCGACTGATGGCATCAATTCAGTCGTGCGGCGCGATTATGCGCAGGTGTTTCAGCCAGATATTGACACGCGCAAATGCAAATTCGTCTGGCTGGGCACCCATGCCAAGTTCGACGACGCCTTCACCTTTATCTTCGAGAAAACCGAACACGGCTGGGTTTGGGCCCATGTTTACCAGTTCGACAAAGACACCGCGACCTTCATCGTCGAATGCCTGCCCGAAACATGGGACAGGCTGGGTTTTGCCGAGATGTCGAAAGAAGAAACCATCGCGACCTGCGAGAAGATTTTCGCCAAGCATCTGGGCGGCCATGCGCTGATGTCGAACGCGGCCCACCTGCGTGGGTCTGCGGTTTGGATGCAGTTTCCGCGCGTGATCTGTGCGCGCTGGTATCATGAAAACATCGTGCTGATGGGCGATGCGGCGGCGACGGGGCATTTTTCTATCGGGTCGGGGTCGCGCTTGGCGTTTGATAGTGCCATTGCCTTGGCCGAATACTTGCATTCTGAACCCACACTGCAAGGCGCGTTTGAGCGGTATCAGGACGAACGGCGGGTGGAAGTGCTGCGCTTGCAATCGGCGGCGCGCAACTCGTTGGAATGGTTTGAAGAGGTGGAGCGCTATCTTGATCTGCCCCCCCTGCAATTCGCCTATTCCCTGCTGACGCGCAGCCAGCGCATCAGCCACGAAAACCTGCGCGCGCGCGATCCGAAATGGCTGGCTCAGGCGGAAGACTGGTTCCAAGAACAGGCTGGGGGCGAGGCTGGGCGTTTGCCGATGTTTGCGCCCTTTCGGTTGCGCGATATGGCGCTGGCCAACCGCATCGTGGTGTCACCCATGGCGCAGTATAAGGCGGTGGATGGCGTGCCGGGCGATTGGCATTTCATCCACTATGCCGAACGCGCCAAGGGCGGCGCGGGGCTGGTTTATACCGAGATGACCTGTGTGTCCGCCAATGGCCGCATCACGCCCGGATGCCCCGGCCTGTATACCCCCAAGCACGAAGCGGGCTGGAAACGGATTGTCGATTTCATCCACACCGAAACGCAGGCCAAAATCTGCTGCCAAATTGGCCATTCGGGGCGCAAAGGGTCTACCCAACTGGGCTGGCAAGACGGCGACGCGCCCTTGCCGCATGGCAACTGGCCGGTGATGAGCGCCTCTGCCATCCCATGGACAGCGCAAAACGCCGTGCCCAAGGAAATGGACCGCGCCGATATGGACAAGGTGCTGTTGCAATTCGTCAAAGCCACCGAAATGGCCAAGATCTGCGGCTTTGATATGATCGAACTGCACGCGGCGCATGGCTATCTGATCTCGTCCTTCATCAGCCCCACGTCGAACCACCGCACTGATGAATATGGTGGGTCGCTTGAAAATCGTATGCGCTACCCGCTAGAGGTGTTTGCCGCGATGCGGGCCGAATGGCCGGGGCAAAAGCCTATGGCGGTGCGTATTTCGGCCAGTGATTGGGTGGGCGAGGCGGGTGTGACAGGCGCAGAAGCGGTCGAGATTGCCGCGATGTTTGCCGCTGCGGGGGCTGATATCATCGACGTGTCGGCGGGCCAAACCAGCCCTGATGCCAAACCGATCTATGGCCGCATGTTCCAAACCCCCTTCAGCGACCGGATCAGGAACGAGGCGGGCTTGGCCACTATGGCCGTGGGCAACATCACCGAAGCCGAACAGGTCAACCAAATCTTGCTGGCCGGCCGCGCCGATCTGGTTTGCCTTGCGCGGCCCCATCTGGCCGACCCCTACTGGACACTGCATCAGGCGATCAAGGCGGGCGATCCTACGCCTTGGCCCTTGCCTTACCTTGCAGGCCGCGATCAAGCTGTGCGCTTGTTGACCAAAGCGGTCGAGGTGGCGCGGGTATGAAGGGCAAGCGGGTTCTGGTCACGGGCGGTGGATCAGGTGCGGGGGCCGACCTTGCGCTGGGCTTTGCCAAAGCAGGGGCGCAGGTGGTGATTTGCGGGCGTCGGGTGGATGCTTTGGCAAAAATTGCTGCGCAGCATTCTGCGATCCGCGCATTGGAATGTGATGTGACGGATGAGGTGTCAGTGCAGCGCCTTTTCGCGCAAGCGGGGGCGTTGGACATTGTGATTGCCAACGCAGGCCAAGCCGATTCCGCCCCGTTTCACAAAACCAGCCTTGATCAGTGGAACGCCATGCTGTCGGTCAACCTGACGGGCGTTTTCCTGACTTTTCGCGAAGGCTTGCGGCAGATGACGGGCTGGGGGCGCTTGGTGGCGGTGTGCTCTACAGCTGGTGTCAAAGGCTATGCCAAGGTCGCCCCCTATGCGGCGGCCAAGCATGGGGTCATGGGGCTGGTGCGATCCTTGGCGCTGGAAGTGGCCAAGGGGCCAGTGACGGTGAACGCGATTTGTCCGGGCTTTCTGGATACCGAGATGACAGATCAATCGATCCGCATCATCAGTGAGAAGACAGGCCGCTCGACAGCGCAAGCCAAGGCCGCGCTGGAAGGGTTGAACCCGCAGGGGCGGTTGTTTGCCCCGTCAGAAGTCACCGCAGCGGCGCTGTATCTGTGCAGTGAAGGCGCGCAGGGCGTGAACGGTCAAAGCATCGTGATTGCAGGGGGCGAGGTGTGAGCGACCCGCTGTCAAAACGCCGCTTGAAAATGTGGATCCGCCTGTTGGGCGTGACCCGTGCTGCGGAATCGCATCTGCGCGAGTTTTTGCGCGTGCAGCATGACACGACCTTGCCGCGCTTTGATGTGCTGGCAGCGCTATATCGGCGGCGCGAAGGCGTCACCATGTCAGAACTGTCGCGGATGCTGCTGGTGTCAAACGGCAATGCCACCACGGTGGTGGACCGTTTGGAAAACGATGGTCTGGTGCGGCGCACTCCGTCAGAAACCGATCGGCGCACGGTGTTTGTAGCGCTGACCGCTGAAGGGCTGCGCCAGTTCGAAGTTTTGGCCACCCAGCACGAGGCCGAGGTGGGCCGACTGTTCGCCAACCTGTCGGAAGCAGATCTGGACGTGTTGACCGATATTCTTAAAAGGATGGGACCAAGATGAAACTGGCCAAGCGCAAGCCACAGCATTTTCTGTGGGAAGTGTCCAACCGCATCGCCACCCTGCGCCTCAACCGGCCAGAGCGCAAAAACCCTCTGACCTTTGACAGCTATGCCGAGCTGCGCGACCTGTTTCGCGATCTGGTCTATGCCGACGATGTGGATGTGGTGATCTTTGCGCCCAATGGCGGCAATTTCTGTTCCGGCGGTGATGTACATGACATCATCGGGCCTTTGATCGGTCTGCCGATGAAAGAGCTTTTGGCCTTTACCCGTATGACGGGCGATCTGGTTAAATCGATGATCCATTGCGGCAAACCCATCATCGCGGCGGTGGACGGTGTGGCGGTGGGGGCGGGGGCGATCATCGCCATGGCCGCAGATCTGCGGTTGGCAACGCCAGAAGCCAAATGCGCCTTCTTGTTCACGCGCGTGGGCCTTGCTGGCTGTGACATGGGCGCTTGCGCTATTTTGCCGCGCCTGATCGGTCAGGGCCGCGCGGCAGAACTGCTTTACACCGGCCGCACGATGAGCGCTGCCGAAGGCGAACGTTGGGGTTTTTGGAATGCTTTGCACCCTGCCGAAGAGTTGGAAGCGCAAGCCCGCGCCTTGGCTGAACGCTTGGTGCAGGGGCCGACTTTTGCGCATAGTATCACCAAAACCCAACTGAACCACGAATGGAACATGGGCCTAGACCAAGCGATCGAGGCCGAAGCGCAGGCGCAGGCGATCTGTATGCAGACCCAAGACTTTGAGCGCGCCTACCGCGCCTTTGTTGCCAAGGACCGACCGGTGTTTGAAGGGAACTAGCCTTAGCGCCGAAAGGCGGGGCCAGCCCCCGCCCCTTCGGAGTATTTGTGCCAAGATGAATGGGAAAGTGATGAGCGATAAAAGTTTCCTGAACTGGCCCTTCTTCGAGCAGCGCCACAGAGATTTGGCCGCGGCTTTGGAAGCGTGGTGTGTGGACCATTTGCCCGTCGATCACAGTGATGTTGACGCCGCCTGTCGCGGCTTGGTCGCAGCCTTGGGTGCGGGTGGGTGGCTGCAGCATTCGGGCGGGGTTTTGGATGTGCGCAGCCTGTGCCTGATCCGCGAGACTTTGGCGCGGCACGATGGTTTGGCGGATTTTGCCTTTGCCATGCAGGGCTTGGGGATGGGGGCGGTTTCCTTGTTCGGCTCGCCCCGGCAGCGCGAATGGTTGGATAAGACGCGGGCGGGAAGTGCGATTGCCGCCTTTGCCTTGACAGAGCCTTTGTCGGGGTCGGATGTGGCGGCAACCTCGACTGTGGCGGAGCGCGTGCAGGGGGGGTGGCGGCTGACGGGCGAGAAGACGTGGATTTCGAACGGCGGTATCGCTGACGTCTATGTCATCTTCGCGCGCACGGGCGAAGCGCCCGGTGCGCGGGGGCTTTCGGCGTTTTTGATGCCCGCGGATGTGGCGGGATTAAGCGTGGTCGAGCGGCTAGAGGTTATTGCGCCGCATCCTTTGGCGCGGTTGCGGTTGGATGGGGTGGAACTGCCCGACAGCGCCTTGATCGGCACGGCGGGGGCGGGGTTCAAGCTGGCGATGGCGGTGTTGGATGTGTTCCGTTCCACCGTGGGGGCGGCGGCTTTGGGCTTTGCGCGGCGCGCCTTGGACGAATCCTTGGCCCGTGTCAGCACGCGCCGCATTCAGGGGGCTGCCTTGGCCGAGTTGCAGATGGTGCAGGGCCATCTGGCCGACATGGCGCTGGAAGTGGATGCCGCCGCTTTGCTTGTCTACCGCGCCGCTTGGACCAAAGACCAAGGGGCCGAGCGTATCACCCGCGAGGCGGCTATGGCCAAGCTTTACGCCACCGAAGCCGCCCAGCGCGTGATCGACATGGCCGTGCAACTGCACGGTGGCGATGGCGTGCGGCATGGATCAGTCGTCGAACGGCTTTACCGCGAAATTCGCGCTTTACGGATTTACGAAGGTGCAAGCGATGTGCAGCGTGTGGTTATCGCGCGGTCTATCCTGCCGAAGGAGGCACTATGACAACTGAACATGAAGTTCTGCACCCCAAGAACTGGAAACCCGCCTTGGGTTATTCCAACGGCATGGCGGCGCGGGGGCGGTTGGTGGTGACGGGCGGGATCATCGGGTGGAACGCTGATCAGGTGTTTGAAACCGACGATTTCGCAGGCCAAGCCGCGCAGGTTTTGCGATCCATCGTGGAAGTGCTGGCCTGCGCTGGGGCGCGGCCCGAACACTTGGTGCGGATGACGTGGTATGTCACCGACAAGCACGAATACCTTGCCAGCCTTAAGGAATTGGGCCGCGCTTACCGCGAGGTGATCGGGCGGCATTATCCGGCCATGGCCTTGGTGCAGGTTGTGGCTTTGGTCGAAGACCGCGCCAAGGTGGAAATCGAAGCCACCGCTGTGGTGCCGGATTAAGGGGGCGCGCCGATGCTGGGACCAACGGGTCATCACGACACCTTCACCCGCGACAGGCTGCCCCCTGCGGCGGAATGGCCGGAAATTGCACCGGTCTTTCACTATCCCGATTGGCTGAATGCGGGCGTGGAACTGTGCGACCGCATGGTAGAGCGTGGCTTTGGCGACCGCGTCGCGCTGATCGGCAACGGGCGGCAGCGCACCTATAAGGAACTGACCGATTGGTCGAACCGCATCGCCCATGCTTTGGTGGATGTCTATGGCGTGAAACCGGGCAACCGCGTCTTGATCCGCTCGGCCAACAATCCGGCGATGGTCGCCTGTTGGTTGGCTGCAACCAAGGCGGGGGCGGTGGTGGTCAATACCATGCCGATGCTGCGGGCGGGCGAATTGGCCGCGATTGTTGACAAGGCGCAGGTCAGCCACGCCCTGTGCGACACGCGGTTGATGGAAGAACTGGTCACTTGCGCCAAGGCTTCCGCCCATTTGCGCACGGTGGTGGGGTTTGACGGCACGGCCAACCATGACGCCGAGTTGGACCGCATCGCCCTGTCAAAACCCGTGCGGTTTGACGCTGTGAAAACAGGGCGCGACGATGTGGCGTTGTTGGGCTTTACCAGCGGCACCACGGGCGAACCCAAGGCCACGATGCACTTTCACCGCGATTTGCTGATCATCGCTGATGGCTATGCCAAAGAGGTGCTGCAAGTCACACCCGATGACATCTTTGTCGGCTCGCCGCCCTTGGCCTTTACCTTTGGCCTTGGCGGTCTGGCGATTTTCCCGCTGCGCTTTGGGGCTGCGGCGGCTTTGTTGGAACAGGCAAGCCCTGCCAACCTGATCTCACTTATCCAAGAACACCGCGCCACGGTGTGCTTTACCGCCCCAACCGCGTACCGCGCTATGCTCAAGGCGATGGAGGAGGGAGCGGATTTATCCTCGCTTCGCGCTGCGGTGAGTGCGGGGGAAACTTTGCCAGCCCCTGTCTATGACGAATGGATGGCGCGCACGGGCAAGCCGATGCTTGACGGTATTGGCGCGACAGAGATGTTGCACATCTTCATCACCAACCGCTTTGAAGATCACAGCCCAGGTTGCACCGGTCGCCCTGTGGCGGGCTATCAGGCCAAGGTGGTGGGCGAGGATATGGCCGAGGTGCCGCGCGGAACTGTCGGCCGTTTGGCCGTGCGCGGGCCTACGGGGTGCCGCTATATGGCTGACGACCGCCAACGCGCCTATGTCAAAGATGGCTGGAACCTGACGGGCGACAGCTTTTGGCAGGATGAGGCAGGGCGCTTTCACTTTGCGGCGCGGTCGGATGATATGATCGTCTCATCCGGTTACAACATCGCTGGGCCAGAGGTCGAAGCGGCCCTGCTGTCGCACCCCGCCGTGTTGGAATGCGCGGTGGTGGGGGCGGTGGATGAAGAGCGTGGGCATATTGTGGAAGCGCATGTGGTTCTAAGCGCGGGGCATCTGGGCGATGCCCAGATGGTCAAGCTGCTGCAAGACCATGTGAAGGCGGTGATCGCCCCCTATAAATACCCCCGCAGGGTGGTCTTTGTGGCGGGCCTGCCCAAGACGCAGACGGGCAAGATCCAGCGGTTTCGGCTTAAAAGCTGACCCTAGGTCAGCTTCAACGCCACCGCAAAGCCCCGCCCGTTTGCGACCGGAGAGCGCAGCACCAAGTCATGCCCCAAGCCGCGCGCTATGCCTGCGGCAATCGCCAGCCCAAGGCCCGACCCGCTGCTCTGCGCGCCGGCGCGTTCAAAGCGCATGGTCAGGGTGGAAAGAACCTCTGGCGGGATGGCGGGGCAGTCGTTGGTCACGCTGAATGTGCCGTCAGCCGACAACGCCACTTGGATGGGCTGATCTGTGCCATGCACCAGCGCGTTTTCGATCATGTTGCGCGCCAGAACCGCGAAAGCATCGGGGTCAAGGCGCGAAGGCACGGCCCCCTTGGGCAAATCGGCCACAATCCTCCCCGCAGCACTGCGGGCGAAATCGGCCAGCACCACTTGCAATATGGGCACCAGATCGGCGGGGCCTTGGCCTAACATCGCGCCCCCTTCGGCGCGGGCCAGTTCCATCAGCTTTTCGGCCAGACGGGCTAGGCGCTTAAGCTCGCCCTCCACCGTCACGGCGCGTTGCCGCAGGGGGCCTTCGGGGCTTTCGGCGACCAAGCGCTGCGTTTGTGCCAAGGTCGCGGCAATGGGTGTGCGCAACTCGTGCGCGGCATTGGCGGCAAAGGCGCGCTCGGCTTCCAAAGTGCGGCTTAGGCGGGCCATCAGGCGGTTGGCGGAATGCTGGATGGGCAGCAATTCGCTGCGCAGAAAGGGCAGCTTCAGGGGCGTTAAATCATCAGCCCCCTTCACCCGCAAGGCGACCGACAGATGCGCCAAAGGCCGCAAAGCGCGGGTGACCCATAGCGCCACGCCAAACAGGGTCAGCGGTAACAGAACGCCCAAGGGCACCAGCATCGCCAGCACCGTTTCACGCAGCGCATCCTGACGGTGGGTTAAGGGTTCGGCCACTTGGATCGTGTATTGCCCCGACACGGCAGAGCGGCTGAACACCCGATGATCTTGCGTGGTGAAAAACCCATCGCTGCTGACCCTGTCAAACACCTCGAGATCGGCGTCATGCGAATACATCAAGATCGCCCCTTGGGCATCGCGGATGACATAGGTGATTTTTTCGTCATGCTGCGTGATGGGCAAAATGCGCTGCGCGCCATTGGCCCCGTCAGACCCGATGAGTTCCACCACCGCCAAGGGCAAAATCCGCTCGCCGGTTTCTTGCAAGGCGGCGTCAAAGCTTTCGTTGATCTCGCCTTTGATCACAAAGGCGCTGCCCAAAACTGCCAGCAGCCATAAAACCACCAACATAACCGAAACACCGAGGGCTATTTGCCCGCGCATCGACTGCATGATCTTCATGGCGTCCCTAACCTGTAGCCCATGCCGCGAAGAGTTTGCACCACGTCTTTCCCTAATTTCTTTCGCAAACGGCTGACATAAACCTCGATCGTGTTGCTTTCGACCTCGGAATCAAAGGCGTAGATCTGATCTTCGATCTGGCTTTTTGACACGATCTGACCGGGCCGCTGCAACAATGCCTCAAAAATGATCCACTCGCGTTGCGATAGATCAATCTGGCCCTTGGGGCCGTGGATGGCATGGGCGGCAAGGTCAATCTTTAAGGCGCCCAAGGTGATCAAGGGATTAGGGTTGCCCGCATAGCGCCGCGCTACGGCGGCGATGCGGGCGGTAAGCTCGGCCAAGTCAAAGGGTTTGATCATGTAGTCGTCAGCGCCGGCGTTCAAGCCTTCGATCCGTTCGGTGATGCGGTCATGCGCTGTCAGGATCATCACGGGCGTGACAGATCCTTTGGCGCGCAGGGCCTTTAGAAAATCGATCCCGCGCCCATCTGGCAGGCCGAGGTCGAGCAGAATCAGATCATAGGGCATCGTCGCCAGCAAATCGCGGGCATAAGACAGGGTCGGGGCCAAATCGGGCATATGTCCTTCGGCGGCGATCTGGTCGCGCACGGCATTGCCCAGACCAGGGTCATCTTCGATCAGCAGAATACGCATGCGTCCTCCATGATCTGACCTTGACCGCATTTAGCTGACACCAAGCTGAACGAAAAGCCATGCTTGTCTTCAGGTCCGTGTCAGGTTGGTAGGTGCAGATGGGGGAACGTTAGAAAGGATACCGCCATGCGCACCGCCCTTGTGATCTCTACCTTCGCCTGTCTTTTTCCCAGCTTGGCGCTGGCTGAGGTGGAATGTCACGCACCGATGGACAATTGGCAACCCGTGGCCGCCCTGAGGGTCGAGGTCGTGAAGCTGGGTCTGACGGTGATCAAGATCCGCGCCGATGACGGCTGCTATCATGTCAAGGCGACGGATAAAGACGGCAAGCCTGTTGAAGCCGTGTTCGACCCGCAAACGTTGCAGCTGCTGGCGAGTTCTGACGCCGACCACGATACAGGCGAGGATGACGAGAAGGGTCAAGACTGACCCCTCTCCCGCCCCCTTTCACCTTAGGAGCTTTCATGTACCGCACCACCACCGCCCTTGCCCTGTCCATGGCCGCCTTGGCGCCCATAACCGCCGACGCCAACCCCGTGACAATAGATGTCACCATTGCCCAATACCAAGGCCCCGCCGTCTATCTGGCGATGTATTTGACGGACAAATCTGGCGCTTATCAAAGCACCGTTTGGGTTGCGGGGGGCAGCACCCGATATTGGAAACATCTGCGCACATGGTTTGATGCCACAGGTGGCCAAGGCGCTGATGGCGTCACGGGCGCAAGTGTGGGCGCGGGCCGCACGCTGACCATCACGCCCGACATCTCGGCCGCGATGATCGACGCCGGCTATGTGCTGCACATCGATGCTGCCGCCGAAAACATCGGCGAAAGCCCGAACGAGATTCAGGTGCCCCTGACCACGGCAGGCGCAGGCCAACCCATCGCGGGCAATGGGTTTATCACCAGCTTTCAATACGGCCTTTAAGACCCCAACAGTCAGGACTTTGTCATGGTGCGGCGTCTGCATTCCCTTCCCGGTTTGATCTTTGGCCTGATCCTTTTGGTTCTGGCCTCGACCGGTGCTATTCTGGCACTGGCCCCGATCTTGGACAGGGTGCAGGCCCCCGCTGCCACCAGCCAAAGCGTGGCGGATCTGGCAGCGTTGGCTGTGGCTGAAAATCCGGGACTGACCAAGCTGCACCGCAGCCCGAACGGGGTGATCTCGGCCTCGGTCAAGGCGAAGCTGTTCTTTCAGATGGTGACGATTGATCCTGCCACGGGAAAGGCCAGGGGCCCTGCTGGGGCGGGGGGCTTTCTGGATTGGGTCAAGGAACTGCACCGCTCGTTCTTTCTGGATCAGACGGGCCACGGCATTGCTGGCGTCAGCGCTGGTGTGATGTTGGCCATGGCGCTCAGCGGTTTGGTCTTGCTGGCCGCTGCCTTGGGCGGATGGCGGCGGATGGGGCAAAGGGTGCGGGCCACCGGCGCGCGCGGTTTGCACGCCAAGGTTGCGCGGCTGGCTGTGGTGGGGCTATTCGCCTCGGCCCTGACGGGTGGCTATATGTCGCTTGTGACCTTTGGCTTTATCAACGACGGCTCGATGGTCGAAGCGGCTTTTCCCGCCACGGTGGCCACGGGCAGCGCCTTGCCGGTTGACCAGTTGGCCGCCCTGCAAGCCGTGCCCCTGACCGATCTGCGAGATCTGACCTTTCCCGCAGCGGGCGACCCAACCGATGCCTTCCTGCTGCAAACCAGCACGGGCGAAGGCTATGTCGACCAAGTTAGCGGGCAGATGGTGAACTGGATGGCCTACGGAACCGCCCGCCAAGTGTGGGAGATGATGTACAAGCTGCACACCGGCCAAGGCCTGTGGATGGTCGGGCTGGTGCTGGGCCTGTCGGCGCTGTCAGTGCCGCTGCTGTCAGCCACGGGCACCGCGATCTGGTGGGCGCGGCGCCGCGCGATGCCACGGCTGCGCCATAATGCGCGGGCTTCGGTGGCGGATTTGGTGATCTTGGTTGGGTCTGAGGGTGGAACAACTTGGGGCTATGCGGCGGCGGTGTCTGACGCGCTGCACAAGCATGGTCTGAGGGTCCATGTCGCGGACATGAACGATCTGGGCGCTTATCCGCAAGCGGGTGGGTTGATTGTGATGACATCGACCTATGGCGATGGCGTGGCCCCTGCGAATGCCACGCGCTTCTTGGACAGGCTGGCGCAAAGCGAAAGCCCCTTGCCTGTGGCGATCTTGGCCTTTGGCGACCGGATGTTTGCCAGCTTTTGCGGCTACGGCGATCAGGTGCAAGCGGCCCTAGATGCGGCGGGTTGGCCCCGTTTTCTGCCCATGGCGCGGGTTGACCGCCAATCCGCCGCCGATTTCAACGCTTGGGTGCAAGACTTGGGAACCTTGCTGGGCCTGACCTTGACGCCCGATTTGCAGATCCAGCGCCCCAAGACGACCAAGCTGGAACTGGTGGCGCGACATGACTACGGTGTGCAGGTGCAGGCCCCCACCACCGTGCTGACCTTTCAAGCGCAGCGCCCTGCGGGATGGCGCGGGGTGTTCTTTCGCGGTCCGGCGTTTGAGGCGGGCGATCTGCTCGGCCTGATGCCACCGGGCAGCGATGTGCCACGGCTGTATTCGCTCGCCTCCTCTCGGCGCGATGGGTTTGTGGAAATTGCAGTGCGCAAGATGCCGGGGGGCTTATGTTCGGGCTGGCTGCACGAAATGGGCGTGGGAACGCAGATTGACGCTTTCATCCGCCCCAACCCCGCCTTTCGCCCGCAAGCGCGTGGGCCGGTTATTCTGATCGCTGCCGGCACGGGCGTGGGGCCGATGGTGGGCTTTTTGCGCGCTATGCGCAAAGGGCGCGGGGCCGAACTGTATTTCGGCGCGCGTGATCCGGCGTCAGATTACCTATATGATCAGGTTTTGGCCGATGCCGTCGCCCAAGGCCGCCTGTCGCGCCTGACCACCGCCTTTAGCCGCGTCAAGGACCGCGCCTATGTGCAAGACCGGTTGCGCACCGATGCCGCCCATTTGGCCACCCAGATCAAACGCGGCGGGCAGGTGCTGGTCTGTGGATCAATCGCCATGGCGCGCGCGGTGGCGGTGGAATTTGAAGCAGCCCTTGCCCCGCTTGGCCTGACAGTCGCTGCCCTGCGGGCCGAAGGGCGCTATCTTGAGGATGTCTATTGACCCTGCGCACCCTTTCCGGCCCCGCGATGGGCAGCCGCTGGACCGTGCGGCTTGACTGCGATGACGCGCAGGCCGCCGCATTGACCGATGTCTGCGCCCAAGCCGTGGAAGTGGTAGAGCAGCAGATGAGCAACTGGCGCACGGGCAGCGACCTAAACCGCCTGAACGCAGCACCTTTGGGCGAATGGGTGAACCTGCCCGCCCATTTGATGACCGTGCTGGAAATGGCAGGGCAGATCGGCCGCGCCTCGGACGGGGTGTTTGATGTGGGTGTGGGCGACTTGGTGCAGGCGTGGGGCTTTGGGCCAGCGCAGGGGGTGGCTGACCCTAAGTCGATCAGCGCCTTGATGGGCAAAGCGATCCGCAGTGTTGACGCGCTGGAATTGGATATGGGCGCTGGGCGCGCGCGCAAGACTGCCGCCATGTCGCTAGACCTGTCAGGCATCGCCAAGGGCTACGGCGTCGATGTGCTGGCGGCGGCTCTGGCAGAACACGGCCTGACCCAGTGCCTGTGCGGGCTTGACGGTGAACTGGTGGCGCGCGGGTTGCGCCCCGATGGCAAACCTTGGGCTGTGGCGCTGGAACAACCCGACCCGACTCGCCGCGCTGGGCGCAGCATGGTGGAACTGACCAACCGCGCCATTGCCACCTCTGGCAGTTATCGCCACTTTGTGACGCTGGGCAATCTGCGCGTGTCGCATACGATGAACCCCCGCACGGGGGGGCCTGCGGTGGGGGCGCTGGTTTCCGTCAGCGTGCTGCATGACAGCTGTATGCAGGCCGATGCTTGGGCCACGGTGCTGATGGTTCTGGGTGACCAAGCGGGGCCAGAGTTTGCCAAGGCGCAGGGCTTGCAGGCGATATTCTTGGCCGAGGTGGGTGGTAAGATCCGCGAAACCCTGACAGGCTTTGCGCCAGAGTGAGCGGTTCAGGGCGTTACGGCAAAACCAAAATCGCGCGAAAGTCGTTGACGTTGGTTAGGGTTGGGCCTGTCACCACCTGATCGCCAATCGCCGCAAAGAAGCTGTGCGCATCGTTGCGCGATAGGGCCAGCGCAGGGTCAACCCCCAAAACCCGCGCCTTCTGCAGCGTATCCGGCCCAATCACTGCCCCCGCCACCTCTGCCGCGCCATCCACACCGTCGGTGTCGCAGGCAATGGCGTGAATGCCCGAAGCCCCGTTCAGGGCAAGGGCAAGGGCCAAGCAGAATTCAGCATTCGGTCCACCAATGCCATCGCCGCCCTTGGTGACTGTTAACTCGCCGCCTGATAGCAGCAAAACGGGGGCATCGCTGCGGGCTTGCAGGGCCGTCTGCGCCATTTGTGCGGCAACCTCGCGCGCCTCACCCTCTAGCGCCTCACCCAACATCACCACGCGCAGGCCTTGCGCTTTGGCCATCGCCTCGGCAGCGGCAAGTGACTGTGCGGGGGCGGCGTAGATGCGGTTTGTGGTGTGCGACAGGCGGTGATCATGGGGGGCTATCACGCCAGTGGGTCGGTTTAGCGCGGCCAAAGCAGAAGCGGGAACCTTCGCCCCCCACTGTTCCAAGATCGCCAAGGCTTGGGCCGGAATAGAGGCATCGCCCACCGTGGGACCAGAGCCGATAAAGGCCATGTCATCCCCCGGCACATCCGAGATCATCAGCGCCAGCACCCGTGCCGGATAAGCCGCCGCCGCCAGTTGGCCACCTTTCACCCGGCTTAGATGCTTGCGCACCGTGTTCATCTGGGTAATCGGCGCGCCGCAAGCCAGAAGGGCGGCGTTGACCGCCTGCTTTTCGGCTAGGCTGACGCCGTCGACAGGGGCCACCAGCAAGGCCGATGCGCCGCCAGAAATCAGC
>CAMAYO010000058.1 GCA_945862465.1 Pseudorhodobacter antarcticus | reverse complement strand
CCATTTCATATGCGGGTCGATCACGGTGAGGGGTTCGTCAAACAAAATGGCGTTGACGTCTTCACGCACCATGCCGCGCCCAAGACTGATCTTTTGCTTGGCATCCGCCGTCAGCCCGCGCGCCTTGCGGTTAAGGCGATCTTCCATGCCGATCATCTGCGCAATATGGCCCACCCGCGCCGCGATATAGGCCGCATCCATGCCACGGTTGCGCAAGGGGAAGGCAAGGTTTTCGCGCACGGTCATCGTGTCATAGACCACGGGAAACTGGAAAACCTGGGCGATGTTGCGCGCGGCGGTTTCTTGGTCGGTCACATCGCGGTCGCCAAACAGCACACGGCCATGGCTGGGGCGCACAATGCCCGAGATGATGTTAAGCAAGGTCGTCTTGCCACAGCCCGACGACCCAAGCAGGGCATAGGCCCCACCGTCTTGCCAGACATGATCCATTTCCTTCAGGGCAAAGTCCGCTTCACCCTTGGGGTTGGGCATGTAGCTGTGGGCAAGGTTTTTCAGCGTAATCTGTGCCATGGTTCAGCCCCCCACCGCATAGGCCGCAGGGGCAGCAAGGCGGCCCGCAGGATCAAAGAAATAGACATGGGTCGGATCTAGCCAAAGCTTGACGCTTTGCCCCGTTGCCAGCGCATGAACGCCGTGCACCAAACCGACCCAGCGGTTATCGCCGTGGCTGGCGTGCAGAAAAGTTTCAGAACCGGTGATCTCAGTCGCGGTGACATCGCAGGCAAAGGCCACCGACTGGCCAGAATGGGCGTTAAGCTGCAGGTGGTTCGCACGGAACCCAGCGGTATAGGCCCCATCGGGCAGCCCCGCCAAAACCCCGTCAGCGGGGGCGTGCGTGTCTGCGCCAAAATGGATTTTGTGACCTTGCTTGACGCAGGCCACAAAGTTCATTGGCGGTTCGCTGAATAAGCGCGCGGTGATGGCATCAGCGGGCTGGCGGTAGACCTGCGGGGTTGGGCCGAACTGGGTGATCCGTCCCTCCCACATCGTGGCGGTGTTCCCGCCCAGCAACAACGCCTCTTCGGGTTCGGTGGTGGCATAAACAAAAATTGCGCCCGATTCTTCAAAAATGCGCGGGATTTCGGCGCGCAGCTCCTCTCGCAGTTTATAATCAAGGTTGGCCAAGGGTTCATCCAGCAAGACCAGCCCCGCGCCCTTCACCAAAGCCCGCGCCAAGGCGCAGCGCTGTTGCTGTCCGCCTGAAAGTTCCAAGGGTTTGCGCTGCAACAAGGGGGTCAGTTTTAGCATCTCGGCGGTAGATCTGACGGCCCGATCAACCTCGGCTACGGATTTACCCATCAAGCGCATCGGCGATGCGATGTTGTCATAGACCGACATGGCGGGATAATTGATGAATTGCTGATAAACCATCGCGACCCTGCGATCTTGCACGCGCTGGCCGGTAACATCAGTTCCGTGCCAATGAATGCTACCAGAACTGGGCACATCCAGTCCCGCCATCAACCGCATCAACGAGGTTTTGCCCGACAAAGTTGGCCCCAGAAGCACGTTCATCGTGCCTTTTTCCAGCACCAGATCGGTGGGCTGGATAAAGACCTGCCCTTTGACAATCCGGCTTGCTGATTTCAATTCAAGCGCCATGCGATACCCTCTTTTCAGACCGGGATGCGCGGCTTGGCAGGGCAGCGTCCTGTGTCATGAAGTCTTCTAGCGCCGCGATTTGCGCTTGCGTCATGCGAAGCCCCAGCTTGGTGCGCCGCCAGACAATATCATCCGCCGCACGCGCGAATTCATGGTCCATCAGCCAGCGCACCTCTACCTCGGTCAAGGTCGCGCCAAAATCACGCCCCAAATCGGCGGCGGTGCGCGCGCCTTGCAGCACAAGAGCCGCCTCGACCCCATAGGCGCGGATCAGGCGGGACGCCCAGTAGGGCGTCAAGTAGGGGTGATTTTTCTGTAACTGGGCTGTCAAGCGGTCAACATCCCCAATAGGAAAATCTCCTCCTGGCAAGGGCACGCGCGCCGTCCACGCCGCTTTGGCCTTGGGGAAATAGGGGGAAAGTTTGGCAAGCGCGCCTTCGGCCAAGCGACGATAAGTGGTGATTTTACCACCGAACACATTCAGCAAGGGCGGGCCGTTATCATCTAGGCTTAGAACATAATCGCGTGTCGCAGCCGTGGCCGATTTGGCCCCATCGTTATACAGGGGCCGCACGCCCGAATAGGTCCAGACCACATCGGCTGCGGTGACGGGTTTGGCGAAATACTGGCTGGCAAAGGTGCAAAGGTAATCGCGCTCTTGCTCTGTGCATTTGGGATCACCTGGGGCCCCCTGATGGTCTTTGTCGGTCGTTCCGATCAGAGTGAAGTCCTGCTCATAGGGAATGGCAAAGATGATCCGGCCATCCTCGCCTTGAAAGAAATAGCAGCGGTCATGATCGAAGAGCTTCTTGGTCACAATGTGCGAACCGCGCACCAAACGCACCCCTTCGGCCGAATTGATCCGCGCCACATTGCGGATGATATCCTCGACCCAAGGGCCGCCCACGTTGACCAAAGCGCGCGCTTGATGGGTTTGTGTGCCATGCACGCCCTGCGTTACAATATGCCAAAGATCGCCGCGCCGCTCGGCGCTTATGGCGCGGGTGCGCGTCAAGATCGCGGCACCCCTTTCCGCTGCATCGCGCGCATTCAGCGAAACGAGTTTGGAATCTTCGATCCAGCAGTCGGAATATTCATAAGCCCGTGCAAAGCGCTCTTGCAGCGGCGCACCCGCCGGGTCGCTGCGCAAATCTAGGGTGCGGGTGGCGGGCAAAATCTTACGGCCCCCCATTGTATCATACAAAAACAGCCCCAACCGAATCAACCAAGCGGGTCTGCGCCCCTTCATCCAAGGCATCAATGCCGCGATCAGCCGACCAGTGGGCGTATCGCCCTCAAAGCGCATATCGGCGTGATAGGGCAGCACAAAGCGCATCGGCCATGAGATATGGGGCATGGCGGCCAACAGGGTTTCGCGTTCTTCCAGCGCCTCACGCACCAACCGAAACTCAAAATATTCCAAATACCGCAAGCCGCCGTGAAAGAGTTTGGTGGAAGCAGAAGAGGTTGCCTGTGCCAAATCGCCCTGCTCTGCCACAACAACCGACAAGCCACGGCCCACCGCGTCACGCGCGATCCCGCAGCCGTTGATGCCGCCGCCGATGATAAAAAGATCAACCACACTGGGCTGGTCTAGGCTGGCCATGCAGAGTCCCCCCGAACTGTGATCAGGGGGCACCAACAGAGCAGGGATTGTCAACTATTTTCTTCGCTTTTGCATCAAAGCGCGCAAATCGAACATTTGTGCGCATTTGCAGCATGTTCAAGCGCCCCGAGCCATGTCGTTGCAAAGGCGCAGGAAAACACTGCCGCAGCGCAGAAAAATGTGTGCTTTCAAGGATTTTGTCTTTCCCACCCATAAGGGCTTGATCAAAGCCGCAAGCTGAGGGAACATTCCTCGCGCGCTTTAAACGCAAAAGGAACATGAAATGGCGCTCAGTTTTCGACAAAGCGAAATTCTGGATATCGCCAAAGCCCAAGGGCGGGTGGTGGTCGAAGATCTGGCGCAACGCTTTGACGTAACCTTGCAGACGATCCGCCGCGACCTGACCGAACTCGCCGATACGGGCTATTTGGATCGGGTGCATGGCGGCGCAGTGCCGCGAACTGGTGTGGCCAACCTAGGCTATGACGAACGCCGCCGCCTGAACGAAGGGGCCAAGTCCGCGATCGCGCGCGCCTGTGCGGCGGCAATTCCCGACAATTGCTCCATTATTATAAACCTTGGCACCTCGACCGAAGCTGTGGCGCGCGAACTTCTTAATCACCGCAATCTGACCGTGATCACCAATAACATGAACGTGGCCAACATTTTGGCCGCCAACCCCGGCTGTGACGTCATGGTGGCAGGTGGGGCGCTGCGCCGATCTGACGGTGGTTTGGTGGGCGAACTGACGACCCATTTCTTCGAGCAGTTTAAAGTCGATGTCGCTATCATCGGCGCCTCTGCATTGGATGCAGAGGGTGAGTTGCTGGATTATGACTTGGCTGAAGTGCGGGTGGCGAAAGCCATCATCCGCCAAGCCCGTCGAACTTTCTTGGTCTGCGATCATTCCAAACTGGCACGATCTGCTCCGGTGCGGTTGGCCTCACTGCGCGAAATTTCCGAGGTGTTCACCGACTTGCCGCTTCCTGACGATCTGGCCCAACGGTGCCGTGAGTGGCAAACCAAGATTAATCTGCCATGAGTGAGCATCTAGGCCCCCTTGGCGCGGCAGGTGCGGCATGAAGCCGCATAGCAATGCCGCTTGGGCCCTTATGTTGCCTGCCGCCGCTGTGATGGTTTTTGTCGCCGTTCTTCCGTTGCTGGCAGTTCTGAACTATTCCTTCCACGACATTTTCAGCTTGGACAAGGTTTTTTGGGTTGGCACCGATTGGTATGAAATGATCGTCGCCACCCCGCGCTTTTGGGCAAGCCTTGGCCGCAGCACTTTGTTTTCGACCTTGGCCATCAGTGTTCAAATTCCCTTGGGCATCGCGATTGCCCTCATGCTGCGCAAAGTTGGGCCGCGCGGGGCCAGCCTTATGCTCATGTGTTTGGCCATTCCGTTGGTTGTGCCGACCAATATGATTGCCGGCCTATGGCTGGCCCTGCTTCGTCCCGAAGGGTTGGGGGGCCAAGCCCTATCCGCGTTGCACCTAACACTGGATTACAAATTCACCGCTCTGCACACTTGGGCGCTGATTTTGATAGTGGACACGTGGCATTGGCTGGGACTGGTGGTGGTTTTGGCCTATGCGGGACTGTCGTCGATCCAACCAGCCTATTATCAAGCGGCCGCCGTCGACAGCGCCACGCGTTGGGCGGTATTTCGTTGGATCGAATTGCCGCAAATTTCGGGGGCTTTGTGGATCGTGTTGCTGCTGCGACTGGTCGACAGTTTCATGATTTATACTGAGGTGATGGCCATCAACGCCGGTGGCCCCAATGATGCGACAACTTTTCTATCGCTGGAACTGGGCGAGGATATAAAGGCCTATAGCTACGGCACCTCGGCAGCACGTGCGATGGTGGACTTTATCTTTGTGCTGACCTTGGTTTGGGTCTTTGTGAAACTGCGCCAATCCGGCGAGCAGACCCAAGGTGGCCCACCATGACCCGTGGCGGCATGTGGCGCCTTTTGGCCTGCATTGGGATTGCAGGTTTTGTGCTCCTCCCTTTGGTGCAGGCCATTGTTTTAAGTTTCACAACCACTCTTGCCACTGAAGGGGTTCCGCAGGGGACAATTGGCCTGCACAACTACGCAAATATCCTCCGCTCACCTGAGCTGCGGGCCTCGATCGGCAATTCGATCATTTATGTGCTGCTGAACGTGGCCTTTTGCCTAATTGCGGGCCTGCCGGCCGCCTATGGTTTGGCACGTTTTACCTTTCTAGGGGATCGGCACTTTTTGATGTTTCTTTTGGCGTTTCGCGTAACGCCACCGGTGGTGCTTTCGCTGCCGATCTTTATCTTGTTTGCGCGTTCTGGATTGGTCAATTCGCCTATTGGCATTGCCTTGGTGCATTGCGTGTTCAACTTGCCAATTGCAATTTGGATACTTGAAAGCTTCATCGCAGCCATTCCCCGGTCGTTTGATGAAATGGCCTTTGTCGATGGGCACAGCAGGCTTAGCTTTTTCTTCCGCTTTCTGATCCCTGCAATTGCCCCGGGCATAGCGGTGGCAGCCTTTTTCTGCTTCATCTTTTCTTGGGTAGAGGTCGTCTTTGCACGGATTCTAACGGTGACGGCGGGAAAACCAATCACTCAAGCCATCACCTCTTTGTTCACATTCCGCACCGATTGGGGTCTTGTGATGGCCATGACGGTTTTTTCCTTAATTCCTGGCGTGCTCATGATCTTTTTGGTGCGCAATCAGATCGCGCGGGGGTTTGTGATCAGAACGTAAGGCTTGGGGCTGCGCTACTGCTTGATCTTCGCACAGATTTACGGCTTTTTTTAGCTACTTCCTGCACCTGCTGATCGGTTTGAATGCTGTTGAAGAAAATCACGGCAGGTGGCTGTCCGCCAAGGGCAGTTTGTGGGCGTTGGTGGTTGCAAAAGGGGATCCAGCGCCCGATGCCCCCAAGCGAAGTTCACCCTACCCTGCGCCCGCCAACCCAAACCCCACGCACCGCCGCCGCTTGGGCCAAGCGCGCCACGCGGATCACATCAGCCCTTAGGCCAAGCGCCAATTGCCCCCTGTCAACCAATCCCGTGGCCTGCGCGGGGGCGGATGTCACCGTTGCCACCCCGCGCGGCAGATCGCCCCATTGATCACCCAGCATCAGCGCCGCCGACAGCAAGGCCGAGGGCACATAGTCTGACGACAAGATGTCCAGCAGATCCATCTGCGCCAAATCTTTGGCCGCCACATTGCCCGAATGCGACCCGCCCCTGATCAAATTGGGCGCGCCCATCATCACATAAATGCCCCGGGTGCGGCATTCTTGGGCCGCTTCCACGGTGGTCGGAAATTCAGCAAACGTCGCCCCGTGACGAGCCGAGGTTGCGACTTGACCCGCTGTCGTATCATCATGGCTGGCCAAAACCGCACCAAAACGACGGGCCTCGGCCACGGCGGCGGCTTCGTGCTGCGCGCCCAAGCGGTCAGACAGCGCTTGTTGGCTGGCGACATGGTGCAGGAATTCCTCCTCGCTTAAACCATGTTTGCCGCGCACATAGTTGCGCAACTGATCCAGATTGCGAAACTGGCGCTGGCCGGGCGTATGGTCCATCAGGCTGACGATCCCGATGCCATCCTCAGGGCCAAACTTAGCCAGTTCGGCGATCAGGGTTTCAGAACATACCTCGGCGCGCAGGTGCAGAAGATGGTTGATCCTCAAGGCGCCCGTTTTGCGGATGGCCAAAATCTCATCCGCCAAAAGCCGCGCATATTCGCCGTAACTGGCCTTGTCTTTGGACACAATCGACCCGACCCGCAGCGCATCAAACACTGTGGTGATGCCCGTAGAGGCTAGCTCACCATCATGGGCCAAAATAGCCCCCACATGGGGGAAATGCACCTTGGGGCGCGGTTCGATATGGCGTTCCAGATTATCTGTATGCAGTTCGATAAGGCCGGGCATGACCAAATCGCCGCCGCAATCCTCTGCCCCAGCGGGCACATGGGCACCCGTATCAATCGCCGTGATCAGGCCATCTGACAGGCGCAGCGATCCGGTGATCACCTCGTGCGGCAGAACGAGCGTGGCATTGGCAAGGATCGTATCCGACATAATCTGGCCTTTAAGCTAAGGGGACTTGCAGCCCTGCCAGCGCTTTGTCACACGAATGTGACACAATTACGCTAGGCGGGGTCACATGGAAAAGATGAAACGCTACGCTGTCTATTACGCCCCAGAAGAGGGGCCATTCGCCCAAGCCGCCGCTGCGTGGCTGGGCTGGGATCCGGCCACGGGTCGCGCTGTGGCTCAGCCCGAACTGGGGTTGGATTTGGCAGCGATGACGGCCGATCCGCGCAAATACGGATTTCACGGCACGATCAAGCCGCCCTTCCGGCTGGCCCAAGGGGTCAGCGCCGAAGCCTTGGGCACCGCTATAGGGCAATTGGCGCAAAGCCTGCCCGCGGTTGAGATGCCAGGTTTGCAGATGCTGGATCTGGAGGGGTTCTTGGCGCTGGTCCCGCAGGGCGACACCGCTGCTCTTGGAGATCTCGCGGCACGGGTTGTGGCCGATCTTGATCCCTTCCGCGCGCCCCTGACCGAGGCCGAGGTGGCCCGCCGCAGGCCCGATCGCCTGACACCGCGCCAGCGCGACCTGCTGGCCCTGTACGGTTATCCCTATGTAATGGAAGAGTTCCGCTTTCATCTGACCCTGTCGGGTTCCCTGTCGTCCGCCGATCATGCCGCCCTGTTGCCGCTGGCCGCAGCCCATTTCGCGCCGCATCTGCCGCAACCCTTTCGCGTGGGCGCGCTGACCTTGTTTGGCGAGGCTGAGGACGGCCGGTTTCATCTGCTGCGCCGCTACGCTTTGGCCTGAAGGGCGGCCAACAGGCGGGCGATGCCTATAGCAGGGGTGGAATCGTTCGAAATGTCGATCACGGGCAGGCCTTCGGGCACCTCGTAAGAGGCGCGGGCCAAACGGGCTTCGATCTCGGCCATGCTCTCGCGGCCACGGGCGGCCAAGCGTTCGGCCAAAACCTTGGAGGGGGCCGAAATGCGCAGCACGGTCAGGGTTGGAAATCTGTGTAGCGCCAAAGGAAGTGCTGCCCGCGAGCCGTTAAAGACCACATCTGACCCCTTGGCCAAAGCGGCAAATTCGGTCGCCCGAATGCCGTAGCGCAGGCCATGCGCGGGCCACTCCAGCGCAAAGGCCCCAGCTTGGCTCAGAAAATCAAACTCTTGCGATGTCACCCCTTCAAAGGGCTCATCTCCCGCCACCTGCGGTCGTGTGATCACCCGCCGCGCCCAGTGCAAGGCGGGGGAGGCGGCCACAGCCCCTGCGAGCAAGGTGTCTTTGCCCGCGCCTGATGGGCCTACGACCGCAAAGACCTTGCCCGTCATTGCACGGCCTTTGGGGTGAATTGGGTCACATCGACAAGACGGTCGCACAGCCGTGCGCGGGCCTGTTCATCGTGAAAAATCCCGATGATGGCAGCGCCCCGTGCCTTGGCCCCCTCGATCAAAGACAGCACAACTTCGCGGTTCACCGCATCAAGGCTGGCTGTGGGTTCATCTAGCAAAAGCGCGGGATAAGGATGCACAAAGCCCCGCGCGATGTTGACGCGCTGTTGTTCGCCGCCCGAAAAGGTGGTGGGCGACAGCGACCAAAGACGCTCGGGGATGTTGAGTTGCGCAAGCAAGGCCATCGCCCTGCCCCGCGCCTCGGCAACCGGAACGCCCAACGTCAGCAGGGGTTCGGCCACCACATCCACCGTGGGCACACGGGGCACCACGCGCAAGAACTGGCTAACATAGCCCAAAGTCCCACGCCGCAGCGCGATAATCTCGCGCGGGGCGGCTTTGGCCACATCGACATCGCCAACCATGATCGACCCGGATGCCGCCAGATAATTGCCCCAGATCATCCGCATCAGGGTCGACTTACCCGACCCTGATGCACCGACAAGCCCAAGGCACTCGCCCGGGCTTACTGCCATATTGGCCTCCGTCATGACGGGAATGACAGCAGCACCTTGATTGTGCAGCGTGAAGCTTTTGGAAAGGTTGGTAATCGTAATCACATCACACCTGCAAAACCGAGGACACCAAGAGCTGGGTGTATTCATGCTGCGGATCGTCTAGCACCTGATCGGTCAGGCCCTGTTCCACCACATAGCCACCCTTCATCACCATCAATCGGTCAGCCAGCAAGCGCACAACTGCCAGATCATGCGTGACGATTATGGCCGAAAGCCCCATCTCGCGCACCAAGCCGCGCAGCAGGTCCAGCAAGCGCGCCTGCACGCTGACGTCAAGGCCGCCGGTCGGTTCATCCATGAACACAAGGCGCGGGCCGGTGACCAGATTGCGCGCGATTTGCAAGCGCTGCTGCATCCCGCCCGAAAAGGCGTTGGGTCGATCATCGACACGGTCGGCGGCAATCTCGACCCGACCCAACCAATCCACCGCAGCCTCGCGGATCTGGCCATAATGTCGCGCGCCCACGGCCATCAGCCTTTCGCCCACATTGCCGCCGGCCGAAACGCCCATCCGCAAGCCATCGCGCGGGTTTTGGTGCACATAGGCCCAATCGGTCCGCGCCAAACGCCGCCGCGCGGCCTCGGCCATCAGCACCGTGTCGCGTGGGCCTTCGGTAGTGGCAAAGATCACCTCACCCCGATCCGGCGCAAGGTGGCCTGCAAGGCAAGATAGCAGCGTCGATTTGCCCGACCCACTTTCGCCCACAATCCCCAAGACTTCCCCGGGGAACAGATCAAAGTTCACATCGGCACAGCCGATCCGCCCGCCGTAAAACTTCGACAGGTCGCGCACCGACAGCAAAGGCTGCGTTTTCATCTTGGCCCAAATACTTGTGTCCACATCAGCCCCCTGCCATCGGTGTGCCCATCGGGCCCACATGCCCAGCCTTGCGGCGGCTGGCGCAAAAGTCGGTGTCCGAACAGACAAACATCCGGCTGCCTTGATCGTCGGTGATCACCTCATCCAGATAACTGTCTGGGGCGGCGCACAGATCACAAGCGTGATCGGCCTTAGAGGCGGCAAAGGGATAATCTTCGAAGTCAAGCGAGATGGCTTCACTGTAAGGCGGCAGCGCATAGATGCGCTGTTCGCGCCCCGCGCCGAACAATTGGATCGCCGCATTGCCCACCAGTTTCGGGTTGTCAAATTTGGGAATAGGCGAAGGATCCATCACATAGCGCCCTTCAACCTTGACTGGATAGTCATAGGCCGTGGCGATTTGTCCGTGGCGCGAGATGTCTTCATACAGCTTCACATGCATCAACCCGTAATCTTCCAACTCGTGCATCTTGCGCGTTTCGGTTTCGCGCGGTTCCAAAAAGCGCAGGGGTTCGGGGATTGGCACTTGATAGACCAAAATCTGCCCCTCGGTCAGGGGTGTTTCGGGTATGCGGTGGCGGGTTTGGATCACAGTCGCCTCTTCAGTGGCTTCGGTCACCGCCACGCCTGCGGTGCGTTGAAAGAAGCGGCGGATGGATACGGCGTTGGTCGTGTCATCAGCCCCTTGGTCGATCACTTTCAAACGGTCTTCGGGCACAAGACAAGCCGCTGTCACCTGCACCCCACCCGTGCCCCAGCCATAAGGCATGGGCATTTCGCGGCTGGCGAAGGGCACCTGATAGCCAGGAATAGCCACGCCTTTCAGGATCGCACGGCGGATCATGCGCTTGGTTTGCTCATCCAGATAGGCGAAGTTGTAAGCACTTTGGTCGGTCATTCTGCGGCCTCCCCATGGGCCAAAGCCTCGCGCCGCAGTTTGCGGACAAGTTCCAATTCGGCCTGAAAGTCCACATAATGCGGCAGTTTGATATGTTCCAAAAAGCCTGTGGCTTGGATGTTGTCGGCGTGCATCAGCACGAATTCCTCGTCTTGCGCGGGGGCCCCGGTGTTATCCTCGCCCAACTCTTTCCAGCGCAAAGCGCGGTCAACCAAGCTCATCGCAATGGCCTTGCGCTCGGTTTGGCCAAAGACCAAACCATAGCCGCGCGTGAACTGGGGCGGTTCGGTTTTTGAACCTTTGAACTGGTTGACCGTTTCGCATTCGGTCAGTTCCACTTCGCCAATCTCGACTGAAAATCCCAACTCGGGGATCTCCATTTCCACCGCCACGGTTCCAATGCGCAATTCGCCGACAAAGGCATGTGTGCGCCCGTAGCCGCGCTGGGTGGAATAGGCCATCGACAGGATAAACCCTTCATCCCCCCGCGTGATCGCTTGCAAGCGCAGCGGGCGGGTGGTGGGGATTTCCATCGGTTCGCGCGTCAGATCGGGCGGGGTGGCGTTGCCCTCGGCTTCGGTTTGGATCAGCCCATCGCGGTTCAGCATCGCTGTGACATGCGGCACAGCATCAAGGCTGGCGGGGGCGGTGGGGGCTGCGGGCACTTCGCCCTCGGCGGCGAGTTTGAAATCGAGCAGGCGGTGGGTGTAATCGAAGGTCGGTCCCAAAATCTGCCCGCCGGGCAGGTCTTTGAAGGTGGCGGAAATGCGGCGAGTGATCGCCATTTGCGCGGTTTCCAAGGGAGCCGAGGCCCCAAGGCGCGGCAGGGTCGTGCGGTAGGCGCGGATCAGAAAGATCGCCTCGATCAGATCGCCGCGCGCTTGTTTGATCGCCAAGGCGGCCAAGTCGGGGTCATATAAAGACCCCTCGGCCATCACGCGGTTCACGGCCAAGGCCAGTTGCTGGCGGATTTGCGCCACCGACAGTTCGGCCACCGATGGATCGCCACGCCGCTCTTCGGCCAGCCACGCATGAGCAGCATCAATGGCTTTTTCGCCCCCTTTGACGGCAACATACATCAGACAGCCTCCACAATCGTGCTGCGCGGCAGACCGGCCACTTGGGCGCCGCTGGTCAGGTAAGTGTCGAAACCTTGCGGGAACAACGCGCGGTTGGCGCGAAAGGCGGAAGTCTCAGGCAAGCTGAGATGGGCCACGACCTTAATGCCCGGACCGGTCAGGCGCGGGCCTTTGTTTTCAAGGCTGGGCATTTCCACGATCAAGGTGGCAGCGCGGTCGGGATAATCGGGCAGGCCAATGGCAAAGCGGTCAACGGGCGTCAGATCGGCCCAAGTGCCTAGGGCGAACTGTGCTTCATCGGCTGTCACCAAAGGCGCGCCGGTGTGAAAGGTTACCCATTCGCGCACCACGGGCAAATCGCAAGACGCGCCTAGGTGCAGCGGGGTTGTGCCATCACACAGCGTCAAAATCAGCACCCCTGCGGCCACCGACAAGGGCGCAGGCGGCGCTGCCCCCTCCACCGACCAAAGGGTGCCGGGGCGGGCCATGGATTCGAGTGCTGCGCGAAAGGCGCGGGCGGATTGGCGCGGAGCGTCGGCAAAGCCGCCCAACAAGGCTTCGGGGGTCATTTGTCTTCTCCGCGCACGAGGGTGAAAAATTCAACCTTGGTTGCCGCAGCCTTGGCGGCGCGCAGGCTTCGGGCGGCCGTCTCAGCAGAGCGCAGGGGGGTTAGGATGCGGGCCTCCAGCGCCTCAGCGGCGTTCGTCTGCATCAACGCATCCAGCACGGCGGCGCGCAGCGCATGGGTCTTGTCGCGGCCTTGAACATGGGCGTGGCCAACCGCGCCATCCTCCAAACGCACAGAACAGCGCGTCACGGTCATCTCACCCAAATTAAAGGGCTGGCCCGTTCCCCCTACCCGGCCGCGCACCATCACAGCGCCCACTTCGGGGCCGCGCAGCACGGCGTGGGGGGGCAGGTCTAGCATAAGCTCGGCCAAGCGCGCGGGGGCGGTGCGGGCCAAAAGGCCCATCCATGCTTTGCGGGCGGCGGTGTCGATGGAAAGCGCGTTCATATCTGATCCGACATCTTGTGAAGTTGTCCAGTACACTATACAACTAGACAAGTCTTACCCGCCCCCACTCCGAAACGCCAGTGAAGATTGTGTAACAAATGGCCCGCACCCCCATCTGGTCGTCGATCTCTACCGCCCTGACGGCGGAAATCGCTGCTGGCACTTACGCTCAAGGCAGCAAACTGCCGACCGAGGCGCAATTGGCGCTGCGCTTTGGCGTGAACCGCCACACAGTGCGGCGCGCGCTGGGTGTGCTGGCCGAAGCGGGGTTGGTGCAGCCACGGCGGGGCGCGGGGGTCTTTGTCACCTCGGTGCCGACCGATTATCCGCTGGGGCGGCGGGTGCGGTTTCACCAAAACGTGCTGGCCAATGGGCGCACCCCGTCACGCCGGATGCTGCGCACCGAAACCCGCCCCGCCAACGCTGAAGAGGCCGAGGCGCTGGCCCTGCCCCTTGCCAGCATGGTGCATCTGATCGAAGGGATATCCTTGGCCGACGGCGTGCCCATCGGTCTCTTTCGCTCGGTTCTGCCAGCAGAGCGTTTCCCCAACTTTCCGCAAGATATGACACGGCTTGGGTCCATCACTGCAGCTTTGGCCGATGCGGGCGTGGCCGATTACACCCGCGCGCTGACACGCCTGACGGCCAAACTGGCCAATGGCGTGCAAGCTGGCCATTTGCAACTTGCCCAAGGCGCGCCGCTGCTGCGGTCGACTACGATCAACGTGGATGTCGACGGGCGGCCAGTGGAGTTTGGCACATCGTGGTTTTCTGGCGACCGTGTCACCTTAACTGTGGTGCCCGAGTAACTGTCACGTTTTTGTTGCCCAAATCAGCTATTCAATGGGAATCCCTTTTGATGGATGGTGTGATGTCGGCCTTTCTTCCCCCCCTGCGCCTGACGGGCGCGCAGATTTTGCGTGATGGCGAGATGCAAGCGCGCTCTATCAGCTTGGCTGAAGGGCGGTTGACCCGCGCCGCTTTGCCAGAGGTAGATCTGCGCGGCTTTCTGATCCTTCCCGGGATCATCGACCTGCATGGCGACGGCTTTGAACACCATATGTATCCCCGCCCCACGGCCCCCTTTCCGCTGGCCGCAGGCCTATCATCCTTTGACCGCGAGGCATCAAGCCACGGCGTAACCACAGCCTACCTTGCCCAAAGCTGGAGCTGGGAAGGCGCGCAGCGCGGGCCAGATCATTGCGAAGCAGTTCTGGCAGCGGTGCAAGCCTACCGCCCTCAGATGATGACCGATCTGCGCGTGCAAATCCGTGCCGAAACCCATTTGGTTGCCGAAACCCAGCGTCTGATTGACACAGTCAAACGGTTCGGCGTAGGCTATGTGGTGTTCAACGACCATCTGGAAGAAGGGTTTCAGATGTCACGGCTGGCACCCGCCCAGTTCGACCACTGGGCGCGCCGCTGCGGTAAGACACCGGAAGAATTGGCTGAGGCTATTCAGGTGGCGCTGGATTCCAAAGGCGAAGTTGCCCGCAGCCTCTGCCGCTTGGCCGAGGCCTTTGATGCTATGGGCGTGGTTTACGGCAGCCATGATGACCCCGATGGCGAAACCCGCGAAAAGTTCCGCATGATTGGCGCGACAGTGGCAGAGTTTCCGCTGACCCACCGCGCCGCAGCCGCAGCGCACGCGATGTTTAGCCCCGTGATCATGGGCGCGCCCAATGTGGTGCGCGGGCAAAGCCAAGCGGGCAATGCCTCGGCCACCGATTTGGTGGCGGCGGGGCTGTGTGATGCTTTGGTATCTGATTACCACGTGCCTGCCCTGCCCTTGGCTGTTTGGGCGCTGGTGGATCGCGGGGTGCTTAGCCTGCCCAAGGCTTGGGCACTGGTATCTTCCAGCCCCGCTGAAATTTTGCGCATGACCGATCGGGGCCGTTTGGAAGCGGGCCGGCGTGCCGATCTGGTGGTGATTGACGCTGAAAGCCGCAAGATCGAAGCAACGATCTGCAACGGGGCGCTGACCTATCTATCAGGGGAAGCCGCACGGCGCTTTATGGCGCAACCGCGCGTGATCTCGGCCCTGAATGACGGCGAGCAGATCGCAGCAGAATAGGCCGCTGCGGCGGCTTGACAGTTTGCCCACCACGGCCAAAGTGCGGCCATGACAAAACCATTCACTTTCCGTCTTGGCTTGCCCCAAGACGCCGACCTGATCCGCGCCTTTGTGCGCGCTACATTCGCCAAATGGGTGCCCATCATGGGGCGCGAACCCTTGCCCATGACCGCAGACTACGACGAGGCCCTGCAAACCAACCACTTCGTGCTGGCCTATGCAGGCGATGCGCTTGCCGGTGTGTTGGAAACCGTGGCCGAGGAAGATCACCTATGGGTGGAAACCGTGGCCGTGCGGTCTGACCTGCAAGGCCAAGGGCTGGGACAGATTTTGATGGCAAAGGCCGAGGATGAGGCGCGGGCCAAAGGCTTGGGCGCATTGCGGCTTTTGACCAATGCGGCGCTGACGAGCAATTTGGCGTTTTACCGCGCCAACGGCTATGCCACCGACAAGACCGAACCCTTTCGGGGCGGCTTTGTGGTTTGGTTTAGCAAGCAGGTCTAACCTTCGTATTTTTCCAAGAACGCCTCTGCCGGCATCGCGCGAAAATCGGGCAGGGCCTGGCGCAGACGATCATGGCCCCAATCCCACCAAGCCAGTGCCTGCATCCGGTCGGCAACTGCGGCGGTGAAGCGGGCGCGCAAGGGGGTGGCGGGGATACCAGCCACGATCAGATAGGGAGCGACATCTTTGGTTACCACAGCGCCCGAAGCCACAATCGCCCCCGCGCCAATGGTCACATCAGGCTTGATGATGGCCCCGTGCCCGATCCACGTATCTGGCCCAATCACCGTGCGGCGGGCTTTGCGGCGGGCGAAAAAGTCTTGGTCATCGGGGGCATCGTCCCAGTAAAGCTCTGACCGATAGAGGAAATGGTGCAGCGAGGCATTGCCATAGGGATGATCGGTTGGCCCGATCCGGGTCATGGCGGCGATGTTGGAAAACTTGCCCACTGTGGTGTTGGCGATATCTGACTGCCGGTCACAATAGGCGTAGTCTTCAAACGTCGAATGGAGGATGCGACTGCCCGCCCCAACCTCGCAATAAGCGCCGAAATGAACATCAACCAACTGGCAGTCGGGATGGATATGGGGTTCGGTTGCAGATAGTTTTGACATCTCGGTCCTCATGGATGCTTTCACCCAACCCTCTCTTTCGCCTGAGGGTTGGATGAAAGAGTGGTGCATTTTCGAAGCAACTTATCCCTTGATCAGCCTGCGGCGCAGCCAACCTGACAGACTGTCCATCATCATCACCATCAGCACGATCAGCACCATGTAATAGGCGACCTCTTCCCAATCCTTCTGGGTTGAGATGGCCTGGGTCAACAATAACCCGATCCCGCCCCCCACAATCGCCCCGATAACCGTTGCGCTGCGGGTGTTGGATTCCAAGTAATATAGTACCTGTGCCAGAAGAACTGGCATGATCTGCGGAATGACGCCGAACCTTGCGCGTTGCAGCGCGTTGGCCCCGGTGGAGCCGACACCCTCGACCTGCTTTTCATCAATATTCTCCAAGGCTTCCGAGAACATCTTGCCGAAGCTGCCAGTGTCGGTGATCGCAATCGCGATGGCTCCGGTCATCGGGCCCGGCCCGAAGGCGCGCGACAGGATGATGGTCCAAATCAGCCCATCCACCCCGCGCACAAAGTCGAAGACACGCCGCACCCCGCCTCGGAACACACCCAGCGGCATGACGTTGCGCGCTGCCAGAAAGCCAAGTGGCAAGGAGATCAGCGCTGCTGACATCGTGCCCAGAAAGGCCATCAGGATGGTTTCGAAAATTGCCCAGAGCACATCGCCGTGCCGCCACATCTTGTTCGTCCAGAATTCAGACACCATGAAGCCGAAATTGCTCCGCTCTGGGTCTATGCGTGGACTTGAGACGGCTAGGTTGACCAATTCAGCGAAGCTTTTGTCGAAGAACGGGCTGTCGATGGTAAAGAACCACAGCTCCCATCCCGCTTCGTATTTGAAGGTTTCCACCTTTGAGCGCGAATAGCTGAACCGTCCGGCATCCGTGGTGACCGACACTTTGTTTTCCGCCACGCTGACCCAATCGGGGATCGGTTCAGGGGCGGTCAGCACCGGCTTGCCATCCACCGACCGGATGTCGATGGTCCCATAGCCCGGTACGATCATCCGTGCCCCTGCGGCATCATAGGTGACCGAGTATCCGCGACCCAGATCAATTCTGGTAACATCGCCGTCGGTTACGATCCAGTCGGGCATCAGATTGGCCGGATAGGTGCCTTTTCCCTCGCCCTCAATTGCCACGGTCAATTCGCCCGAGCGGTTGTCGCGCGTTACATGGGTTTTGTGCGACCAGAAATCCGACAAAAGGATAGCGGCATTGTCGAACCGGGCGCGCTGCGCAAGACTGGCAAGATCAAAGCTGATCGCGGCATAGATCAGATAGGCCAAAATGACCAAGGGGATAGCGATCGCGATGCGGCGCTTGCGGGCAAAGCCTGCGGTTACCGATTGCGCAAGGCTGGGGGACAGGGCGGTCATTGTCATCGCTTAGGTCCCCTTGACCAGTTTGTTGCGATAATGGTCAGAAAGTTGGTCGATCAGCACGATGGCTGCAAAAAGCAACAAGAAGATGGCCACGACCTGATCATATCGCCCCTGCCCCCACTGCATTGCCAGTTTCAGATCATGGCCGATGCCACCCTCACCCACAAAGCCCAGAATGGCCGAGGCCCGCACGTT
>CAMAYO010000057.1 GCA_945862465.1 Pseudorhodobacter antarcticus | reverse complement strand
ATCGCGGTGTAATGGCCGGCGTTGATCTTGACCGCGATGCGCTCACCAGGGGTCAGCCCCAGCGCCTCAACGAAGAAACTGCCCGCGCCACTCGCATCCGTCACAAGGCGCCGCCTTGGCAGATACCCCGCATCGCTCTCCAGCTTCATTACCAGTGCATGGGCGCAAGGCGTGTCATCCCCATTCCAGCGCAGCGCAATGGGCACCTCAGCCCGCCCGCCAGCAGGAACGCTCACCGCTGCGGTCGGCACGGCATGGAAGTAGAATTGCTTGAACCACTGCCCGTCATTCGGGATTGTGGAATCATCAATCCGGCCCGCCACGCTGGTGCCGTTCAAAAGGATCGGCTCTTGATGGCACAGGATCTCGATCCGGCTTGAGGACAGCGGCCCCGCAATCGGCATGAAGATGACCAGGGCATTGGCCGCCTGCGTGCGCGCACGGTGGCGAAAGGACAGATCGACCTTCTCGCGGGCGGATTGCGCAAAGCGGTTGCGCCAAGGCAGCGGGAAGCCCGCATTGTCGGTCATAATGTCGATCAGCGCGTGATCGGTGATCTCGTCATGGCCGCGCATCCCGCTGTCAAAGACATAGGATCGCCCCTTGTAGATTGCACCAAAGGGACAGCCGGGTAGGTCCGGCACAAAGGTGCCGTTGCAGCGCAGATCAACAAACCCGGCGCCATCGGCATAATCATAGGGTGTTGCCAGATCGGCCAAGAGACTGGCCCAGCTCATAACCCCGACGCCGTCCCGCATCCCCTCGCCCTGGCCACAGGGCGCAAAGACGGCGATCCCTGCGTAGCTCTCCTGAACATCGACGGCATAATGCAGCCGCGAGCCGGTGTTGTAGATAACATGCAGTCCTGTCTCGATCATGGGGTGATCCTTTTGAGGTGATCGACCTCGGCCGCGAGGTCTTTGATGGCCTCGACGAGAAGGCCGATGAGATTGCCGTAAGCCAGACGCAACAGGCCCTCGGCCTCCACCACCGCCTCTGGCGCGACGGTCTGAACCTCCTGTGCTACGAGACCCATCTGGCGAGCCTCAGACCCAGCCATGCGATAGGTGACGCCGGTCAGGGACTGCACTTTCGCAAGAGCATCTGTGATGGGGGCGATGTCAGACTTCAGACGTCTGTCAGAGGAGGAGACGAAGTTCGGCGCTGTGACCGTGCCGCTGAAGGTGGCACCCGCCAATTGGGCGAAGGCACTGGCCTGGATTCCGTCCAGAAGATCCGCATCAAGGCCTGAACCGGATCCATCTTGCGCTGTGACCTTGGCGAAGAGCTCGGCATTGGTCATCCCACCGGCTGTGACATCAACGATGCTCTCCACCCCGCTGGCACTTTTCTTGAGATAAAGCTTCCCATCAGTCACGTTGACCGCCAATTCGCCCAGCACAAGGTCAGCCGGAACCGGTGCGCGCCCCGCAACGGTGCTGCGCTTCAAAAGCACTGTGTTTGCCATGATCAGAAGGTCCCGCCGTCAATCGCAAAACCGTTGAGGCTGCCCCCCGTCAGGGTCACAGCCGCGGCATCCTGCGTGGCAAGGGTTCCAAGCCCCAGCGTTGCACGCGACGTGGCCGCATCGGCATCATCCAGAAGCGTGCGGGCAAAGGCCGTTAGCGTCGCAAGGGCTGCTGTCGCTGCACCGGTGTAATACCCCATCCGGTCTGCGGCGGGTGTCAGCGCACCGAGACTTGCGAGGGCGGCCGCAAGACTGAGTGTCGGATTTGCGGCAACGCCGTCGCCATTGGCAACCGCAAGCCCCGTGCCACTCACGGCAATCGACCGCGCAGCCACGGTGGCTGCCGCGGTGCGCGCCACAAGCCCATTGGTGGCAAGGTTATGCACCGCAAGGGCCTGACCGGTGAGCCCGACGGCAGATGGGGAAATCCATCCCCGCGCAAGGGCTGTAGAGGGCGACAAAGAGATTTTTCACAACCGTGTGCTTCCGCACCTAGGTTTCCAACGCGTTTCGGATGCTAGCACGCTTGTAGACAAACCATTTCGTGTTCTTCGTTTTGCTTGTAGCTTCACACATTTTCCCAACGCGGCAACGGACGCGGCAATTGTTCTGCGGGGCAAATGCAGAAAGCCCGGCGTCAGCGGGGCTATGGTTTTGGTATTATTATGTATTTTTATGGTTGCGGGGGCGCACAGCCTACAATGTCGCAAGTTTGTTGTGTTGGAAAGAAAGCGCGCTTAACGCTAGCACATCTTGACCTTTCCACCCGGTCATGGGAAATTGCCACCACATGAAGAGTGGACCTGCGCGTCCCGCCAACCTGCACGACCTGCAGCTGAAGCTCCCCGAATGAGCGCTTGTATCGTTTGATTGGCAGTATTCAGACCACACGCCGACAGCGATGTGACATTGAGACGATCAAGGAAGCTGGCGCTATCGCTGTTACCGAACTAAACAGTTGCACTATTCCGTGCATTGCAGAGGAATTGACAAAGTTCCCTGCAGCATGTTCGGTAGGTGCTTGGATAATCCTCCAATCAAGCAGACGGAATAGGAGTGCAAATTAGTGTCGTTTCGACCACCGGAGAGTTATGAAGAGCTGATCAAGCTGATCCACGACCGGTACGACGACATGTCCAAGTCGTATCAGAAGATCGCGCTCTATCTGACGCAGAATCCCAATGATGTCGCCGTGCTGTCGGTCAACGCGATCGGGGCAAAGTGCGGAATACATGCTTCGAGCTTTGTGCGCTATGCGCAGTCACTCGGCTACAAGGGGTTCAAGGACTTGCAGACAGTGTTCCAGAGGCGACTGACGACGGCGGCCCCGGGATTCGACGCACGTGTGCGGGCGCTGGCGACGGAACTCGGAGGAGTCCGGGAAGGAGAGATGGCGTTTCTTGGTGATCTTGTAGCAAGGGACGTAGCCTCCCTGCAGGAGCTCCTCGCAAGTGTTGATGCCGCTGCCTTGGCGATGGCCGCCGATATGATGGAAGCGGCAGATACGGTTTACCTGATCGGGCAACTTCGGTCGGCCCCGGTCGTCGATCTGCTGCGGTATGTGCTGACGATGCTTGGCAAACGGACGGTGCTTCTGGATTCCAGCGGCGGGCTTGCGACCCACATGGCTAAGGTCGCGCGGCCGACAGATGTTCTATTTGTAGTGTCGTTCCGCTTTTACGCAACCGAGGTGGTGAACGTGGCCGAGGAAACGGCGGCGCGCGGCGTGCCGATCATTGCACTGACCGACAGCACGCTTTCGCCTTATTCAAAGCTTGCGCGAATCCTGTTTGCTGTGCCGGAACACGAATACACATTCTCGCGCAGTCTGGCTGCGCCGATGTGTCTGGCCCAGGCGCTCAGCGTTGCTTTGGCGGCGCGTCTGCAAAAGAACACCGACGCGCCGCGTATTCCGGTGGTCACAGCGTCATAGGCCCATTCGGCACGGGCATGCCTTCGGCCACCGCGCCCCAGACCGACTGGTCAAAGTTCACGATGGCACCCGTCATCAACCCGGCATCGTCCGACACAAGGAAGTTGACCGCCCGTGCAGCCTCGCTCGGATCGACCAGCCGTCCGAAGGGCAAGGCGGCTGCGGCCTTGGCTTCCCAGTCGGGATCGCCGCCGTCTGCCTGAATCTCGCGCTCGTGGTCAGAGGCCATCCACCCGACATTTAGTTGGTTCACCCGGATGCGGTTGGCCATGACTGAGAACGCGGTGTTAGCGGTTAGAGTGGTCAGCGCGCCTTTGCTGGCACAATAGGCGTTGATGAAGGGTTGCCCGGCGAGGGCCGAGATCGACCCGATATTGCAGATCGCGCCCTCGATGCCTTTGGCGATCATTAGCCGGATAGCTTCCTGCATCAGGAAATAGGGACCGCGGACATTGGTATTGAACAGGGCATCGAAGGTCTCGGGCGAGGTATCGACGATCGTACCGCGCGCGGTTGACGCGCCGGCGTTCACCAGCACGTCGATACCGCTGAACAGTCGGTCCGTCTCAGCAATGACCATCCGGCAGTCTTCAACGCGCGCAAAGTCAGCCTGTAGGAAATGCGCCCAGATGCCATGCGCCTCGGCAATCTCACGCGCGACATGAGTCCCGCGTTCAATGTTGCGGCCGGTGATGACAATTCCCTTCGCGCCAGCAGCGGCCAACCTCCGGGCGATGGCTGCGCCAAGGCCCTGCGTGGCACCAGTGACGACGCAGACCTTGCCGTCCATACGGTTCCCTGAGAACTCGGTCATTGCACGACCTCATACCCCGCAGCGGCCATCACGCGCAGCAGTTCCTTGTGACCCTTAATGGCCATTTCCAGAGGCGGAGAGACCTTGGGATCCTGTTCTGCCTCGACCACGAACCAGCCTTCATAGCCCTTTGCTGCCAGCGCCGTCACGATGGCCTCAAAATCCAAGCTACCGTCGCCCGGCACGGTGAAGGCACCCTTCACGACGGCGTCGAGGAAGGACTCTTTGCTGCGATCCAGATCGTCCACTACGGCGCGGCGGATGTCTTTGGTGTGGACGTGGGAGATCCGCTTCCAGTGGTTTTCGATGACCCGCAGGTTGTCTCCGCCCGCAAAGGCCATGTGGCCCGCGTCGAAGAGCAACGGAACGGTGGAGTGCTTCATGAAGAGGTCCAACTCGGCCTCGGTTTCGATCGCGGCGGCCATGTGGTGGTGATAGCTGATCGGCATTCCGTTCTTGGCGCACCAATCGGCGAAGTCGCTGATCTTGCGGCCGTAGACTGCGACTTCAGCCTCGGTCAGCTTGGGCTTCGTCGCCAAGGGGGCGGACTTGATGCCCTGCACCGACCGGGCGGTCTCGCCATAGACGATGCAGGGCGCCTTGGCTGCTTTGAAGAAGGCATGCTGCTGGGCAATGCGGTCCTTCTCCACTTCGATGTCACCATCGAGGAGAAGACCAGAAAACCAGCCACCGCACACGGAGATACCGTATTTCCCAAGGATCGGACCAAGCTCGGCCATGTCCATCGGAAAGCGGCGGCCGGTTTCCATGCCGGTAAAGCCCGCGACGGATGCCTGCCGCAGGCATTCCTCAAGGCTGACGTCATTCGACAGTTCGGCCAGATCGTCGTTCCACCATGCGATGGGGGCAATTCCAAGTTTCGCTTTCATCTTCACACTCCAACGCGCTGCTTGGCGCGAATCTCAATCTGGCTCTCGCGTGCCTTGTTCACCGTTTCGCGGTCCGACACTTCCGGCACGCCGACATCCCAATCGGCGTCGCCGGGCACCCAGGAGTAGGCGTCGGTCACGATGGTTATCACGGTTGTCCGGTCAGTGCCCTTGGCCCATTCGAGGGCGGCCTCAAGGTCGGCAAGGCTTTCGCAGGACCGCGCAGCAGCGCCCATCGCCTCGGCATGTTTGGCAAAGTCGACATGCACGGGATTGTCTTTATCCTTGATTCGGCAGTCTTTCAGAAGGTTGTTGAAGCCCGGCACGCCCTTGAACTGCTGCAACCGGCTGATGACGGCATAGCCTCCGTTGTCGCAGACGATGACGATCATCTTGTGACCGGAAAGCACCGCGGAATAGATGTCCGAGTTCATCATCATGTAGGTGCCGTCGCCCAGCATGACGATGGGTGTTCCGCCGACACCGCCGGGGCCGTCCTGCGCCATGGCGCAGCCCCATCCGGCCGCGATCTCGTACCCCATGCAGGAAAACCCGAACTCGAGGTCGAAGGTGTTGGGCGCCTTCACGCGCCATCCCTTCATGACTTCGCCCGGAATACCGCCGGCAGCCGCAATCAGGGTGTCCTTGTCATCGGCCCATTCGTTCACGACATTCACAACCTGTGCGTAGGTCGGCACCGGTGTATTTGTCGGGGCCTGATGCGTGTCGAGCAGCGCGTTCCAATCAGCGAACAGATCTTTGGCATGGACCATGTGACCCGCCGGTGCTTTCCAAGCGCCCAGCTGTGCGTCGAGATCATCGATGCCTTCGAGCGCGTCGCTGACGACGGCCAGCGCCCGATGCTTGAGCGCGTCAGACCTTGCGGCGTTGATGGAAATGAACTGCGTATCGTGACGGAATGCGGTCCACGACCCCGTCGTGAAGTCCATCAGACGCGTCCCGATTGCCAGGATGACGTCCGCCTCTGCGGCAAGGGCATTGGCTGACGTCGAACCGACGATGCCGATAGGCCCGGCATGAACCGGGTGGTTGTGGGTGAACGCACCTTTGCCAGCGATGGTCTCCACCACGGGGATGCCCCGTTCAGCTGCGAACCGGGCCAGCGCCGCCTCAGCCCCGGAGTACCGAACGCCACCGCCCGATATGATCAGGGGCTTCTTGGCCGTCCGCAGAAGGGCAGCGGCGGCTTCAGAAGCCTTGCGGTCGGGGCGCGGGCGGGGGATGGACCAAAGCCGTTCTTCGAAGAATTCCACCGGATAGTCGAAGGCCAGTTCTTGGGTGTCCTGCGGCAAGGCAAGGAACGCTGGGCCGCAGTCCGCTGGATCAAGCATTGCGCCCACGGCCTGCGGCAGCGACTGGAGGATCTGCGCGGGATGCGTGATCCGGTCCCAATAGCGCGTCACAGCCTTGAAGGCGTCGTTCACCGTGATGGTCGGATTGCCGTAGTGTTCGACCTGCTGCATCACGGGATCTGGCACGCGATTGGTGAACGTGTCCCCTGCGATCAGCAGGACTGGCAGCCGGTTTGCATGAGCGGTGCCCGCAGCCGTCACCATGTTAAGCGCACCCGGCCCGATCGAGGAGGTGGCGATCATGATCTGCCGACGACGCTTGGCTTTCGCATAACCGATGGCCGCCAGTGCCATGGACTGTTCATTTTGTCCACGCCAGGTCGGCAACTTGTCTTGAACCGCCTCAAGCGCTTCGGACAGGCAGGTGACGTTACCGTGGCCGAAAATTCCAAATACGCCGCCAAACAACGGCACGCGCGCGCCGTCGATCTCGGTCATCTGCACGGTCAGCCATTTAACCAGCGCCTGTGCCATGGTTAGGCGAATCGTTCTGCGGTCCATCCCTGTCTCCTCCTCATCGAAAGCTCTGCGAACTTAAGCTCACGCATTACCAGTTGACAATAGGCGTTCAACGCAATGAATATTGCTCAACTGAATCGGGAGAAAAACTATGATCCGGATCGCTGTGCTCGGTTGCGGGCGCATCGGCGTGATGCATGCCGCAAACATCGCTGCCCATCCGCGGGCCACGCTTGCGGGCGTTTACGACATCCACGCCCCCGCCGCTGATGCAGTGGCCAAGAAGACCGGAGCAGAAGTGTTCTCGTCGGTCGAAGCTGTTCTGGCCTCTGACAAGGTTGATGCGGTGCTTATCGCCACCGCGACTGACACACATGCCGACCTTCTGGAAATGGCGATTGCGGCGGGCAAGCCGGTGCTTTGCGAAAAGCCGATCGACTTGAGCCTTGCGCGCGTCAACTGCTGTGCAGCAACCATTGCAGGCAGTGCTGTGCCGATCCAATTGGGCTTTGTGCGACGTTTCGACCCCGGTCACGCTGCCGTGCGCCGGGCCATCGTTCAGGGTGATATCGGCGAACTGCATCAGGTGTTGATCACCTCCCGCGATCCTGGCCTTGCGCCAGAGGCCTATTTGAAGGTTTCGGGCGGCATCCTGCGCGACATGACGATCCATGATCTCGACATGGCGCGCTTCATTCTGGGCGAAGAAGTGACGCAGGTCTTTGCCACCGGCTCGCGGCTGGTTGACCCTGATCTGATGGAAAAGCTTGGTGATCATGACACGCTGACCGTTGTCCTGACGACGGCAAGCGGCAAGCAGGCCATCATCACCAACTCGCGCCGCGCGACCTATGGCTACGACCAGCGGGTCGAGGCTTTGGGAACCAAGGGGATGGCGATCTCGGAAAACCGCCGTCCGCACGAGATGACGCTGCACACGGTTGATTTCACCGATCGGGCCGAGCCTTTGCTCAACTTCTTCATCGAGCGTTACCGAGAGGCGTTCGATGCAGAGATTACTGAGTTCGTCGATGCGGTGGAGACTGGCCGCGCGCCTTCTGTTGGGTTCGAGGACGGACGTCTGGCCCTCGTTCTTGCCGAAGCCGCGCTGAAATCCATTGCCGAGGCCCGTGTCGTGGCCGTGAAGGAGATCGCTTGATGTATGCCCCGTTCGGACTTTTCATCGCCGGCGAATGGCGCGGCAGCGTCAGCGGCGCCACCGCGCCAGTCTTCAGCCCGGTGACAGAGCTTTCGCTTGGGGATTGCCCAACGGCGACCGAGGCCGATACGGCAGCAGCGATCGATGCAGCGCAGGCGGGCCTTGCGGCATGGTCAGCGACACCAGCTTTCACGCGCGCCGATGCGATGCACCGGATCGCGGACGAGATGCTGCGCCGGACGGACGAGGCTGCGCGCATGATCAGCCTTGAGACCGGCAAGCCCATCGCCCAGTCGGGGCGGGAATGGGGTCTCTGCATCGATCAGTTCCGTTGGTATGCTGAAGAAGCGCGCCGTATCTATGGCCGCATCATTGAATCCCGCGTGCCAGGCGGGCGGTTCGAGGTCCACCACGAACCCGTGGGGATCGTCGCCGCCTTTACCGCCTGGAACTTTCCCGCAGCCCTGATTGCACGCAAGGTCGCTCCCGCCTTGGCTGCGGGCTGTTCCATCATCGTCCGCCCCTCGTCCCAATCGCCGGGCGTGGCGATGGTGATGGTTGACTGCGTTCGTGCCGGAACCCTACCGGCCGGCGCAGTCAACCTGGTCATCGGGCCAACATCAGCGACCTATGCGCCGCTGATGGCCGACAAGCGCGTCCGCAAAGTGTCGCTAACCGGATCGACCCGCGTGGGACAGCAGATGATCCGCGATGCCGCCGCGACCTTGAAAAAAGTATCAATGGAGCTAGGCGGCAACGCGCCGGTCATCATCTATGACGACGCCGACCTTGAAGCTGCGCTAGCCGTCGCTGTGCCGACCAAGTTCGCCAATGCGGGCCAGGTGTGCGTGACGGGTGACCGCTTCTACGTCCATGAAAGCCTGCACGACGCTTTCGTCGAGGGCTTCGTCGCCCGCGCCAAGGCGATCAAGCTGGGTGACGGTCTTGACCCCTCGGTCACCATGGGTCCGCTGATCAACGGTGGCCGTCTGGCCGAAATGGAAAAGATCGTTGCGGGCGCTGTGGCTGCCGGGGCCAAACTGGCAACCGGTGGCGCGCGGGCGGCGGGCTTCAACTCGGGGCATTTCTTCTCGCCGACGGTTCTGACCGAGTGCACGGATGAGATGGGCGTCATGGCGGACGAGAATTTCGGCCCCATCGCCGCGATCACCCGCTTTGCCACCGAGGACGAAGTGCTGGCCCGCGCCAATGCCTGCGACATGGGCCTGTCGGCCTATGCCTTTACCACGAACCCTGCCCGCGCGCGGCGCACGGTTCAGGCGCTCAAGGCCGGGATGGTCGGCATCAACTCCTTCGCCATGGCGGCATCAGAGGCCCCCTTTGGCGGCACCAACCATTCCGGCATGGGCCGCGAAGGCGGGATCGAAGGCATCCGCGACTACCTTGATGTCAAATCCAGCCAGATGGTGTGGTTATGATCCCCAACAAGCTGAAAGCCCTCTGGGCCGAGGGCAAGCCCACGATCAACGGCTGGTGCAGTATCGGAAACCCCTTCACTGCCGAAATCATGGCGGCGCAAGGGTTCGATAGTATCACCATCGACATGCAGCACGGCGCGCTGGACTACAGCAATATCTTGCCGATGTTCCAGGCGATGCGGGCCTCTGGGGCCACGTTGATGGCCCGTGTGCCGTGGAACGAGCCCGGGATCATCATGAAGGCGCTGGATGCCGGGGCCTATGGCATCATCTGCCCGATGGTGAACTCGGGCCAGGACGCCGCCCGCTTCGTGAGCTATCTGCGCTACCCGCCGCATGGACAGCGCAGCTTCGGCCCGACCCGCGTGTCCTTCGCGGCGGGCCCAAACTACGCGACCGAGGCGAATGACAACATGCTGGCGTTCGCCATGATCGAAACCGCGGAAGGCATGGCGAACCTTGAAGCAATCGCAGCGACACCAGGTCTGGATGGTATCTACGTCGGACCCGCTGACCTGACGCTGTCGCTGACCCAAGGCCGCCTTGCCCCCGGTTTCGACCGGGAGGAGCCAGAGATGATCGCGGCGCTGCAAACCATACTTGCCGCCTGTAAGAAGAACGGCATTCGCGCTGCGTTGCATTGTGGAACGCCCGACTATGCAGCCCGCGCCATCGGTTGGGGGTTCGACATGACGACCGTTGGCGGCGACAGCCGCTTTCTGGCCGCCGCAGCGGGGGCGGCCGTTGCGGGATTCCGAAAGCTGACCGACGGCATCACCGGCAAGACGGAAAAGGGGGGCTACTGATGCCGCATATCCTGATTGCCGGAAAGCTGCATCCAGCGGGGCTTGCACTACTGGATGCCACGGCGGGCGTGACCTACACGCATGTCGAGGAGATCTCCGAAGCCTCCTACCAGGACCATCTGGAACAGGCCGACGCCATGGTGATCCGCACCCAGCCGATGACGGCGGCATCTGTGGCCAAGGCTGCGCGCCTGCAGATCGTGTCGCGGCACGGCGTTGGATATGATGCTGTGGATGTGGCGGCGCTAAATGCGCGCGGGATACCGCTGTGCATCGTCGGCGATGTGAACTCGGTTTCTGTTGCCGAGCACGCGATGATGCAGATCCTTGCCTGCGCTAAGCAATTGATCCGGTCGGACCGTGCCGTGCGGGGCGGGCCCTGGGGCTGGCGCAACAAGCTGGAACAGAGCGAGATTTCCGGCAAGACGCTGCTCATCATCGGCTTTGGCCGGATCGGGCGGCATCTGGCAACCATGGCTTCGGCTTTCGGGATGAAGATTCTGGCCCATGATCCCTACCTTGCCGCCAAAGGCTGGCCCGACGGGAAGGTGGCCTGCGCCAACGATCTGAGCGCTGCACTTGCTGGGGCCGATTTCGTCTCGGTTCATATCCCCAAGGCTGACAAGCCGGTCATCGGGCCTGCCGAGATCGCATCGATGAAGCGTGGGGCGATCATCGTAAACACCGCACGGGGCGGAATCGTAGACGAGGCCGCCTTGTGGGACGGGCTTCGTTCGGGGCAGATCGCGGCGGCAGCATTGGATGTGTTTGACGCCGAACCACCTCAGGCCGACCATCCGCTTTTGGCTTTTGATCAGGTGATCCTGACCCCCCATACTGCCGGGCTGACCGCCGAGGCCGCCCAACGCATGGCGGTGTCGTCGGTGCAGAACGTGCTTGATTTCTTCGCCGGTCGGCTTGATCCGGCACTTGTCGTCAATGCTGCGGCGCTCACGGGCGCAAAGGAACTTGTGAAATGACCAAACCCAAACTTCGAATCGGCCTGATCGGCACCGGCTTTATGGGCAAGGCCCATGTCTTCGGCTTCACATCGGCCCCGCGCGTCTTTGAACTGCCGTTCGATCTGGAGCTGCACACCGTGGCCGACATCACGGATGAGGCCGCCGAGCGTGCCCGCCAGACGTTGGGCTTTGCTCATGCGACCAGCGACTGGCGCAGCATTATGGCCAATCCGGACATCGACCTTGTGTCGATCACCGCGCCGAATGCGCTGCACAAGGAAATGTCGCTGGCCGCGATTGCTGCCGGAAAACATGTCTATTGTGAAAAGCCGCTGGCCCCCCTCGCGGCCGATGCGCTTGACATGACCCTTGCTGCCGAAGCTAAGGGCGTGAAGACCCAGGTCGGCTTCAACTACCTGTGCAACCCGATGCTGTCCCTTGCCCGTGACATGATCGTGGGCGGAGAGCTGGGCGAGATCCGCGGCTATCGCGGCATCCACTGCGAAGACTACATGGCTGACCCTGTGGGCAACTTCACCTTCCGCCACGATCCGGCCGGCGGCGGGGCGCTTGCCGATATCGGGTCGCACGCACTGGCCACCGCCGAGTTCCTGTGCGGGCCTGTTGTCCGCGTAATGGGCGACCTTGTCACCATGATCGCCGAGCGACCTGACGGTCGGGGCGGGCGCAAAGCCGTAACGGTCGATGACGTGGGCCGCGCCTTCTTGCGGTTCGAGAATGGTGCGACGGGCAGCATCGAGGGCAACTGGATCGCCACGGGCCGCAAGATGCAGCATGACTTCGAGGTCTACGGCACCAAGGGCGCGCTTGCCTTCAGTCAAGAACGGTTCAACGAGCTGCATTTCTTTTCGACTGCGGATGCCAAGGGACGCCAGGGTTTTCGGCGGATCGAGGCAAGCCCGGACCACGCGCCCTATGGCCTATTTTGCGTCGCGGCAGGCCATCAGATCGGGTTCAACGACCTGAAGGCCATCGAGGTTGCAGGCTACATCAATGCCATCGCAGGCAAGGCACCCGAACCGTTTAACTTCCGCAAGGGTCTGCGCATCCAGACGCTGGTCGAAACGATCCAGACCTCCGCGCGCGAAGAACGCTGGATCCTCGTGAAATGACACTCTCGGTCGGGGTCATCGGTCTGGGCGTGATGGGGGCGGAACATCTGCGCCTGTTGCGCGAGGAAACGGCTGGGGTGCAGGTCACGGCAATCTGTGATGTTGATCCTGACCGCGCAGCTCGGCTGGCGGACGACGCAAGCTTCTTAGCCGATCCGATGGCCCTGATCGCGTCAGACAAGGTCGAGGCGGTGGTCATCGCCTCACCCGACGCGACCCATGCGGTTCTGGCCCTTGCATGCCTTGCGGCCGGGAAACATGCACTATGCGAAAAGCCACTGGCAACCAGTGCCGCTGAAGCATTGCAGGTGGTGGATGCTGAGGTGGCCCTTGGTTGCAGGCTTTTGCAGATCGGCTACATGCGACGCTTTGATCCTGCTTACGTCGAGATGAAGCGGGTGGCTGAAGAAGGCGGCATTGGATCGCCCGTCCTTCTTCACAACGTCCACCGCAATGCCGCAGCTCCGGATTGGTTCACCGGCCCGATGGCCGTGACCAACTCTTTCGTGCATGAAATCGACATCAGCCGGTGGCTTCTAGGCTCTGATCTGGTGTCCGCCATTGTCCATTCAGCACCTGGCGGCGACCCTCTGCTGATCACGATGGAGACGGACAAAGGCGAGATCATCTCGACCGAGGTCTTCATGAACGCGCACTACGGGTACCATGTCCACGCCCAGCTGGTTGGCCGGACGGGCACCGTTCAGATGGCGCAACCCTCGGCCACGGTGACGAACAGCGGGCTGCATCACGGGCATGAATGGCCGGAAAATTGGGTGCCGCGTTTCCGCGATGCTTACCGCGTCCAGATGACGGCCTGGGTGAAGTCTGTTGCAACCGGCAGTCCCGCCGGGGCTTCGGCCTGGGACGGATACGTTGCAACGGCTGTTGCGGAACAAGTTGTCACCGCACTGGAAACCGGGACCAAGGCCAAGCTCTTTCTCGGCGCACGACCTGCGCTTTACGCCTGACACAAGCAAACTTTCAAGGAACCCTCGATGCCAATCCGCTTTGCCCTGAACCGAACTTGCGCGCCGCAGATGTCGCTGGCCGATTTCATCACGCTCGCTGTGTCCTCGGGGGTCAGTGCGGTGGAAGTCCGCAATGACGTCGAAGGACGCGAGTTCGCCGACGGCACACCCGCGAAAGAGGTGAAGGCACGGCTGGATGCCGCCGGCTTGGGCGTCGCATCGGTGAACGCCCTCCAGCGGTTCAACGATTGGAAGCCTGCGCGCGCCAGAGAGGCAGAAGCGATCATTTCATATGCCGCGACCCTAGGCGCACCGGGGGTGGTGCTTTGCCCGGTTCACAACGACGATCATGGCTGGACCGACGTCGAAGCAGAGCGCAATCTTCGCGACGGGCTGAAAAAGCTGCGTCCGATCCTGAAAGACCACGGCATCACAGGCTATGTCGAACCCCTTGGCATGAAAGGGTCGACCATGAAGCGGCAGAGCATGGCTGTGGCTGCCGTGTCCGATGTGGATGGGTGGGACGCATATGAGCTTTGTTTTGACACGTTCCAGTTTTTCCGCTGTGGAGATAACGCGATGCACTACGACCGCATCGGTCTGGCGCATATGTCTGGCATCTCGCGGGCCGACCTGAAACCCGATGAGCTGACAGAACCTGACCGTGGGCTGGTCTTTATTGACGACCGCGTCGACAACATCGGGCTTTTGCGAAACCTTGTCGCCAGCGGTTACTCGGGCTTTGTCTCGATGGAACCGTTCAGTCCCGCCGTACAGAACGATCCGGAACTTCTCGCGCACATGCGGGCAAGCCTGGAGTATGTATCTACCTTGTTGAAATCGCTAACTTAAAAGCTGCAACACGGTCGGAAGGCAATTCTCCTTGTCCGCCATGGCGGGCAGGGTTTTGAAAGCAATGACAATTGCGATGCAAGATTCATTGCCAAAAACATTAATTGACAATTGAACTGCAAATGCTTCAGATCACTGCAGGCGGTAGTCGCCAGACCGGCATTTAAAGGGCCGGTGATTCCATGGGAGGAACACGAATGAAGAAATATCTGCTGCTTGCTTCCGTCGCGATTGCAAGCCTGACCTCGATGGCGCAGGCCGCTGATCTGAAAGTCTGCGTGAGCTGGTCGAATTTCCGTGAAGAGCGCTGGAAGACCGATGAGGCGGCGATCAAGGGCGCGCTGGACGCTGCTGGCGCCGAATACATCTCTGCCGATGCGCAGACCTCGGCCACCAAGCAGTTGGCCGACATCGAAGGGATGATCACCCAAGGCTGTTCGGCACTGATCATCCTGGCGCAGGACTCGGCCTCGATCGGCCCAGCTTTGGATGCCGCTGCTGACGCTGGCATCCCGGTGGTGGGCTACGACCGTCTGATCGACGATCCGCGCGCCTACTACCTGACTTTCGACAACGTCGAAGTCGGCCGGATGCAGGCCCGCGCTGTTCTCGAAGCGATGCCGAAGGGCCGTTACGTCATGATCAAGGGTTCGCCCGTTGACCCGAACGCAGACTTCTTGCGCGGGGGCCAGCAGGAAGTCCTGCAAGCGGCGATCGACGCGGGTGATGTCACCATCGTCGGTGAAGCTTACACGGACGACTGGCAGCCCGCCAACGCCCAGAAGAATATGGAGCAGATCCTGACCGAGCTCGAAAATGGCGTTGACGCTGTCGTCGCCTCGAACGACGGCACCGCTGGTGGCGTCGTGGCAGCGCTGACTGCTCAGGGTATGGCCGGTATTCCGGTCTCTGGTCAGGACGGCGACATGGCCGCGCTGAACCGCGTGGCTCTGGGTACTCAGACTGTTTCCGTTTGGAAGGACAGCCGTGCGCTTGGACGCAACGCCGGTGAAATCGCTGTCGCTCTGGCCAGCGGCACCGCAATGGACGCTGTTGCCGGTACGGCCAAGTTTACCACCCCGGGCGGCAAGGAAGTGAACGCGACACTGCTCGCGCCGCAGCCAATCACTAAGGACAACCTGAACCTGGTGCTGGATGCGGGCTGGATCACTAAGGACGTGCTCTGCGCCGGTGTCTCGGGCGTGGCAGTCTGCGAGTAATCTGAAACCGATCGGTGCGCCCCGGCTTGTCTTAGGGCCGGGGCGAATCCAAAAGGGGGAAGCGCCGCAAGGTGCTCGAGGGAGGAAAGAGAAGATGTCAGATCAAGGGCTTTCCGCACCGGGAACGGCACAGCGCCGCAGGGTGATCGACACGTTGGAAATCGACGTTCGGCTGCTTGGCATGCTGATGGCTTTTGCAGCCGTCGCTGTCGTGTTTACCATCTGGACCGGCGGCACATTTGTGGGGCCGCGGAACGTATTCAACATCGCCGTGCAGACTGTCCCGGTGGCGATCATGGCCTGCGGAATGGTCTTTGTGATCGTTGCACGGCACATTGACCTGTCAGTCGGGTCAATGCTGGCCATGTGCTCGGCCATCATGGCCATGAGCCAGACGTCCTGGCTGCCATCCGTCTTCGGCACCGAGTATGGCAATCCTGCCGTCCTTGCCGTCACCGTGGTGATCGGTCTGGCCTTCGGCACGGTGATGGGCGGGGTGACTGGCTGGCTGGTCGGGTATCAGCGGATCCCCTCCTTCATAGTCACGCTTGGTGGCCTTTTCGTATGGCGCAACGTGAACTGGTTCACCACCAACGGGCAGTCAGTATCCTTGACTGACCCCAACCTCTTGATGTTCGGCGGTACTGAAGGCGTCCTTGGCGCCACGGCAAGTTGGGTTCTGGGCTTGATTGCCGCTGCGATTGCCGTATGGGCCATTTTCGCCTCGCGTCGGAACAAGCAAAGCCATGGCTTCATGGTGAAACCGGTCTGGGCCGAAGCCGTCATGGCCGGTTTGATTGTGGGTGTGATCCTGTTCTTCGTCGGCTGGCTGTCGCGCTATCCAGTGCCGGCGGCCAAGCTGAAGCGCCTGTTCGAGGCGCGGGGCGAGGCTATGCCAGAGGGTTATACCGCCATGCACGGCCTGCCGATCTCGGTTCTGATCCTGATCGCGGTGGGTGTCATGATGACTGTCGTCGCCCGCAAGACGACCTTCGGCCGATACATCTTCGCTATGGGCGGCAACCCCGACGCGGCCGAACTTTCTGGGATCAACACCCGCGCACTGACCGTGAAGATCTTTGCACTGATGGGATTTCTTTGCGCCCTTGCGGCTCTGGTCGCTCAGGCGCGCCTTCAAAGCCATGGCAATGACATCGGCATGTTGGAAGAACTGCGTGTGATCGCCGCTGCGGTCATCGGCGGCACGGCTTTGGCGGGGGGTGTAGGCACCATTTATGGTGCGATCCTCGGCGCACTCATTATGCAATCTCTGCAATCCGGCATGGCCATGGTCGGCGTGGACACGCCTTTCCAGAACATCGTCGTCGGCCTCGTCCTGATCATCGCCGTCTGGGTCGACATCCTTTATCGCAAGCGTCTGGGGCTTTCCAAATGATCGACAGAACCAAACCTCTCGTCGAGATGCGCGACATTTCCATCTCTTTTGGTGGGATCAAGGCGGTGGATCGCGTGTCTATCGACCTTTACCCCGGCGAAGTGGTCGGCCTTCTGGGCCACAATGGCGCAGGCAAGTCGACGCTGATCAAGTGCCTCTCGGGCGCTTATCAAAAGGACGCTGGCCAGATTCTGATCAGTGGTCAGGAGGTCGAGATCAACAATCCCCGCGATGCACGCGACTTGAACATCGAGACTATCTACCAGACGCTGGCTTTGGCCGACAATCTCGATGCGGCTTCGAACCTATTCCTGGGGCGTGAGATCAAGAAACGGGGCATCGTCGACGATGCAAAGATGGAAGCGGAGGCCCGTAAGATCATGGGCCGATTGAACCCGAACTTCCGCAAGTTCAGCGTGCCAGTGTCGGCCCTCTCGGGTGGACAGCGCCAGTCTGTCGCCATCGCCCGCGCAGTCTACTTCAATGCCAAGATCCTGATCATGGACGAGCCGACCGCCGCCCTTGGCCCGCATGAGACCCAGATGGTGGCGGAGCTGATTCAGGAGTTGAAGGCACAAGGACTAGGCATCTTCCTGATCGAGCATGACATCCACAACGTCATGAAGCTCTGTGATCGGGCGTCAGTCATGAAAAATGGCCAGTTGGTCGGCACCGTGAACGTAAAGGACGTCACCGATGATGACATCCTCGGCATGATCATTCTTGGCAAGAAGCCCGCCCACCTGGCCGCCTGACGGATACGCCTTCGGGCGTGTCACCACACATCCATGAGGGTTGCTATTTGCCTCGAGCAGATCCGCCAGTTCGAGGTTCAAGAGGTCCTTGTCCCACTCGGCGTTTTCGCTGGAGCGGTTGTCCATGATCCGGAACGCGCGCGCCTGGGACGCGGTAAGCCCCTTGGCGACATGCACCGGTGCGGTCTTGAAGCCGAGCTTGCGGGCGGCCTCCAGGCGCGTGTGCCCAGCCAGAACCACCATCGCTTCATCGACAACGATGGGCTGGCGCCAGCCGAACTCCTGGATCGAGGCTGCGACCGTCGCGATGGCCTGCGCGTTGCGCCGCGGGTTGCGCGCGTAGGGAATGATCTGCGCAAGCGGCAGGTCGACAACGTCCATGGGAATGTCCTTGGGAGGTCGCGAAGCGAAATGGGGTCCGATCCCCGTTTCGGTTCAGGCGTGGTTTGTCAGGCCGTCAGGCCTTTGTTTTATTGAGGTTCGCGTCAAAGCGAAACGAAACGGGTGTTTTCAGCGGTGTCACTGGGAAAGCCTTGCGCCTCGCCCCCCCGAAGACGGTTACAAACAGGAGGGACCCGTTCATTATCAATGGGTTAGGCGGTGCAACATTTTGAGCGGAGACAGTTTTTCTGAACGTTCGCCTACCAAGTG